>VAZG01000221.1 GCA_005885285.1 Alphaproteobacteria bacterium | reverse complement strand
CTGATTTGCACCACGAGCTGCGGCTTCGTCCAGTGCATCTGGCGCATTTGATCCGCCGTGATGCCACCGCCCCAACGCCCGACATCCGTGTCCGGAAGATTGGCAAATGGGCACTCTTGAACCTGCAGCGGCTTCAGCTTGCCGAGAAGCTCGCGACGAACATGCAGGACGAGACCCGCGCGCACCTTTCCGGCGAAGCGTAACTCCTTGCCCTCGTAGTATCCGACCAGCAGCGCATCGAGACCGTTCGCACCATCGGGCCGATAGCCGCCGATCACAAATTCCTGCTGCCGTTCGAGCTTCAATTTCAGCCACTCGTTGGAACGCTCTCCAGGCTGATAGGTGGAGTCTTTGCGCTTGGCGATCACACCCTCAACGCCCGCGGCTCGAAGCGCCTTCACGATATCGGCAGCGCTGCCAGGCAGGTCCTGTGACAGACGCAGCACCGCATCGGTGCTCACGAGAGCGGGCAACCGCGCCCTCCGGACGTCCAGGCGCTCGCCCGTCAAGTCCTGCCCGTCCGCATAGAGCACATCGAAGGCGTAAAAGACGATTTGGTGCTTTTGATGAGAGCTTCGATGCTGGAGGGCCTGGAACGACGGCCGGCCGTCCTCGCCGAGCGCCACGAGCTCCCCGTCGAGCACAATCTGCTTGATCTTCTGGCGTCGGCCCGCGGCAGCAATGCCGGGATACATCGCGGTCAAGTCCTTGTCGTTCCGGGAGCGGATTTGGACGTCCTCGCCATCCTTGATCAATAACGCGCGATAGCCGTCCCACTTCAGCTCGTAGAGCCAGTCGTCGCCGTCCGGCAACTTCTTGACGGCCAGCGCCGCCATGGGTGTGACGAATGCCGGGGCTTTTCGCGGTTTCGGGGTCAATGGCCTTTCGCCCCCGGCCGCCGAGATCGCATCCTCTCGATCTGTCGCCCGTGCCGGTTGATCGTTTCGTGCAGCTCCTCGTAGTCGCCGTGCTCGATCAGGTGCGCGAAGACCTTCAGAACCCCGCGTGCGCCGCTGTAGAAAGCCAACTGAATGTTGGCCATCTCGCGCTTGCTCAAGGCTCGCGTGACTGCCGTTCGCTTATAGATTGTCCAGAGGCGCCGTAGAGAAAGGGTGGTAGCCATTGTGGCGACTCCGCTCGGGACAACCGAGCCCCTGTGCAATGCCCGAGGTGAACACTCACCTCTTCAGGCGAAGCCTGCCCGTGAAATCTCGCTTGCCGATCTGCACGCCCTTCCAGCGCAGAATCCCGTAGGTCGTGGCGGCGTGAAAGTAGAAATTCGGCTGTGAGAATGACAAGAGGAAATTCTCGGCCGTGAAGTCGAGGCGATGCTCACCGCGGACGAAGGACATATCACGCCCGATGAAGGAATCGATCTCGGCCGGCTCAATTTTTTCGAGCGCACTAAGCGTCTCCGCGGTCCGTACCTTGAGTGCCGCAAAGGTCTCCGGAGGGGGAGTCATATCGGGCGAGAAAGTCCCGCGCCGCAGCCCTTCGATCGCACCAAGCGAGTGCACCGTGGTCGACTTCACCTGGTAGGCAAAGGGCAACATATCCGGGGCCAGCCGCGCTTGAATGATCTAGTCGTGGTTGATGCTCTTCTCCGCGCAGAAGGCCTCCGCCTTGACCAGGAGTCCTGAAACCGACCCGAGGATCTGTTGATAGGAGGGGTAGCGGCATAGAGCGAGAAGGCCATGGAATTTCTCCGGGTCGATCGCGGTCAGGGAAACGGATTTTAGTCTGCGCACCGGGGGGACGCACTTATCCAGTGGTTCCGTTCCAGCGGTACTGGATTCACCTGCGGGAGAGAGGTTCGTTAGGCTTGGTGCGCAATGGGGAGAACCACGGGCCAATGGCGTTGCCGGATCTGTAGCTTCGATCGCTGGCACATCGTGACCGTGAAGCGCAAGAGCGGTGCGCTCTACACGACCTCCTTCTACGCCTGCTCAGGCTGCTCGGTAATGTTCCTGAACCCGGAGCAGTTCAACGCTCTCGGGCATGCCGCACCGAACATCGAGATGCCGACCGTGATTTCTCTTTCGGCACGGAGGAAGTAAGCCCGAGCGCAGAAGGGGCGGGCTTGCTGGTGCCCTTTGAGGGTACCACGCCGTTCTCGCCGTCAATGACGCGCGCAGGAATCGCGCGCCGCCTGCGGCGGTCTTCGATCATTGACGGCTCCGCTGCGGCGTGAGGCGCGGGCACCGGGCAATCCCGCCCCAAATTCACTCACAGGTGCTCGCCATGACCACGCTCTACGTTCGCGACAGTTCCGGTTTTCGCGAGGCGCAAGCCTCCGATGTCCTCGACCGCGCGAAAGCGCTCCTCGCGCAGCGCTATCGAACCGGCTCCCCCGTCCTGACTTCTCCTGCACTCACGCGCGAGTTCCTGCGCATGCGGCTCGCCGGCTGCGATCGGGAGATTTTCGGGCTCATCTTGCTTGACACACGCCGACGCTTGATCGCCGTAGAGGATCTCTTCCACGGCACGATCGATCGCGCGTCCGTCCACCCCCGAGAGGTGGTGAAGACGGTCTTGCGCCACGGTGCCTCAGCTGCCATTGCGTTTCACAACCACGTGTCAGGTCAGTCCACCCCGTCCGCCGCGGACGAGTTGATCACCCGAGCCCTGGTCACGGCGCTGAATTGCATCGAGGTGCCCCTGTTAGATCACCTGATAGTGGCAGACCCCATTTACTCTTTCGCCGAAGCGGGACTTATCTGATATGTAGCCCGCGCAGTTCTTGGCGCAATCGCGCCCGGTGCGGTCGTGGCAAATCCGCGCGACTCCAGGGCGCGATCTCCTCTGGTCAGTCCCGCGTTAAGACTCCCGAGGCCTTGAGCGGCGGGCTGTTGCCTGCGCTTCCCACCCTATCACGCCGTCTCTGGCCGTCCAGGCCGGCGCACGGCCGGTTCCGGCCGTGCTTGCAAGCGCGCTACGCGCGGCCTGCGACGGCTGCGATCCGGCGTGAGGCGCCCGGAGCGCAGGCAACGTCGCCTGTGCCAGCTTCAGGAGCCGATCATGAAAAGCACGATCGGACGTCCCCGAACACTCACGGACCGCCAAGT
>VAZG01000220.1 GCA_005885285.1 Alphaproteobacteria bacterium | reverse complement strand
CATCCCGGCAGTTACCGTCCGGACAGCACCAAGAGCGCGGAATGGAATCGCGGCGCCTATCTGGTCGAGGGGCTCGCGCATTGCGGCGCCTGCCATACGCCGCGCAACGCACTTGGTGCGGAACGCGCCAGCGCGTCATTTGCCGGCGGCGACGTCGACAACTGGCAGGCCTATCCGATCAACGCGCAATCTCCATCGCCGGTGCCTTGGGATGCGGAAGCGCTATTTTCCTATTTGCGCGATGGCTGGCATCCCGATCACGGCACCGCGCGCGGGCCGATGGCGCAGGTGGTGAGCAATCTTTCCTCTGTCCCCTCGAGCGACGTCCGCGCTATCGCAGTCTATATGGCCGATGTGCTCGGCACGCCGACGCCGGACCGCAAGCGGCAGGGCGAGGCGGCCTTGGCGCAGGCGAAATCGGGTGCCGCGGCGGCGCCTCAGGCCAATGCGGTCGGGGCGTCTATCTATGCCGCGGCCTGCGCGAGCTGCCACGAGGGCGGCCGGCCACCGCCGTATGGCGGAATCAACCTTGGTCTGTCGACCGCGATCGCAAGCCCCGATCCGCGCAACCTCGCCAACATCGTGCTGTCAGGCGTTCGTCCCGTCGAAGGCGAGCGCAGCCCGATCATGCCGGGCTTCGCCGACAGCATGAGCGACACGCAGATCGCCGCGTTGCTGAATTTCCTGAGGACCCGCTTTGGCAACCAGGCGCCGTGGAGCGGCGTTGAAAAGACCGTCGAGGACGCGCGCCGCACGCAGACCGTTTTTCTCCAGACCTCGGCGGGGCCGCGCAATGCGCCGGCCGATGCAAGCCAGCGAGACAAGCCATGATGACATTGAAGATCAATGGTCTGACACATCAGGTCGACGCCGATCCGGATACGCCGCTGCTTTATGTGCTGCGCGACGATCTCAAGCTCAACGCCGCCAAATTCGGTTGTGGGCTCGGCCAGTGCGGCTCCTGCACTGTGATTGTCGACGGCAAGGCCGTGCTGTCCTGCGTGACGCCGCTGCTCTTGCTCGAGGGCAAGCAGGTGACGACGCTCGAAGGCTTAGGGACGATATCCGAGCCGGCGCCGATCCAGCGCGCTTTCATGGAAGAGCAGGCCGCGCAATGCGGCTATTGCATCGCCGGAATGATGATGCGAGCCCAGGCGCTGTTGCAGAAAAATTCAAAGCCGACCGATGAAGAGATACGCACCGAGCTGCAACAGAATCTGTGCCGCTGCGGCACCCATATGCGCATCCTGCGCGCCGTGCGCCGCGCCGCGCGGCTGATGGACACCGCCGAATTATCGCCTGGCAACCAAGGGAGCGTGCCATGAACGCGCCCGTCATTCTTGATCGCCGCCGCGTGCTCGCGGGCGGTGGCGCGCTCATCGTCAGCTTCTCGCTCACCGGCGCTTTCGCGCAGGACCAGGCCGCGCCAGCTGCAACACCGGCGCCAAAACCCCCGGGTAGCCTTGCGACGACGCCCTATCTCGATTCCTGGATAAGGATCGATGCCGACGGCTCGATCACGGTGTTCACCGGCAAGGCCGAACTTGGTCAGGGATTTAAGACTGCCTTTCAGCAGATCGCGGCTGAAGAGCTTGATGTTCCCTTTGCTTCGCTGAAGGTCGTCACGGCCGACACGAACCTTACCGCTAACGAAGGCTACACCTCCGGCAGCCATTCGATGCAGGACAGCGGCACCGCGATCCAGAATGTCGCCGCGCAGGTGCGCGGGCTCTTGATAGCAGAGGCCGCAAAACGTCTCGAACTGCCCGCGGAGAATCTGCGAACCGAAGATGGTGCGGTGATCTCGCCGAACGGACGGCGGCTGAGCTATGGTGAATTGGTCGCGGCCGACGTGCTGCACGTGCAGGCGCAGGCCAACTCCAGACTAAAGGATCCATCGACGTTCAAGGTGATGGGCCAGGCGGTGCCGCGAGTCGATGTTCCGGCCAAGGTGACCGGGGGTGCCGCCTATGTTCAGGATATGCGGCTGCCGGGCATGGTGCATGCGCGGATCGTGCGGCCGCCGGGCTATGGCGCGGAACTGATCGATTACGATACGTCGACGATCGAAAAAATGCCTGGCGTCGTCAAGGTCGTGCGCGATGGCAATTTCCTCGCCGTGGTCGCGGGCAAGGAATTTCTGGCGGTCAAGGCGATGAACGCGCTTGCCGCGGCGGCCAAGTGGAAGGAGACGGCACAGCTGCCGAAGCAGGACGATCTGGCTAATGTCCTCACCAACCTTCCATCGCAAGATTCGACGATCTTTGAACGCAGCAATCCGGCGGTCGTCGGGCGCAAGACGATCGAAGCCAGCTACACGCGGCCTTATCAATCACATGGATCGGTCGGGCCGTCCTGCGCGGTCGCGCAATTCACGGACGGCGCAATGACGGTGTGGACCCACACGCAAGGCGTCTATCCGGACCGTCAGGGCATTGCGCAGATGCTGAAGATGCCGCCGGCGAGTGTCCACCTGATCCATGTCGAGGGCTCCGGTTGCTATGGCCATAACGGCGCCGACGATGCCGCGGCGGATGCGGCGCTGATCGCGCACGCGATGCCCGGCGTGCCCGTGCGCGTGCAATGGACGCGCGAGCAGGAACATTCCTGGGAGCCGTACGGCCCGGCCATGGTGACGAAGCTGAAGGCCTCGCTCGACGAGGACGGCAAGATCGCGGACTGGAACTTCGAGGTCTGGAGCAATACCCATTCGATGCGGCCGGGCGGCGCCGGCTGCATGCTGGCGGCCCAGCATATGGCCCAACCCTTCGCGGTGCCGGCGCCGAAGCCTATTCCATTGCCGGAAGGCGGCGGCGATCGCAATGCGATCCCGATCTACACATTCCCCAACGCCCATGTGGTGCATCACTTCATTCCGGAGATGCCGCTTCGGATATCTGCGATGCGCGCGCTCGGCGCCT
>VAZG01000219.1 GCA_005885285.1 Alphaproteobacteria bacterium | reverse complement strand
CATCCCCAAAGTTCTGGTCGGCAGGCGCCACGACAAGGTGGTGTTCATGCCCGGCAAGTTCGTCTTTCCCGGCGGCCGCGTCGACAAATCCGACAACCGCGTGCCGGTGGCGGCCTCGATCCCGAAAGAGCTCGAAATCAGCCTCCTGAAGGGCAGCCCGAAGATCACGGCCTCGCGCGCGAAGTCGCTCGCGGTTGCCGCGATCCGCGAGGCCTGCGAGGAAACCGGCCTCTGCCTCGGCCGCAAGGCCAATGACGCCGCGCCAAAACTCGAAGGCGCGTGGAAACCTTTTTCCGATGCCGGCCTGCTGCCTGACCCGTCCGGACTGTTCCTGATCGCGCGCGCGATCACCCCGCCAGGCCGTGTGCGGCGCTTCGATACCCGCTTCTTCACCGCGGACGCCTCCGCCATCACGCATCGGATCGAGGGCGTGATCCATCCCGACGCCGAGCTCGTCGAGCTGGTCTGGGTCGAAATCGGATCAAAGCCATTGGCCGATTTGCATCCGATGACCAAGAACGTTCTGGGAGAGTTGGAACGGCGGCTTGCCTTTGGACCATTGCGCCACGACGCGCCGGTGCCGTTCTTTCATTTCTACGGCGGCAAGATGCAGAAGGACGTGCTGGGGGTGTAACGCTGCCCCTTCCCGTATCGCGGGCGCATTCTCAGTGAACAGCGCCCATGACCGAGGGCAGCATTTTGCTTGCAACCAGCCGGTGCCCCTCCGCGGTGAAGTGAATGCCGTCCGGCTGCAGATAGCTGCGCAAGACCGGATTCCACCACATCGGAATAACTCTGATGCCGCGGCTGCGAAGCCGCGCCTGGATCGCCGCCAATTCCGCGCTCTGGTCCCCCTTACCGAAGCGCCTCGCATTCCAGCCGCCGCCGTGTTGATCGAGAAGCACGATCTTCGTCCCTTGGGGGACCGCGGAATCAAGCCGGGCCAGCATTCCCGCATTGGTATCGCCGGATATTCCGGCGTTGCTCACGTGAACGTTTCGACCCTTTGCTGCGAGCATGCCTTCCAGTTGCGCCGGCCAGGCATCCGAACTGCTGACGCCTTTGCCGGCAACGTTGCTGGCGCCGATGGCGACAATCTGGGCCTGTGCCGTCGCCCCAGAACAGAGCATCGTCGCGAACAGAAATCCTGCGACAAGAAATAGCCTTGCTATAAAACCCATGCGCCCCTCAATGCGGCCGGGTTACGAAAGGTCCGGACGCGGTAACCCGCGCCGCTGACAAAATACACGATACATGGAAACGTCCTCCTAAAATCATTTAATTCGCAAAATTCTTCTCAGGTCCACGTGATGGCACAGCCGCGCTTCGTGCCTATGTCTTTCTCCAACAACAACCGCACGGAACGGGGCAATGCCACAGCGTCAACTCAAGCTCGGCGCCTTCATGCGCCCGGTCTCTATTCACACCGGCGCCTGGCGCTATCCCGGCGCCTGGCCGGACGCCAATTTCAATTTTGCCCATATCAGGCAGCTCATCCGGAAACTCGAGGCCGGCAAATTCGACGCCTTCTTCATGGCCGACCACCTGGCCGTGCTGAACATGCCTATCAATGCCTTGAAGCGCAGCCACACCGTGACTTCGTTCGAGCCGTTCACGCTGTTGTCGGCGCTCGCGGGAGCGACCGAACATATCGGGCTGATCGCGACCGGTTCGACCACTTTTGACGAGCCCTATCATGTCGCCCGCCGCTTTGCTTCGCTCGACCACATCTCGGGCGGGCGGGCGGGCTGGAACATCGTCACCACCTCGAATCCGGATGCCGCGCTGAATTTCGGATTGGAAGACCACATGGAGCACGCCGAGCGCTACAAGCGGGCGCGCGAGTTCTACGACGTCGTGACGGGCTTATGGGATTCCTTTGCCGACGACGCGTTTGTGCGCGACGTCGAAGCGGGTCTCTATTTCGATCCGGCGAAAATGCGCGTGCTTAATCACAAGGGCAAATATCTGAAAGTGCGCGGCCCCCTCAACATCGCCCGCCCGGTACAGGGCTGGCCGGTGATCGTGCAGGCCGGCGCGTCGGACGACGGCCGGCAGCTTGCGGCGGAGACGGCGGAGGCCGTGTTCACCGGCGGCGGCAGCCTCGCCGACGGGCAAAAGCTCTATGCCGACATCAAGGGTCGCATGCAGAAAGTCGGCCGCAACCCCGAGCATCTGAAAATCCTGCCAGGCGCCTTCGTCGTGGTCGGCGACAGCACCGACGAGGCAAAAGAAAAGCGCGCACTGCTCGACAGCAGAGTGCATTACGACAGCGCGATCGCCTCGCTATCGGTCATCCTCGGCACCGACGCATCCGGCTTTGATCCGGACGGGCAGTTGCCGCCGATCCCCGAAACCAATGCGTCGAAGAGCGGCCGCCAGCGGCTTGTTGATCTAGCCGCGCGCGACAAGCTGACGGTGCGCCAGCTCGCACAGCGCGTCGGCGGCTATGGCGGGCTTTCCTTTATCGGCACGGCAAAGGGGATTGCCGACCAGATGGAGGAATGGCTGACGAGCAACGGCAGCGACGGGTTCAACATCATGTTCCCGTTCCTGCCCGCGGGTCTTGATGATTTCGTCGACAAGGTGGTGCCGGAATTGCAGCAGCGCGGAATTTTTCGCAAAGAGTATGAAGGCGGGACGCTGCGGGAAAATCTCGGGCTGCCGAGACCGAAAAACCGCTTCTTCGAGGGTTAAATAGCCGGATTTGGCCGGTTATTTCTGCCCAGAACCTTGACTTTAGGCTTTCAGAAGCTAGGTTGCGCGGCAAATGCGCCGCCGATGATGGGCCGGCGCTTTATTTCTCGACAATCCAAGGGTTTCTCGACATGGCCAAAGCGGTCACCATCAAGGTCAAGCTCGTTTCCTCGGCGGATACCGGCTTCTATTACGTCGCCAAGAAGAATTCACGCACCATGACCGACAAGCTGGTCAAGAAGAAGTACGACCCGGTTGCGCGCAAGCACGTCGAATTCCGCGAGTCCAAAATCAAGTAACAAGCGCGGAATACTATTGACTGCGACGGGGCCTTGCGGCCCCGTTTTTGTTTGGTCGGCTCACGCCGTTCGCAGCACCGGTGGCGGCGAAGTGGTCGGCCGGATCAGCGCGAACGCAACCTGGATAATTCCTGCCGCGAGCCCGACGGCGACGCCGATGCGCCAGGCCATGTTGTAGGAGCCGAGCGCGTCGTAGATCAGCCCGCCGCCATAGGCGCCTAAGAAGCTGCCGAGCTGGTGGCTCATGAAAGCAAGGCCCTGGATCATGGCTTGCCATTGCAGCCCGAACAACTCGGCGACGGCGCCCGCGACCAGCGGCCCGACGCCGAGCCACAAGAATCCCATGATCGCGCCGAACAACAATGTGGTGGCCGGCGTCGGCGGCAGCATGAAGTACCAGCCGAGCGCGAGCGACCGGAAAACGTAGATGCCGCCGAGCAGCGCGAGCTTGTTCCAGCGCCCG
>VAZG01000218.1 GCA_005885285.1 Alphaproteobacteria bacterium | reverse complement strand
TGGCGTCGACATCAAGGCTGCGTTAGCTCAATTGCAGGCGGAATACGCCACGCGCGGCGTCAATCTGGTGCGCATCGCCAATAAATGGACGTTTCGTACGGCAGGCGACCTGGCCTGGCTGATGACGCGCGAAACCACCGAGACGCGGCGGCTGTCGCGCGCGGCGATTGAGGTGCTGGCGATCATCGCCTATCATCAGCCAGTCACGCGCGCCGAGATCGAGGAAATCCGCGGCGTGATCACATCCAAGGGAACACTCGACGTGCTGCTCGAGACCGGCTGGATCAGGCCGCGCGGCCGTCGCAAGACGCCGGGCCGGCCGCTGACCTTTGGAACCACCGAAGCCTTCCTGTCGCAGTTCAGTCTGGAAGCGCTGTCCGATCTGCCGGGATTGGAGGAACTGAAGGGAACGGGGCTGTTGGATTCGCGGCTGCCCACGGGCTTCAGCGTGCCGACGCCGTCGGACGACCCTGCGTTGCGCGAGGACGAGGATCCGCTCGAAATCGGCGATCTGGAACTGGCACTGGCGCCCGCGGTCGAGCCGGAAAGCGACGACAAAGGCTAAATCTGCAGCGCCATTTATTCCGGTTAATACTAGCAATAATACGTAACGCCCGACCGCGATTTGCCGCGGCCGAGGTCCTTGTTTTTGACACCCCGCGGGCCTACTTTCGAAGAAAGCTTGGGCCGGCTGCCGGCCCGTTTGGAGGGTTGCAGGATGGGTTCGCTTAGCATTTGGCACTGGATCGTGGTGATCGCAGTGGTCCTGCTGCTGTTCGGCCGCGGCAAGATTTCGGATCTGATGGGCGACGTCGCGCAAGGCATCAAGGCCTTCAAGAAGGGCATGCAGGACGACGAAAAAACCGCCGACAAGACCGAGCCGGTCAAGTCGATCGATCACAACGCCGCGCCATCGACGGCGGCGCGATCGGACGTCGGCAGCAAGGCTGTCTGAAGCAAAGGCCGGTAGGCAGACGCGAGCCGGCGCCCAATCCTGTTTCACGGGGAAATGGGGCAAATCTCGCGTGAGCGGAATTTTCCATGTTCGACATCGGGTGGAGTGAACTGGTCGTCATCGCGGTCGTCGCGCTGATTGCCATCGGCCCGAAAGAACTGCCGGGCGTGCTGCGCATGGTTGGGCAATGGATGGCCAAGGCGCGCAAGATGGCCGCCGAGTTTCAGGGTCAGTTCCAGGAAGCGATGCGCGAGGCCGAAATGGCCGACCTGAAGAAAAGCTTTGATGAGGTCAGGGATGCGGCCAGTGGATTGGCTAGCGGCAACGTCATGACCTCGCTGCAAAAGGACGTCGGCGACGCGCTGCATATCGGCGAGATCGACAAGCCCGCGCTCGAGCCGCCGGCCACGCCCGCGATCCAGCCGCCGGCGACTTCAATTGAAGCGGCGGTTTCCCCGACAACGCCGGAGGCACCCACGCCGCAAACCTTCGTTGAGGCCGAGGCTCATCCGGCAACCGAGCCCGTGAACCTCTCGCCGCCGGCGACTGAAGAACTCAAGGACGCCAAAGCGTCATGAGCGCCGACGACATCGAGGCCAGCAAAGCGCCATTGATGGACCATCTGATCGAGCTGCGCGCGCGGCTGATCAAGGCGCTGCTGGGGTTTGGCGTTGCCTTTATCCTCTGCTTCTTTTTTGCCAAGCAGATCTACAACTGGCTGGTATGGCCGTTCGTCTGGGTCGCGGGGCCGGAGAATTCAAAATTCATCTACACGGCGCTGCTCGAATATTTCATCACCCAGCTGAAGCTCGCGCTGTTCGGCGCCGGCTTCATTTCGTTTCCGATCGTGGCGACACAAATCTATAAATTCGTCGCGCCCGGCCTCTACAAGCATGAGCGCAGCGCGTTCCTGCCTTATCTGATCGCAACGCCGGTTTTCTTCGTGTTGGGATCGATGCTGGTGTATTTTGTCGTGCTGCCGATGCTGGTGCGGTTCTCGCTCGGAATGCAGCAGTTGGGCGGACCCGAGACCGCGGAAATCCAGCTATTGCCGAAGGTCGGCGAATATCTGTCGTTGATGATGTCGCTGATCTTCGCGTTCGGCATCGCGTTCCAGTTGCCGGTGATCCTGACGCTGTTGGGACGGATCGGCATCGTCACCTCGCAGATGTTGCGCTCCAAACGCCGGTACTTCATCGTCATCGCCTTCATCATCGCCGCCGTATTGACGCCCCCCGATGTGCTGAGCCAGGCCTCGCTCGCCATTCCCCTGCTCGCGCTCTACGAAGGCTCGATCATAGCCGTACGGATCGTGGAGAAAAAGGCGGCATCCGCGCAGGCCTCGACCGGCGCGCCGCCGGCCGCCAATCCGGCGGAATAGGCTTCTGCAGCCACAACCGCTGTCATTCCCGCGGAAGCGGGGAATCCAGTACGCAGCGGCCTCTCGATTGATCGCTGACTGCTCCGGAATACCTGGATCACCCGCTTTCGCGGGCGATGACGAGTGTGCTACGGGGAGGCGCACCGTTAAATGCAAACGTTATGCGTTGGCGTTTTGCGAACCGCGCCCAGGAATACCCATCATGCACGACATCAAATCGATCCGCGACAATCCCGAAGCCTTCGACGCCGGACTGAAACGGCGTGGGCTTGCGCCATTGTCCTCGTCGTTGCTGGCGATCGACGAAGGCCGACGCGGGGCGATAACTCATCTGGAAAGGGCGCTAGCTCGCCGCAATGAAGCCTCAAAGGAAATCGGCGAAGCAAAAAAGAAAAAAGATGATGCGCGTGCTGAAGATCTGATGATCGAGGTTACGCAGCTTAAGGCGGCTATAGCTGAACTGGAGAAGACGCCGAGAGAGCTTGAGGGCAGGTTGAATGGCTTGCTTGCGGCGATCCCGAATCTGCCGTTGCCCGAGGTGCCTGACGGCTCCGACGAGCACGGCAACGTGCAGCGTCATGTGTTCGGCCAAGCCCGCAGCTACGGTTTCGCGCCAAAAGCGCATGACGATCTCGGTGGCGCGCTCGGCTTCATGGACTTCGAGACCGCCGCCAAACTCAGTGGTGCGCGCTTTGTCGTGCTCAAGAAGGGGCTCGCCCGGATGGAGCGCGCGATCGGGCAGTTCATGCTTGACCTCCACACCAACGAGCATGGCTACACCGAAGTCAATCCGCCGCTCTTGGTGCGCGAACAAACCGCGTATGGAACGGGTAACCTTCCGAAGTCTGCAGAAGACATGTTTTGCACACGGGAGGGGCTATGGCTCATCCCCACCG
>VAZG01000024.1 GCA_005885285.1 Alphaproteobacteria bacterium | reverse complement strand
ATGGGCCGCGACGAACGCCGCGTGATGATGAGCAAATGCGCGAAAAGGTGACGGACTCAAGGCATCCATTGGGAGCAACGAAAACGTCGCGTGCGACATGACGGTGATATGCCCTTGGGCTGTCAGTAAAAACTGGCTGCCGGCAGAGCGCCTTGTTACCGGCGGATCAGGAGCAATCCACCGTCTGGTTTCTGTCGCGGGCTCCGTAAAATCGGTTCGGGATGGGCTTTCCCGGAAAGCGGATTTTTCATATTGGCAGTGCTATGAAGGCTTTCGAGGCGATCCGGGCGCCGGACGGTCCCATAGCTCAACTGGATAGAGTAGCGGATTTCTACTCCGCGGGTTGCAGGTTCGACTCCTGCTGGGACCGCCACTTCTGAATTTTGTGCCATAAAAACAAATAGTTACACCATAGACCTCATCTCGTGTTTGCCCAATGGATTGATCCGTTATGCGAACAAAATTCAATTTGGTTTGCCTGATTGCATTCTTGTCCGTCAGTGCGGCCTTGGTTGGCACCGCGCACAGCGAAGATCTCCGGCAGGATTGTCTGACCGCGGCAAGTCCTGATGCCGGGATCGCGGCCTGCACGCGCTATTACGATTCGCCCGGACTTGCGATTGCTTACAAGGTGCTGGCTTTGCAGAACCGCAGCCGCTGGCACGTATTGAGCGAGCAATATGACGCGGCATTGGCAGACCTGATCGCTGCCGAAAACCTCTTCCCCGGTGACAAGCAGCATGCGGGGCTGTTGGCGGCGCGCAGCCGCATCTACATTTTCCTTGGCGACACCGCAAAAGCGCTTTCCACGGCTGACGAAGCCATCCTGTACGATTCCAATTCCAGTCCGGCCTATCTGGCTCGCGGGATGGTGCAGTCCGAAGCGGGGCAACTGCAACTTTCCATGGCCGATCTCAATCGCGCGCTCGAGCTCGACCCAAAAAACGCCGACGCCTTTCGGGCGCGGGCGGTCACATGGCGCAAACTCGGCAAATTCGACGACGCGCTCAAGGACGTATCGATCGCGATCAATTTGAGGCCGGGCTTCTATGGCTACTTCATTCTTCGCGGCGAGCTTCACCGGGAAAAAGGCGATCTCGATCTGGCGCTGGCCGACATAACGCACGCGGTCGAACTCGCACCCCGTGATCGAAGCTTTTCCAGCTATTCGTCGCTAGGTACGATATCGCGCTATCGCGGCGAGCTCGACAAGTCGGTCAGCAACTATCAAAAAGCATTGCAATTAAAACCGGATTTTCTCCCCTCGCTACGCGGCCTCGGCTTGACCTACGAAAAAATGGGCAAACTCGAAGAGGCCAAGCGACAGTTCGAGAGCGCGGTTGCGTCGAAGAGCCCGCTGCGCTTTGCGGGTGACTACAAAGTCGCCGTCGAGGAGGCCTCCGCGCACCTTGCGGCGCTTAACGCCGGCGTGCTGCCGCCAAAGATTCTTCAACCGCCGATCAGGGCGACCTCGTCGACGGCCATTCCGACCAACACCATAGCCGTGCCTGAGGTGACCGGAATAAAGTCGCTGGGGCTTCGGCGCGTGGCGCTGGTGATCGGCAACTCGGCGTACAGGAACGTCCCGGCACTGGCCAACCCCGAGAAAGACGCAACCGTGATTGCCGCGACATTGCGGAAGATCGGCTTTCAGGTCGTCGCACTCACAAATGCGAGCCACGACGTCATGACGGCAAGCTTGCGCGAATTTACCAAGCAGGCGCAGCAGTCCGACTGGGCGATGGTGTACTACGCCGGACATGGAATGGAGGTCGCGGGCGTCAATTATCTCATTCCAATCGATGTGCGGATTTCGACGGACCGCGATGTCCAGCTCGGAGCGGTACCGTTATCGCAGGTGCTTGAGTCCGCCGACGCAGCGAAGAAGATCAAGCTGATCATGCTCGACGCATGCCGGGACAATCCGTTCAAGCCGGCTCCGGCCGCCGGGCCGCAAGCGGTTGCTGCCGGTCCATCGATCACCGGCGCACCGGTAACGACCCGCTCCACCGATGGGCGCGGCCTCGCCGAAGTCAAGGTAGCCGGCGCAACACTCGTCGTTTACGCCGCGAAAGACGGTCAGGTCGCGCTCGATGGCGAAGGCGGCAATTCGCCGTTCGCAGTCGCCGTCGTGCAGCGACTCGTGATGCCGGGCGTCGAGATCAACAAGATGTTTAGGTTGGTGCGAGACGACGTGATGGAGGCAACGGCCGGCCGCCAGGAGCCATTCACCTATGGCTCGCTGCCCGGCAAAGAGGATTTCTATTTCGTCGAGAGATAGCTCGCGTCAAAAAAAGAAGCGCGGATTTGTCCGCGCTTCGATCTTTCGGCTCTGGAAGTTTTCGGGTCAGTAGCAAGCGCGCGGATCGGCCTGGACGTACTGCCCCGAGGGGTAGCGATAGTAGCAGTCGCCTTGCGCCCAATAATAGCCGGGCTGCGAAGCGGCGGTTGCACCGGCAATCGCGCCGGTCGCTCCGCCGATCACTGCGCCGGCCGCGGCGCCGCTCGCGCGGCCCGTCAGGAGGCCGCCGAGCAAACCACCGACCACCGCACCACCAACGGCGCTCGCTGCCGGGTCAGGCGGCGGCGGTGGCGGTGGCTCGTAGGCTCCTACCGGCGCCGCATCGGCGTAGGGAACGTCGTCGGCGTAATCCTCGGAGATATAGGTGGGCGGGCCATCCATCGGTTGCGGGTAGTAATACCAGACGCCTCCGACATCCCACCAATAACCATCGCGCCCATTGTGTATTTCGTGATGCCAGCGTCCACCCTCCCAGGCGAGGTGGCCGCGGTAGGCATGTCCGCCGAAATTGTGCGCCGGCGGCGCGCCGCGCGCGAACCGCGCATCCGGTCCCCTGCCCGGCCCGGCGCCCGGCGGACGCCCTTGGAATGTCCCTTGAACTGTTCTGGGGGTCTGGACCGCTGCTTTGGGGGCCTGCACCGCAGCCTTAGGCGCCTGCACTGCGGGCTTGCCCGGGGGCGGTCCATGGCCCTTATCCGCTTCTTGCGCTTGCGCCGACAGCGCAAACACTGCCATGACCGACACCAACGGGACGACGATCTTCACTCGGCTGGACGCGTTCATTCTGGGATACCCCCCTCTTGAGCCAGGCCGCGAAAGGTCTAACGCGCATCTTTGCGTCAACTGACACCGCCTGCAATATTGCTGACAAGCTTGGTTCGCGCTGTCTTGTTACAAATCAGCAAGATCAGGGCAATTTGTGTCATTCCTCAGGCGAGTGGAAGGCGACTGCTTGCATTGCGATTCGGCGCCAAACGACGCGCTGGCAAGCGGCTTTGGCCGCGTCAGCTTGATCGAGAGGAAAGCCGCGACGCAGGCGAGCGTAACGATCGCGGCGATCAACACGAGCTCCTTGCAAGTCCAAAGACGGGGAATCATGGCTGCCACTCCTGTTCTCAGGCGCGGGAGAATAGGAACGGGGCCTTTTGAATTATGTGATGGGAAGCACGAAGTGCCCTGATGTTTCCTATCGGGCCGGCTCGATGACGTTGCAATTGGTTCGCCCCGACATCAGGCAATCCTGCATCTTGCTGGCGGCGGTCAGATCGTGCGCGAGCCATATCCCGACCGCCAGCAGCGCCAGTGCGATGACGAGACCGGCGATCGCGCCGCGGCGGCTATCGCCTCGTTCGGGTTCGCTCATCGTTTGCAACGGTTGACAGCAAGTGCGGACCTCGGGTCCGCTTGTATCACGCCGACTTACCCGTTCAACCCCGCGGCGGTGGGCATGGCGCATCCTTTCGCGCGCTTTGCACCGCGGCCTCAGTGTCGCCGGTCCTTTTGCACGAGGTCCAGATAAACGTCCTGGTACACTGCCATCCCGCGCCCAGCTCCGCGCTCGAAATTGGCTTCGGATACGCCAAGGCGAGCGAGAGCAAAGCCGCCGCAGTGACAAGCGTCACGGCAGCGCTGACGAGGGCGAACTTTCCAATTGTCCACCAGCCGGTCATTTTCGTGGCTCCTGCGAGGTGCGCGGACAATAAGTGCAAGCCATGCGTTCTTTTGTGAGGGAGATCACAATATGGCATGGATATTTGGTGGCGCCAGAGCGCGGTCGGCGCTACACCCCTGCCGATTGCGTCAATCACGCATCGGTCGCAGATGCGTGATATGAGAACCAGCAGATAACACGAACGAAAGTGACAAGGCCGTTCAATGAGTGGATTCAAGGAACCTGACTTCGCGGACCGGCAGAAGGCGGCGCAACGGGCGAAGCAAAATCTTCTGAACAAATTCCGGGCTCAGCCCGGGCCCGATGATCCCGCGGTTGCCGCGCGTCTTGCCGAGCGTGCAGCGGTCGCGGCTGCGCGCGCCAAGGCCCAAGAGGCGCGCGACGCCGCCAAGGCCGAGCGGAAACGCCGTGAAGCGCAGGCCTTGGCCGAAGCCGCGGCAACGCTCGTTCGCGAGAAGGAAGAGGAAGCCGCGCGACAGGCAGCGCTGGAGGCGGAGCAGAAGGCCAAGCGCGATGCGCGCTACGCCGCCCGCAAGACCAAGGGCAAGAAGAAATAACAACGCAGCATTGGTGCTTCGGCACACAGGCTCGTCTCTTGAAGGAGGCGAGCCTGGGAAGCTGCGGCGCTTACTTCTTCATTTCGTCCTTCTTCATGCCGTCGTCCTTCTTCATGGTGTCCTTCGACATGGAGTCCTTCTTCATCCCGTCATCCTTGCCCATCTTGTCCTTGGACATGGAGTCCTTCTTCATGCCGTCGTCCTTGCCCATCTTGTCCTGGGCGAACGCTGCGGGAGCGAGTGCCAGGCTGAGCGAGAGAGCGGCGGCAGATACGCCGAGGGCGATACGGGTGCGAATGGTCATGGTTGGTCATTCCCTTCCTGGAAAACCGGTTTCGAAAGCGACTGGTGCCGCTTTGGTCAGGGACGGTGCCGGACCGGCGTTCGTTACGCCGCGGCGCTAAAAAAATTTTTATGAAGGTGGCTTTCGAGGCACTTCACAGGGTATCAAGACAAGGGTTCGACACAATTTCGCCCGCGAAGCGCGTGTTAGTCCCCAGCGCACGCTTGAAGGATTGGGCCAAGCGTGCGTCGCAACAAGTCCGGCCCGTTGCCGAGACGGAGCCCGAACTAATCAAATTTAGCGAAGATCCGAAATGAACCCCGGCTAATATGCACACGACAGCCGGCTCAAAGACCCAATCAAAGGTTGTTCAGGGGAGTATCATGCTTACACGCCGTCATATCATCGCATCCACGCTTGCCGCGCCGGCTATCCTGCGTTTCGGAACTGGAACCGCTAAAGCCGCCACCACGCTGAAGATTTCGCACCAGTTTCCCGGCGGCACCATCGACAAGGGGGATTTCCGCGACCGGCTGTGCCGGATGTTCGCCGCCGAGGTTACTAAACGCAGCGGCGGCGAGATAGCAGCCGAAATCTACCCGAACTCCTCGCTGATCAAGACCAACGCGCAATTCGCCGCGATGCGCAAAGGCGCGCTCGATATCAGCCTGTATCCGATGCCCTATGCCGGCGGCGAATTGCCGGAGACCAATATCGGCCTGATGCCGGGCCTGGTCGCGACCTACGATCAGGGTCTGCGCTGGAAGAAAGAGCCGGTCGGCAAGGCGCTGACCGATTTCCTTGCCGACAAGGGCATCATCCTTCTTACCTGGGTCTGGCAGGCCGGCGGCGTCGCCAGCCGTTCGAAGGCCATCGTAGCCCCGGAAGACGCCAAAGGGCTCAAGGTTCGCGGCGGTTCGCGCGAGATGGACATGGTGCTGCAGACCGCGGGCGCCTCGGTGCTGTCGGTGCCATCGAACGAAATCTATGCCGCGATGCAGACCGGCGCCTGCGATGCCGGCATCACCTCCTCCACCAGCCTGATTTCGTTCCGGCTCGAGGAAGTCTCGAAATCCCTGACCTCAGGCGCAGGCGCATCCTATTGGTTCATGCTGGAGCCGCTGATGATGTCGAAGTCGATCTTCGACGGCTTGCCGAAGAAGCAGCAGGATATCATTCTCGCCGTCGGCGCTGAGCTGGAGGCGTTCGGCCGGAAAGGCGCGCAGGACGACGACATCGAAGTCGCCAAGGTCTATGAAAAGGCTGGCGCCAAGATCAGCAAGCTCGATATCGCGACCGTCGGCAAATGGCGTGACATCGCCCGCGATACCGCATGGAAGGATTATGGGGCCAAGACCGCGACCGCAGCCAATCTGCTGAAGCTTGCGTCCGACGTCTCCGCGTGATGCATGCTCCGCTAACGGATCGTGAAGACCCTTCGAAGGCCGCCACGGGCAACAAGCTCTTGGCGGCGTTCGATTCCGCCCTAGCGTTCACAAATCAGACGATCGTCGTCTTCGCCGCCGTGGCCCTCATCACCGCTTGCGCGATCCTGAGCTACAGCGTGCTCAGTCGCGCCTTGTTCCATGCCGCCAACTACTGGCAGGACGAGGCGGCGGTGTTCCTGCTGGTTGGCGCAACCTTCATGACGTCGGCCTACGTGCAGGGACAGCGCGGTCATATCGGGATCGAGGCCTTTGTCGGGCTGCTGTCTCCAGTCGCCAATCGCATCCGACTGTGGCTGGTCGACCTTGCAAGCCTGTTGTTCTGCGCCTTCTTCACCTGGAAATCCTGGACGCTGGCACATGAGGCTTGGACCGACGGCCAGGTTTCGAATTCGATGTGGTCGCCACCGCTGGCGATCCCCTACGGCCTGATGGCCTGCGGCATGACGCTCTTGTGCGTGCAGATTGCGCTGCAGCTCGTCACTCCCTTCAGCGCGGCCGCGCGCCGATGAGCGTGTTCGGAATTGGCCTAAGTTACGGGCTTGCGACCCTGTTTGCGATGTTCTCGGGCATGCCCATTGCATTCGCTTTGGGGGCTGTCGCGGTCGTGTTCATGGGCATCTACATGCCGGCGGCCTCGCTCGATACGGTAACGCAGAACGTCTACGAGGAAATGGCCTCGATCACGCTATTGTCGATCCCGCTGTTCATCCTCAAGGGGGCCGCAATCGGCAAATCCCGCGCCGGGCAGGATCTGTATTCGGCGCTGCACGCCTGGCTGCATCGCGTTCCCGGCGGCCTTGGGGTCGCCAATGTGTTTGCCTGCGCCTTGTTCGCGGCGATGGCTGGCTCCTCGCCGGCCACCTGTTCGGCGATCGGCTCGGCCGGCATTCCGGAAATGCGCAAACGCGGCTATTCGGGCGGATTCGCCGCCGGCATCATCGCCGCCGGCGGCACGCTCGGCATTCTGTTGCCGCCCTCGATCACCATGATCCTGTTCGCGGTCGCAGCGGAGAAATCGTTGGGCAGGTTGTTCCTCGCCGGCATCGGACCGGGCCTGTTGCTGGTCACGCTGTTCGGCACCTATGCCGTGATCCGCTTCCGAAAGGAATACGCCGCCGCCAGCGCCGCATATGCCAAGAGCGGCACGACCTCGGCCATTCTGACCCGCGACGATTTCATCCTTGCCGAGCGCTTCAACGTGCTGCCGCGCGTCATTCCCTTCGTGCTGCTCTTGACCGGCGTAATGGTCGCGCTTTACGGCGGCTATGCGACGCCGTCGGAGACCGCAGGCCTCGGCGGATTGTTGGCTCTGGCGCTGATCGCGCTGATCTACAGCGTGTGGCGGCCGAGCGATCTCGCGCCGATCCTGAGATCGACGATCCGCGAATCCACCATGCTGATGATGATCATCGGCATGTCGCTCCTGTATTCCTATGTGATGAGCTATCTGCACATCTCGCAATCGGCGGCCGAGGCGATCGTCGCGATGCATCTGCCGCGCTGGGAATTGTTGGCGGCGGTCCTGGTGATGGTGGTCGTGCTCGGCTTCTTCCTGCCACCGGTATCGATCATCCTGATGACCGCGCCGATCATCCTGCCTCCCTTACGCGCGGCGAACTTCGACATCATCTGGTTCGGCGTGGTCATGACCATCGTAATGGAGATGGGGCTCATCCACCCGCCGGTCGGCCTGAACATTTTTGTCATTCGAAACGTGGCGCCGGATATTCCGCTCAGCGAAGTGATATGGGGCACGCTGCCGTTCGTGCTTCTGATGATGGCCGCAGTGCTGGTGCTGTGCTTCCTACCGGGCATCTCGACCGCGCTGCCCGACCTGATCATGGGACCGGACGGGGGACGGTAGACTCAACTATCGCGAGGCGCCGTGCTGCTCCAGCAGGCGCACGATTTCTCTTTGTTGCGCTTTGGCCTCCGGCGAGCCGCTCCCGCCGCGGCCAGTCGTTCGTGTCGCGATCTCCATCGGCGTCGAACCATTCTTGTTCTTGCGTCGGATATCGGCGCCACTTTCGAGAAGTACTCTTACCGCCGCAGTGCAACGCGTGCGCACCGCTCGGTGCAACGGCGTCACGCCGCTCTTGTCCGCGGCGTTGGGATCGGCGCCGGCTGCGACGAGCGAGGCGACAGTCGCGGCCTGCGCGCTCGGATTCCATATGGGCGAGCCCGGCCCGCCGTCAACGGCATAGTGAAGCGGCTCGGCGCCTCGGCGATTCCTCGCGCGAACGTCCGCACCGGCGGCTATCAACTTTTGCGCGATTTCATCTCGGTAGGCGGCTGCGGCGATGTGCAGTGCGGTGTCGCCTGCATATAGGTAGTGCTTGATTTCGTCGAAGAAGTAGCCCTCCGAGCCATGGCGGGCCGCCCCCTCCTCGAGGCAGGCGCTCGCCAAATCCGGCGATGCGGCAAGCCATCGCGACGCCGCCGCCATGTCGCCGCCAACGACTGTCCGCGCAAATCCCATCAGCGCATCGTGGAGCGTTCTTCCGCTGCGCGTCATCACACGCCACGCTGTTTGGCATTGAGCGCCGCGGCGACGCGGCTGACCGGCGGCCGACCAATCAGCCTAGAGACCTCGTTGGTCGCCGCCACCAATTTTGTCATGTCGACGCCCGTCGCAATGCCGATGCCCTCCAGCATATAGACCACGTCCTCGGTCGCGACATTGCCGGTCGCGCCCGGCGCGAAGGGGCAGCCACCGAGACCGCCGGCGGCGGAATCGATCACGCGCACGCCCTCTTCCATCCCGGCATAGAGATTGGCGAGCGCCTGGCCGTAAGTATCGTGAAAATGCATCGCGAGGCTGGCTATGGGGACGTGAGCTGTGACCGCGCGCAGCATCTCTTTTGCCTTGAGCGGCGTGCCGACGCCGATGGTGTCGCCGAGCGAAATTTCGTAGCAGCCGAGATCCCACAGCGTTTGCGCGACATCGGCGACCGCCTGCGGCTTCACTTCGCCGTCATAGGGACAGCCAAGCACGCAGGAGACGTAACCGCGGACCTTGACACCATCGACCTTGGCGTGCGCCAGCACCGGTCTGAACCGCTCGATCGATTCCGCAATCGAGCAATTGATGTTGGCGCGGGAAAACCCTTCCGAAGCCGCAGCAAATACCGAAATCACCCTCGCGCCGGCCGCGCGCGCCGCCTCATAGCCCTTTTCGTTCGGCACCAGTACGTGAAATTCGCCGCCGAGTTGGCTAACGCCACGTAGCACCTGATCCGAACCGACCATCTGTGGGATCGTCTTCGGCGACACAAAGGCGCCGACCTCAACCGTGCGCAGTCCGGCACCGACCAGCGCCTCGATGAAAGCGATGCGCGCCTCGACGCTGACGGGAGTCTTTTCATTTTGCAGGCCGTCGCGTGGCCCCATCTCGACGATGCGCACGGTATCGCTCATGGCGACCTCACGAAGCCTGTCATTCGCCCAGGGGTTCGACTTCGGCGAGCTCGACGCCCTCTTGCACGATATCGCCAACCTTACACTTGATGGCCTTGAGCACGCCCGCAAACGGAGCGCGCAAGGTCTGCTCCATTTTCATGACCTCGAGCGTGAGGATCGGCGCACCTTTTTCGAGAGTGGCACCCTCCTCGGCCAGCAGCGCCACCACCGTGCCGGGCAAGGGCGCGACGATCTTGTCCTCGCCGACCAGTTCCTCGGTTTCGCCGCCGAACGGATCGACCCAATGCAGTTCGAAACGGCCGTTGCGGGTACGCAGATAGAGCTCGTGACCTTCGACCACGGACATTACGCGTGACATTACGCCATCCAGCGTCAAATTAATCTCACCCTCGTCGTTGAGCGCATAGGCGAACGCAATCTCGCGTTCACCGATAGTGAGGGTCGACGGTTCATTGCCGTATTGCAACGTGACCGTCTGTTCGGCGCCCTGCCCCGGGCGGAACGAAAACGCCCGCTGCCGCCGGCCGACCGGCATCCAGCCAAAGGTCCGCCATGGCGAATGCGCCTCGGCGCGCGCGATCTTCTGCTCGCAGGCCAGGATAGCGGCGACCGCAGCGCCAAGCTCGAGATCGCCCGATGTCGTTGCCGCTGCCGTGAGATTCTTCAATTCGCGCTCGATGAAACCGGTATCGATCGTGTTGCTGCGCACGTCCGGATGCGTCACCAGGGCGGAGAGGAAGGGAATATTGGTGACGATGCCGCGGACGTCTGTCTGTTCCAGTCCGCGATTGAGTTTGTCTATCGCGGCCTGCCGCGTCGGCGCCCAGGCGATCACCTTGGCGAGCATGGCATCGTAATACGGCGACACATGATCGCCGGCGCGATAGCCGGCATCGATCCGCAGGCCGTCTCCGGCATCAGGCGTCCGCCAGGTCTTGATGCGGCCGACCGACGGCATGAAATTCTTGGTCGGGTTTTCCGCATAGACCCGCGCCTCGACGGCGTGCCCGTTCAGCTTGATCTGGTCCTGCGTCAGCGGCAGCTTTTCGCCGAACGCGACCCGTAATTGCCACTCCACGAGGTCGATGCCGGTGATCAGTTCGGTCACGGGATGCTCGACCTGAAGGCGCGTGTTCATCTCGATGAAGAACACTTCCTTGCCGTCGGAGACGAATTCGATGGTGCCGGCGCCGACATAATTGACCGCGGCCGCCGCCTTGCGCGCGGCGGCGCTGACGACTTCGCGTTGGCTGGCGTCCAGCGTCGGCGACGGCGCCTCCTCGACCACC
Organism: Alphaproteobacteria bacterium; assembly: GCA_005885285.1. GTDB lineage: Bacteria > Pseudomonadota > Alphaproteobacteria > Rhizobiales > Xanthobacteraceae > Bradyrhizobium. The sequence continues at coordinate 7,170 of VAZG01000024.1, read as the reverse complement.
TTCTGATGCCGCCGCTGCAGCGTGCACTCGCGCTCGAACAACGACAAGAGATTGCCGTGGCTGTCGCCGATCACCTGCACCTCGATATGGCGCGGGGTGTCGAGGTATTTTTCGATCAGCACGCGATCGTCGCCGAACGCAGCCTTTGCCTCGCGTTTGGCGCTGACGATGGCCGGTGCAAGCTCACCAGCTGAACGCACGATGCGCATGCCGCGGCCACCGCCGCCGGCTGACGCCTTGACCAGGATGGGAAAGCCGATCTTGTCAGCAGCCTTTTTGAGCGTCGCCTCATCCTGGGCTTCGCCGTGATAGCCCGGCACCAGCGGCACGCCCGCCTTTTCCATCAGCGCCTTGGCGCCCGATTTGGAGCCCATCGCGATCATCATCGCGGCCGTCGGACCGACAAATACCAAGGAGGCATCCGCGCAGGCCTGCGCGAATTCCGCATTTTCCGATAGGAATCCGTAACCGGGATGCACGGCCTCGGCGCCGCTTTGACGTGCGGATTCGATGACGCGCTCGATATTGAGGTAGCTGTCGCGGGCCCGCGCCGGCCCGAGCAGCACGGCTTCATCGGCAGCAGCGACATGCATCGCGCCGCGATCGGCTTCCGAATAGACCGCAACGGTGCGCAATCCCATCGCCTTTGCGGTGCGGATCGCGCGGCAAGCGATCTCGCCGCGATTGGCGATCAGAAGCGTACGAAATCGGCGGTACATTTTCGAGCGATCCATCGTCACATCCGGAACAGGCCGAATTTCGTCGGCTCGATCTGCGCGTTCGCTGCCGCCGACAATCCAAGTCCTAGTACGAGTCGCGTGTCGGCCGGATCGATCACGCCGTCGTCCCAGAGCCGGGCGGTGGCGTAATAGGGATTGCCCTGGCTTTCATATTGCGCGCGAATGGGCGCACGGAACTTGTCTTCCTCCTCCGCCGACCAGGCCTCGCCCTTGGCTTCGATATTGTCGCGACGGACCTGGCCCAGCACCATGGAGGCCTGTTCGCCGCCCATCACGGAGATGCGCGCGTTCGGCCACATCCAGAGGAAACGGGGGCTATAGGCGCGGCCGCACATGCCGTAATTGCCGGCGCCATAGGAGCCGCCGATCACTACGGTGAATTTTGGCACCCCGGCGGTCGCGACCGCCGTCACGAGCTTGGCGCCGTCACGCGCAATACCGCCAGCCTCATACTTCTTGCCGACCATGAAGCCGGTGATGTTCTGCAGGAACACCAGGGGGATGTTGCGCTGGCAGCACAGCTCGATGAAATGAGCGCCCTTTAGCGAACTCTCGCTGAAGAGGATGCCGTTGTTGGCGATGATGCCGACCGGATAACCCCATATATGGGCGAACCCGCAGACCAGCGTTTGACCATAAACCTTCTTGAACTCGTCGAACTCCGAGGCGTCGACCACGCGCGCGACGATGTCGCGCACGTCAAACGGCTTGCGGCCGTCGATAGGCACCACCCCGTATATCTCCTCCGCTGCAAACAACGGCTCGCGCGGCTCGCGCATGTTCAGCGCGGCGCGCGCCGGCGGTTTGAGCGTTGCGACGATACGCCGTGCTATCCCGATCGCATGCGCATCGTTCTGCGCATAGTGATCGGTGACACCGGACTGCCTTGAATGCACGTCGGCGCCGCCGAGCTCTTCTGCGGTCACCACCTCGCCGGTCGCAGCCTTCACCAACGGCGGTCCGCCGAGAAAGATGGTTCCCTGGTTGCGCACGATGATGCTTTCGTCCGACATGGCCGGGACGTAGGCGCCGCCAGCGGTGCATGAGCCCATCACAATCGCAATCTGCGGGATGCCTTGCGCCGACATCTGCGCCTGGTTGTAGAAGATGCGGCCGAAGTGGCGCTCGTCAGGGAAAATCTCGTCCTGCATCGGCAGAAAGGCACCGCCGGAATCCACCATATAGACGCAGGGCAGATGGTTCTGCCGCGCAATATCCTGCGCGCGAAGGTGCTTCTTCACCGTCATCGGGTAGTAGGTGCCGCCCTTGATGGTCGCATCATTGGCGACGATGACGCATTCGCGTCCCGAGATCCGCCCCACTCCGGTGACGACGCTCGCCGAATGCACGTCGCCGCCATAGAGTCCATAAGCCGCCAGTGGCGACAGTTCGAGAAATGCCGTGCCGGGATCGACCAGAAGGTCCACGCGCTGACGAGCCAGCATTTTGCCGCGCGAGGTGTGTCTGGCCCTGGAGACCTCGCCGCCGCCGCCGGCAACGAGGCTGAGTTTGTCGCGAAGCTCCGCGACGAGGACGCGCATGACTTCCGCGTTGCGGGTGAAATCGGATGAGGCGGGGTCGATGCTGGAATGAAGCGGCATGGCTTTCCGCGGTTATGGTGCGCCGCAAATATCTGGCGGCAAAATCCTTCGTCCGAATTCGTGCGGCAAATCCTTGGCAGTCTAATGGGTCCACGGCTCGCCGCGCCGGAATGCGAAATTATCGGCGTAAGCTGCCTGGCGGCGAGCCGGTTCCTTTGGCTCGATCACCTGGTAGGGGATGCCCTTGCGTTCGCAATAGGCAACGGCCTCTTCCTTGCTGTCGAAACGCAGGCTCAGCTGCTGTTTCATGTCGCCCGAAGAAGTCCAGCCCATCAGGGGCTCGACGTCGCGCGGCTGCTCCGGCTCGTAATCGAGCCGCCATTCCCGGGTAGATGCCCTGCCCGATTGCATCGCGTTTTTGGCGGGCTTAAAAATGCGTGCGATCATGGATGGTCGGACCCCGTAGGCTATGCGACATTGGGAAGCGCTTGGTAGGCATGGCCGGGATAGTATAGAGACACCTTTCAGGGATTTGATCGGTGATTCCCGTCCCGGTTAGCTTCACGACCGGTATAATCACTAAGCCGCGCTGTGACAATCTTGGCCGTGGTGCGGTCTTCTCGAAAGCAGTTCGAAGCGGCTCCCTATGAAAATCAACGCCACCCTGCCCGACAAGGGACGAGACCTCCGCCTTGACCTGTTTCGCGGCGTCGCGAACTGGGCGATTTTCCTGGATCACATCCCCGACAATGTCGTGAACTGGGTCACCACCCGGAATTACGGGTTTAGCGACGCCGCCGATCTCTTCGTTTTCATCTCCGGCTATACCGCCTCCTTTGTCTACGCCCGGATGATGCTCGAGCGCGGCTTCATCGTCGGCGCCACGCGCCTTACCAAGCGCGTCTGGCAGCTCTACGTCGCCCACATCATCCTGTTCGTGATTTATATTGCTGCAATCAGCTATCTCGCGCTGCGTTTTGGCGATTCCGAGATCATCAACGAGTTCAATGTCGCAGGCCTGGTCGACAATGCGACCGAGACGCTACGGCAGGGATTGTTTCTGAAGTTCAAGCCGGTCAATCTCGACGTGCTGCCGCTCTACATCGTGCTGATGGGATTATTCCCGCCGGTGCTGTGGATCATGCTGCGCCAGCCCAATTGGACCATGCTGGCATCGATTGTGCTATGGCTGACAGCCCGGCATTTCGGCTGGAATTTTACCGCCTATCCCGCCGGCACCTGGTATTTCAATCCGTTCTGCTGGCAGGTGCTGTTCGTGTTCGGTTCGTGGTGCGCACTCGGCGGCGCACGGAAATCGATGGCGATCATCAATTCGCCGATCACGCTGTACGCCTGCATCGCCTATCTCGTCTTCGCGCTGATCATGACCATGGCGGGCCGGTTTCCGAATTTTGGTGCGATGTTCCCGCACTGGCTGTATTCGACCTTCAACCCCAACGACAAAACTTTTCTCGCGCCCTATCGCTTCGTCCATTTCGTCGTCATCGTCATCATGGTGATCCGCTTCATTCCGAAGGACTGGCCAGCGCTGGAATGGAAGGTGTTCGATCCGCTGATCGTCTGCGGTCAGCAATCGCTCGCCGTGTTCTGCGTCGGCGTGTTCCTCTCCTTTGTCGGGCACTTTGAATTGATGATGAGCTCCGGCTCGCTGTTCGCGCAAATTTTCGTCAGCGTCACGGGAATAGCGATCATGACCACCGTTGCCTATTACATCTCGTGGTCGAAAAGGCAGGACAAGCCGCTGCCCAAGCCGGCGGGGCCACCCAAGACAGCGGCGCCGGACAAGGCAGCGGCACCCGCCAAGGCAGGGTGAGCGAGGCAAGTTGGCAACGCAAGCTGCAGGGCCCCGTCCAACGCTGGCCTCAAGAGGGCTGCTTGATCACCAGTCTGCCCCTGGTTGAGAACCCGCCCCAGTCGGAGGACCACCCGATAGCGGGAGCAGGCAGCCGTTTGGCAGGATCCCCGGAGCGTGGTCCCTGCAATGCAAACATGGCGCCTTGAGGATCAATGCATCGGGCAATACCGCAGTTCTCTGGCAGATCGTGTGGGCCCAGGGATATCCGGCCGCCACCTTCCTCTACCCGCCGCAGCGCCATGTCGATGTCTTCGACATTGAAGTAGTAAAGCCAAAACGGGACCGGCGCGCTCGCATGCTTGGTGAACATGCCGCCGAGCGTGCCCCCGCCCGCGGCAAACAGGTGGTACGAGGGCAACGGGCCCGTATTGGGGTCCATCTCCTGCCAATTGAAAAGTTTTTCGTAAAACGCAAATGCCTTGTCGCCGTCAGCTGCAAACAACTCATGCCAGCCGACGCTTCCGGGGTCGCCCAAGTCACCGGAACTCGCGAGATCGGACCGCAAAGCTTCGACCAATGCAAATGTCGCTGTTTGCGGATCGGTCACCACGGAAATGCGGCCGATATTGCTGTCCGTGGGCGGGACGTAAATGGTGCCACCGAGATGCTTGATCCGCTCAGCTGTTTGATCCACGTCGCCGACGGTGACATACCCCACCCACCTCGGCCTCGCACCCATTTGCAGCGCCTGTTGCGGCAGACCCATAAGTCCGCCCACGGGTCCATGCCCGGCCGTAAACAATATGTAGGTGAATTCTGCCGTGGACGCGTCTTGCCCGCCCCAGCCTACGACACTGCCGTAAAATGCTTTCGCGGCTGCAACGTCTGTCGTCAACAGTTCGTACCAGACGAAACGTCCGGGTTGATCGGCCACGCCGATTTCTCCACTCGACCTAATGGTCCGATCCTAATGTTCGCGTCCAGTTTCGGCGAGCGTTCCCGCGATGGTTAGCGAACGTCAAATCCAATCCCCTGGAGATTCTTGCACCGCTGCCGAGCTGCGCTCGCCGAGGTTGTCTTGAACATTTTGCATCACGGAAACGCCGATAAATGTTCATCAACATGAATGGAAGCTGAATATAGCGTCGCGTCATCGTGTATGGGGTCAGTCTTGCACGGCAGATTTGCCAAGCGTAGAATGAATTGCTCTGAACTCTCATTTACTGGAGGATGCGACTATGTCACGGGTGAAGCAAGCTTCGAAGAAGAAGCGAGTGACCAAGGCCGCCATACCGGCGTTAGGGGCCGCCGGATTGACTTTCTCGCTAGCGGGCGGCGCATCGGCGTCGGCTGTGCCGGCGGCAGATGTGCAGCCGACGGCGAATCTCGTGCCGAACCAGGCGCTCATGTTGGGCGACGAGGAAATCGCCGACGTCAGTTTGGCGACGTTCCATCTCTTCGACAAGGAGAACACGGGAGACGTTCGCGGTGGCGTACAGTTCGCCAGGGGTTGTGGATGCGGAGGCTGCCGAGGCTGCCGAGGCTGCGGAGGCTGCCGCGGTTGCCGAGGTTGCGGTTGCGGTGGATGCGCAGGTTGCGGATCTTGCTGCCTCTCGTGGGGCTACTGCCGCATTTGCTAAGTCGCTGTGCAGGTCGACTGACGCGCTTGATCGAGATGGCCGGGTCCGACAATGTCGACCCGGCCATTCCATGTCTGGTTGGGGCGGCGGCATGCGGATCGTCCTCGGCGTAAGCAGACGCGTCGCTAATGCCTCGGCCGGGTTTCCAATCTTTTTAAAAAGTGCTAGCGCGCGAACCGGGCGTGAATGTTCCTGCGGATTGTGCTTGCTGCGCAGAGTTTCGGGGTAATTTTTAAAATGCGCGTGCTGACGTCATGAACGGTCAACGTAACAAGACCAGGAGCCGCGCGACGCGGCGCCCAAACAAGGACCTTTTGCGGTTCTCGCCCAATTTCACCGCCTATGTACTGCCTCAGGAGGTCGTATGCCTCTATTCCGAGGACCGGAAGTTTTTCCTTCACGGAGAGCTTTATTGCGCCCTCGCCGGCGCAATCGGAAAAAACGGCAAGAGTGCCCCGGACCTCATTCGCGAATTGAGCAAGACTTTTGCGCGTGAGAAAATCGAGGAAGGCATCAAGCGGCTGATCGAACGCCGCTATGTCGTGCCGGCTTTGACCTCTTGCGATAGCACGGTGGCCGGCTATTGGGCGAGCCTCGGCCTGCCCGCCGAGATCGCGGAGCAGAATCTCGCCAATTGCCGCGTCCGCATCGAGGCGATCGATGTGAAGGGGGCGCCACAACTGAGTTCGGCCCTAACCGAGCTTGGCGTCAACGTCGTCAACCGCTCGCCCGATCTAACGATCACGCTAGTGAACGATTACTTCGAACGGCGGCTTGCCGAATTGAACGAGCAGCGCGTGGGGGACAAGATGCCGTGGATGCTGGTGCAGCCTTCCGGCGTCTTTCCGCTGGTTGGCCCTCTGCTGGAGCCGGACCAGACCGCCTGCTGGACCTGCCTGTTCGACCGCATGATCAGGAATCGCGAGATCAAAGGGTTTCTCGATCGGCGGCTGGCACAGCCGGTCGCCGTCTCGCCGCTCGCCCGCAACGTTTTCGGGCAAAGCGCCATCCAGTTTGCGGCCGTCGAAATCGCCAAAGCGGTTGCCTCTGGCTTTCGCACCGATCTCCGTGATCATATTGCGAGCTTCGACCTGTTGGGCGCGACCATCGTAAAGCACTACGTGGCGCGCCGCCCGCAATGCCCGACGTGCGGCAGCAAAAAATTGCAAAATCCGCGCCGTGCGCCGCAACCGATCGAGAACGGTCCCAGCGCCAAGCTCGTCATGACCAGCGGCGGATATCGCTCGGTACCGTCGCGCGTCACGGTTTCGCGCTTCCGAAAGCACGTCAGTCCCCTCACAGGCGTCGTGAAGCGGCTTGAGCCGATCGAAGCCGACCTGCCGATGAACACCAACTTTTTTGCGCAACATAATTTTTCTGCGCCGGCCACGAGCGTCGATCAACTCAGATCGGGACTGAGCGGAGGCAGCTTT
>VAZG01000185.1 GCA_005885285.1 Alphaproteobacteria bacterium | reverse complement strand
TCCGAGAAGGCGCGCCAGACGAGCTTGCCATCCTTGATGTTATAGGCACTGACCCAACCTTTGACGCCGAATTCGCCACCGGAAATACCGACCAGCACCTTGTCCTTGAACACGAACGGAGCATCCGTGCCGGACTGGCCCTTGCCGGCCTCCCCGTCCATCACCGACCACGCGACCTTGCCGGTCTTGGCGTCGAGTGCGACCAAAGTCGTATCCGCCTGATGCAGGAATATCTTGCCGTCGGCATAGGCGACCCCGCGATTGACCGTGTCGCAGCACATGATCGGGATCACGTTCGGATCCTGCCGGGGTTCATATTTCCAGAGGATCTTGCCTTCGTTGTTCAGATCAAGCGCATAGACCGTATTTGGAAACGGCGTGTGCACGTACATCGTGTCGCCCACCACCAGCGGGCCGCCCTCGTGGCCGCGCAACACGCCGGTCGAGAACGTCCAGGCTACCTGCAGCTTCTTGACGTTGGTTGAGTTGATCTGTTTGAGCTTCGAATACCGGGTATTGGCGTTGTCCCCCTGCTGCATCACCCATTGCTTGGGATCCTGGGCCAGCTTGTCCAGGGCCTCGTCCGCACGCGCGGCGAAGCCCTGCACGGCCAATAGGCCGAGACCGGTAGCGAGTAGCACTTTGCGCATAGTGAATCCTCCCAGTTGTGAGCGAAGCGGTTTCCGTAACGGTCCACTGTTTCAGCTTTTATTGGTGGTATCCCTACCCGGTTCGGAGACAGGAGACTTGCCCAAGAGAGAACCGCGTTTGCGCCAAAGCGAAACGCAACGAACTTTTTAAGCGGCGCCCGCGAGTTTGACGGACCGCGCGCCTCCATGCCGCGGAGCGCCAGCCGCTTGGGCTCACTCCACCGGGCTGTGGCGCAAAGCATTGGTGAGGTCCCCCTTGACTGCGCTGAAACTAAGTCCGAGGATTATCAAAGGGATGTTCTGAGGAGTGCTGCTCAAATCCCAATGACCGCCTTAGATTGAGAATGAAAATCGCTCTATCATGGCTCGAGGCCTCTCGCGCGAGCGGTCATGTTTTGATTCCGAATCGGTGGCTGGATAATGTCCGACGCAGTCAGTTCACTTAACACTTCCGGATTGGCGCCGAAGAAGCAGATTCAATGTTGGTCAGATGCGCTGAGCGATCTTTGCGGCCAATTCGACATCGATCCGCTGGAGGCTTCGTCGTTCGAAGGCCGGATCAACTACACGACGGTTTCGAAGCTAAAGCTCTGTCAGATCGAGGCGAGCCAGCATCGGCTTGCACATACGGCCTCGCGCGCAAGACCGGGCAGCCACCCGTTCGTCAAAATACTGTTTCAGACTTACGGAATTTCGCACTTCGAACAGGGTGGCCGCCGCATCGAGCTGATGCCCGGCGATTGTCTCGCCTACGATGTATCCTGTCCGCACACGATAGTCAGCCCGACGCTGACGCGACACGAAGTCGTCATCGTGCCGAAGGAACTCCTGCAGGAACGCGGCTTCCGCTTGGCGAAGCTGGCGGCATGCAAACTCTCGGCGCGCACCGGCACCGGCCGGATCGCTTATAACTTTGTCCATGCCGCATTCGACGAAGCGACGAAGTTGTCGCCGAACAACGCTATCGGCGTGGCTGATTCGCTGATCGACCTTCTGCTGTTACCACTCCGCGAGCCCGATGCGATGTTTGATCGTGTCGGCCCCGAGGCGATGTATGTCCGGGCGCAGTTCTTCATCCGCGAACATCTGCGCGACCCGGATCTTTCCATCGACCAGATCTCGGCGGCACTGAACTGCACCAAACGCTATCTGCACATGTTGTTCAGCGACAGGGGTACCACCATCAGCGACTACATCCGGCAGGCAAGATTGCAGAACTGCCGCCAGGAGCTGGAGACTCAAACCGGAAAGACCGTCACGGACGTTGCATTTTCGTGGGGCTTTTCCAGTTCGTCGCACTTCAGCCGCGTGTTCCGGGAGTATTTCGGAGTTGTCCCGTCTGCGATTCACAAAGCGCAGCACGGTAGCCTATCCGCAGACTTTCCTTGCGAATAGTCTTTCCACGTCGGTGCGACCTTAGAGTCTGACCGAAAGAGTCTGACAGAAAAAGGCGCGCTCTGGCGTCAGTCCAACGTTTGAAGCCGTTGGCAGGACGCCTGCCACGGCTCGATGCAAGAATTGCCGCTCGAGCCGGGCCGACGGTTTCGATGCGATCTATTTGCGCGCCGCGCAGGCGTACATGTTGATTTCCATGCCCACCGATACTTCGATAACTTTAGGGGCCTTCCAGGTCATCCCAACCTCCCAAGAAATTTGGCGCGAACTCCACGCCGACGTTGAACGTAGGACTACACCCGACATCGCGCAAGTGCGGAAGATCGAGCATCGAACACTTGCGGGCTGGGCTGACAGCCGATCCTTCTCTCTTGGACAAGACGATTTCTCTCTTGGAACATGGTCAGCGGCTGTGGTCGATCAGTCGCATCTCAATCGGCACTTCATCGGTACGACACCGGCGCGGAGCTAAGCGCCAGAGCTGGCCTTCAGAAACACCCGGCTTGCAAAGACGTCTGAGGCTTCCAGCGAGATGATATCGTCGGCGGTCAGCACGGAATCGAGATCGGCGACCAGACGGTTGGCTTGGCGTAACCGTATGCGGTCGAGCGCGTTTCGGATCGAGCGCGCGTTTGAGAACAGTGGCTGGACTTTGCGCAAGCCGATGTAGCGGATGAACGCCTCACGCGCGTCCGGACTGAATTTGTAGTTGATGTCGCGCAGCATTCGTTCGGCGATAGCAAGCAGCTCATCGTCGGTATAATCCGGAAAATCGATGTGGTGAGCGATCCGGGAGCGGAAGCCGGGATTGCTGGCGAAGAATTTATCCATTCGATCGCCATAGCCCGCCAGGATCACCACCAGATCCTCGCGCTGGGATTCCATCACCTGCAGCAGGATCTCGATCGCCTCCTGGCCGTAGTCGCGCTCGTTGTCGGGTCGATGCAGGTAATAGGCCTCGTCGATGAAAAGCACGCCGCCCATTGCCTTTTTCAGGATCTCCTTGGTCTTGGGCGCGGTGTGGCCAATATATTGCCCGACCAGCTCATCGCGGGTGACGGAGACAACCTGGCCACGACGCACGAAGCCGAGTTTGTGGAGAATGCTTGCGATCCGTAGCGCCACGGTGGTCTTTCCGGTACCGGGATTGCCGGTGAACGACATGTGCAGGGTCGGCACGTCGGACGTCAGATTCATGCGCTTGCGGATGCGCTCAATCAGCAGCAGGGAGGCGATCTCGCGGATTCGCGTCTTTACCGGCTTTAGCCCGATCAGTTCGCGGTCGAGCTGATCGAGCACCTCGCCGATGCCGACCTCATTGAACTCGCGGCGCAGGTCAATCTTGTTGGTCGGCGCTGCTTCGCTCACGTCATGCGCGACAGCTGCCATGCTCATGATCCGCCGTAGCGGCGGCCCTCGGGGCGATCGGCCGCATAAGGCATCGTCGTGTAGCGGATGTTGCGGCCGGCAACCTCGTGCCGGTCGAGACGGAAGCCTGGCTCATCCTTCGGGCGGTTGACGATGAAGGACAGCCGCACCGATTCCCAACCGTGACTGGAATCGAACGCCGACAACCGGATGTAGCGATCGCCATACACCTTGCGGCATTCAGTCAATTCCATCAGAACGCCGGCGGCATCACGCAGATCGAACATCGGCAGCCCCCACATCTCCCAGAAATTATTGCGGGGGTGCGGATCGTCGGTGAATTCAATGTTCACCGCCCAACCCTTTTCCAGGCAATACTGGACCTGGCGCGAAATCTGCTCGTCGGTGAGATCGGGCAGGAACGAGAAGCATCCTTGGGTAATGCGCATCATCCGCTCCTTACATCGCAACGCTGGGGGTGGGGACGTAGTCGGGCATGTCGGTCGATTCATAGTTGAAGGTGACGTCCTTCCAGACCTCCAGCGCCGACTTCAACGGCGTGCAGGTTGCTGCCGCCTTGGCGAGGATCTCCGGGCCTTCATGCAAATAGTCGCGACCTTCGTTGCGCGCGAGGATCATCGCTTCCAGCGCCACGCGGTTTGCCGTCGCGCCCGCCTGGATACCCATGGGATGGCCGATGGTGCCGCCGCCGAACTGCAAGATCACGTCTTCGCCGAGATGATCCAGTAGTTGATGCATTTGGCCGGCGTGGATGCCGCCGGACGCCACCGGCATCAATCGGTTGAGGCTGGCCCAATGCTGGTCGAAGAACACGCCGTGCTCCAGCCGCATCGGATTAAAGTCCTCGCGGCAGACGTCGTAATAACCGCGCGTGGTCGCCGGATCGCCCTCCAGCTTGCCGACAACGGTGCCGGCATGGATGTGATCGACACCTGCGAGCCGCATCCATTTCGCAATCACCCGGAACGAGACGCCGTGACTGCGCTGCCGCGTATAGGTTGAATGCCCGGCACGATGCAGATGCAGGATCATGTCGTTGCGTCGCGCCCACTTCGCCATCGACTGGATCGCGGTGTATCCGATCACCAGATCGATCATGATGATGACCGAGCCGAGTTCCTTCGCAAATTCGGCGCGCTCGTACATGTCTTCCATGGTACCGGCGGTGACGTTCAGATAGGTGCCCTTGATCTCGCCTGACGCAGCTTGCGCCTTGTTGACCGCTTCCATGCAATAGAGAAACCGCTCGCGCCAGTGCATAAACGGCTGCGAGTTGATGTTCTCGTCATCCTTGGTGAAGTCGAGACCGCCTTTCAGCGCCTCATACACCACGCGGCCGTAATTGCGGCCGGACAGGCCGAGCTTTGGCTTCACAGTGGCGCCAAGCAGCGGGCGGCCGAACTTGTCCATGCGCTCGCGCTCGACCACGATGCCGGTCGCGGGCCCCTGGAACGTCTTCACATACGCCACCGGCAGCCGCATGTCCTCGAGCCGCAGCGCCTTCAGCGGCTTGAAGCCGAACACATTGCCGATGATCGAGGCCGACAGATTGGCGATCGATCCATTCTCGAACAGGTCGAGATCGTAGGCGATATAGGCAAAATACTGCCCCGGCGAGTTCGGCACCGGATCGACGCGATAGCATTTGGCGCGATATTTTTCGGCGGCGGTCAGCCGGTCGGTCCATACCACGGTCCAGGTCGCGGTCGAGGATTCCCCGGCCACGGCCGCCGAGGCTTCGATCGGGTCGACGCCGTCCTGGGGCGTGACCCGAAACAGCGCGATGATGTCGGTGTCCTTGGGCTCGTAGTCGGGTTCCCAATAACCCATCTTCTTGTATTCCATGACGCCGGATTTGTAGCGATCCTTGCCGCGGACGGTCATCGAGTGCTGGTTCATGCTGGTCTCCTCTTGTGGCGCGCGGCGGCTGGTCGGGATCGAGCGGGCCATCAGGTCATTCTGCGGCATCGGCCATTCCTCCAATGTGTGGATCGAGCGAGCCCGAACGATAGCGCCGCGCCATCTCGGCCAGTGGAATGACCTTGATCTTTGAGGCGTGACCGGCGGTGCCGAATTGCTCAAAGCGCTCGCGGCATAGTTCGCGCAGCGCATCCATCGCGGGTTTCAGGAATTTGCGCGGATCGAATTCGCTTCTTGCTTGCGTTGCGACCTTGCGGAAGGCCGCGGTCATCGCCAGCCGGCAATCGGTATCGATGTTGACCTTGCGGACGCCATGCCTGATGCCGCGGACGATCTCCTCGATCGGCACGCCCCAGGTCTGCGGCATCTCGCCGCCGAACCGGTTGAACGCGTCCTGCAGCGGCTGCGGCACTGAGGACGAACCGTGCATCACGAGATGGGTGTTGGGCAGGCGGCGATGGATTTCCTCGACTACCCTCATGGCGAGAATGTCGCCGTCGGGCTTGCGCGAGAATTTGTAGGCGCCATGCGAGGTCCCCATCGCGATCGCCAGCGCATCGACCTTGGTGGCGCGCACGAAATCGACCGCCTGGTCCGGATCTGTCAACAGCTGGTCGTGGCTGACTTCGCCCTCGACGCCATGGCCGTCCTCCTGTTCGCCACCACCATGTTCCAGCGAGCCGAGCACGCCCAATTCACCCTCGACGGAAGCGCCGATCCAGTGCGCCATCTCGACCACGCGTCGCGTGATATCGATGTTGTAGCCATAGTCCGCCGCCGTTTTGGCATCGGCTTTGAGCGAGCCGTCCATCATGACCGATGTGAAGCCGTGTTGAAGCGCCGTCGCACAGGTCGCCTCCTCGTTGCCGTGGTCCTGATGCAGGCAGAGGGGGATCTGCGGATACATGTCTTCCAGGGCATCGATCATCTTCGACAGCATCACATCGTTGGCGTAAGCGCGCGCGCCGCGCGAGGCCTGGAGGATGACGGGCGCGTCGACCGCTGCCGCCGCTTCCGTGATTGCAAGGCCCTGCTCCATATTGTTGATGTTGAATGCCGGCACGCCGTAACCGTACTCGGCGGCATGATCCAGCAACTGCCTCAGCGTAATTCTTGCCATTGGAGCCTCCGTGTCGTGGTTTGCGCGTGGACCGTCACGCGCAGGTCGCCGTCATGCTCGATCTTGCGATGCACCGCAGCGCCGCTCTAGCGACGGCGTCGGCGGTAATGTCAAATTCGCGATAGAGCGTTTCCGCCGGAGCAGATGCTCCGAAACCGGTCATGCCGACAAATTCGCCGGCATCGCCGAGCCAGCGCGCCCAATCGCCCTCGACAGCGGCTTCGATCCCGATCCGCGGCACGTCTCCAAGCACCTCCGCCCGGTAGGCGCGCGATTGCTGGCGGAACAGCTCGAAACACGGCGCTGAGACGACTGCAGCGCGGACATTGTCCTTGGCGAGCGCCTTCGCGGCCTGAATTGCGGTCGACACCTCGGACCCGGTTGCGATCAGCGTGACATCGCGTCCACCCTCGGCTTCAAGGGCCACATAGGCGCCGCGCTCGACCAGATTGGCAACGCCACTTTCGCGGAACGCGGGGAGTGCTTGCCGCGACAGGCACAGCACGGACGGACTACCCTGCGCCCGCAGCGCGCAATCCCAGGCCTCGGCTGTCTCGATCGCGTCGGCGGGCCGGAACACCAGCAGGTTGGGTATCGCCCGCAACGATGCCAGATGCTCGACCGGCTGATGGGTCGGGCCATCCTCGCCCAATCCGATCGAATCGTGCGTCATCACATGGATGACGCGCACCCCCATCAACGCAGCCAGCCGGATCGCGGGGCGGCTGTAGTCGGCAAAGCTGAGAAATGTGCCGCCATAGGGAATGAAGCCGCCATGCAGCGCGATGCCGTTCATCGCCGCCGCCATGGCGTGCTCACGGACACCATAATGGATGTAGTTGCCTCCGAGAAAATCGGGACGCACCGGCTGGTGTGTCCTGGCCCGCGTCAGGTTGGAGTGGGTCAGGTCGGCGGAGCCGCCGAGCAGATCAGGCAGCGCCAGCGCGATATCATCGATCACAAGCTGCGACGCCTGCCGGGTGGCAATAGTCGGCCGCCCGGTTGCAAAGCGGTCGCGTAGTCGATCCATCGCTTCGGCGTAGGCGCGCGGCAGATTTTTGTTCAGCGCATCGTGAAACGCCGAGCGCGCGGGCGAATTGACGCGCTTCGTCCGTTCGAGCCAGCTTCGGCGGGTGGCATGCCCGCGCGCACCGGCCTCGCGCCACTGCTCGAGCACGGCTTCTGGAACCTGGAACGGCTGGTGCGGCCAGTTCAGTGCATCGCGGGTCTTTGCGACCTCGTCAGCGCCAAGCGGCGCGCCATGGGCCTTTTCGCTACCCTGGCGGTTCGGCGCCCCGAAACCGATCAGCGTGCGGCAGGCAATCAGCGCCGGCCGGTCATTGTTCCGGGCCTGTTCGATGGCGGCGCCAATCGCCGCGGGATTATGGCCGTCGATCCGGCACGCGGACCATCCGGAGGCCTTGAACCGCGCCAGCTGGTCATCCGAACAAGATAGCGATGTCGCGCCGTCGATCGAAATCTGGTTGTCGTCGAACAGCACGATTAGCCGGTTGAGCCGCAGGTGGCCGGCCAGCGAGATCGCTTCCTGGCTGAGGCCCTCCATGAGGCAGCCGTCTCCGACGATCACGTAAGTATAGTGATCGACGAAATCGTCGCCGAACCGCGCATTCATCAGACGCTCGGCGAGCGCCATGCCGACGGCGTTGGCAATGCCCTGACCGAGCGGTCCGGTAGTCGTCTCCACACCGGGCGTGTGGCCGTGCTCGGGATGCCCCGGCGTCTTCGATCCCCACTGCCTGAATGCTTTGAGTTCATCCAGCGTCACGCCTTCGTAGCCCGTCAGGTGCAAGAGCGCATACAGCAGCATCGAGCCGTGACCGGCAGACAGCACGAAGCGATCGCGATCCGGCCATGCCGGGTCCGCAGGATCGAATTTGAGGAATCGCGTAAACAGCACGGTAGCGACGTCGGCCATGCCCATGGGCATGCCCGGATGACCGGACTTCGCCTTCTCGACCGCATCGATCGCCAGAAAGCGGATCGCGTTGGCCATTTCCGCGTGAGAAACTTCCGGACGGCCGGCAATTCGGGATCGAGCGGGAGCGGTCATATCGTGCGCCTCTTGCGTTCCATGAGTTGCAGGATCAGTGGGGTGAGGATGAGCTGCATCGCGAGGTCGAGTTTCGCCCCGTGGATCACGATCGAATTGGCGCGCGACATGAAGCTGTGCGGGATCATCGACAGCAGATAGGGAAAATCGATGCCGCGCGGATTTTTGAGACGGATCACGACCATGGACTCGTCCGGAGTCGGAATCC
Organism: Alphaproteobacteria bacterium; assembly: GCA_005885285.1. GTDB lineage: Bacteria > Pseudomonadota > Alphaproteobacteria > Rhizobiales > Xanthobacteraceae > Bradyrhizobium. The sequence continues at coordinate 34,350 of VAZG01000185.1, read as the reverse complement.
ACCGCGCGATAAACGGGTTCGACGTGTCGCAGCCTCCGCGGTGTAGCCGCGGTCGCTGCGATCGCGGTGCAGTTTCTGGATCCACTCCAGATTGATCACGGGAACGACGCCGATCTTCAGATCGGCATGCTGCGCAATATTGACCTTGTCGGTCACAACCGCGCCGTGCAGTCCCTCATAAAACAGCAGATCGGAGTCTTCCGGCAGCGGGCCCCATTTGGTGAACGTGCCCGGGTCAGCGCCATACAGCTTTGCCTCTTCATCGTCATGGACGTAATGACGCGTCGTTCCGGTGCCGGATTCACCGTAGTCGCGAAATACTTTCTCCAGCTCTTCGAACAGGTTGGTTTCGGGGCTGAAATGGCTGAAATGCTTGTTGCCACGCTCGGCCTCGTCCAGCAGCTTGGTGCGCATCTCGAGGCGATTGTAACGATGGAAGGCGTCGCCTTCGATGTAGGCCGCGACGACCTTCTCGCGCCGAAAGATGTTCTCGAAGGTCTTTTTCACCGACGTCGTGCCGGCGCCCGACGAACCCGTGATCGATATGATGGGATGACGACGTGACATCGCAACTACCCGCTCAGAGAAACAAGCCGCGCCGCGCAAATAGCGGTGCGTCGCTATTGTCGAACATCGGTTCGATACCTTCGTGGATGGCCGCCACGTCGCGCACACCGCGCGCGGAGCCCATGATCAGCGGCACCCGCTGGTGCGGCGTTTTTGCGCCCAATTCCAGGATTCGCCGGCGCCCGGTCGAGGCCGCGCCGCCCGCCCATTCCATCACCAGTGCCATCGGATGGGCCTCGTACAGCAACCGGAGCCTTCCCTCGCGATAGCTCGGGCGGGCATCGGCTGGATAAAGAAACACGCCGCCGCGCACCAAGATGCGGAGCGCCTCCGCAACCAGCGAGCCGATCCAGCGCATGTTGAAGTCCGCCTCGCCCGCGCCATTGGTGCCGGCGAGGCATTCGTCGATGTAGGCGCGGACCGGGCCGTGCCAGTGCCGGCGATTGGAGGCGTTGATGGCGAACTCCGGCGTGCTGCGTGCGATCTGCACGGCTTGCCGGATCAACAGAAACTCCCCCGCGCGCCTGTCGAGAATGAAGATGTCGACCCGCGCGTTGAGCGCGAGAACGAGCGTCGTTTGCGGACCGTAGACGGTGAAGCCTGCGGCACACTGCGCCGTGCCGGGCTCAAAGAAGGTCGAGAGGAGGTCGCGGCCCCTGGGGCGGATCGAAAAGATGGTGCCGACGGAGATGTTGTTCTCCAGATTGGCCGATCCGTCGAGCGGGTCGATCGCGACGCAGAGATGCGCTTCGGGACGCAAGGTTTCCGGCAGCGCGGCCTCCTCGGAAAACACCGCCGCCACCGGGGCGGCGCACAGTGCGCGCCGCATCATTTCGTCGGCGACGATATCGATGTCTTTCTGCCGATCGCCGTCGGAATTGATGCCGCCATTCTGTCCGGTAATGCCCACCAACGGTCCATCCGCGATCAGCGCGGCAAGCTCAACGGCGGCGGCGGCGATGGCTTCGATCACTTCGCCCACCGCGGCGCCGTGCGGCGCCTGCGAAGTAGACCGATCGAGATGCGAACGCAGCGTCACGCGCTCGTCCATGGACGTCTCCCTGTGCCCTCTTTCGGGGGCTCTCAAAGCATCTCGCCGGGTCGGCGATCCGCCTCTCAACAGAGCGCAATTTGCCGAATTAGGGAAATTTTGTTATCTTTGGCCAAAGCGAAGTTTTTGTTATAATGGGACGCCCATGGCAGGCCGGTTATTACGGGAATTGACGATCCGCCAGCTGCGCGCGCTGGCCGCGGTTCAGAAAAACAGATCGGTTACATCGGCGGCCAAACAGTTGCATCTGACACAGCCCGCGGTCACGCTGCAGCTGCGCAACCTGCAGGCGCTCGCAGGCTTGCCTTTGATCCAGCGCACCGGGGACGGCATGCTGCTGACGGATGCCGGGCGTGAGGTGCTCGCGCTGAGCGAGCGTATCGAAGCCGCGATCGCGGATTGCGCAACCTCGCTGGAGATGATGGCAGGTAAAACCGCGGGCCGCGTATCAATCGGCGCCGTCAGCACCGCGAAGTATTTCGTGCCATTCATGATCTCCGGATTTTCGAAGCTGCATCCGAACGTCGATGTCACCCTTTCGATCGGAAACCGGCAGGAGATCGGCACCGCATTGCACGGCTATGATCTCGATTTGGCGATCATGGGCCGCCCGCCGGCGGACATCGACATGAGCATTCACCTGATCGGCGATCACCCGCATGTCATCATCGCGCCGACGGCTCATCGCTTGGCCCGCAAAGCGCGTATCGCGCTGAGCGATCTCGCCAACGAAACCTTCCTGACGCGCGAGCCCGGATCAGGAACACGCGGGCTGATGGAACAACTGTTCGAAACCGCCGGCATTCGCCCAAAAATCGGCTTGGCGATGAGCAGCAACGAAACCATCAAGCAGGCCGTGATCGCCGGTTTAGGCATTGCATTTATTTCCGCGCACACCGTCGCAACCGAACTCGACGAGCGACGCTTGGTCACCCTCGATGTCGATGGCCTTCCGGTGGTTCGGCAATGGTTCGTGCTCTCCCGCAGGGACAAGGTCTTGCTGCCGCCGGCGCAGGCGATGCTCGATTTCCTCAGTGCCAAGGGCGCTCAGTTTCTCCCCCGCACCCACGGCCGGCTGCGGCTCACCCGGCCATCGATTCGAAGCAAGCGTCGCTGAAGCTTCACTACACGTCACTTGGCTCCGCACGCGGACAGAAGCCTCGGCACATCTCTATCTCAGGCGCTCTTCGGTCGAAACGCGACGACAGATCCGGCGCGCTCTCCTTCGCGCATCGTCGCCTCGATAGCCTTCGCGAGCGCATCTTGGTCGAACGGTTTTGACAAGCGCGGCAGGTTGGATCGCGCTTCGCTGGGAAGCTCGGCGTATGCTGTGCTCAGGAGGATGATCGTCCCAGGACGCTCCGCAGCGATTGCGCCGGCAAGCTGCAGGCCGGTCATGCCAGGCATGGCATAGTCGGTGACAACGAGGTCGACGGTGCGCGTGCGGCGGAGCAAAGCCAGCGCCTCCTCGCCCGAGCGCGCCTCGACCACTGCGTGCCCAAGATCCTCCAGCATCGCCGCTGTGCTCTCAAGCACCAGGAGGTCGTCGTCGACGACAAGCACCGAAAGGCGACGGCTGGCCCGAGGCGTAGGTGCCACAGCCTCCGCACGTGAAGCCGGCACCGCGGTCTCCTCGGCTACCGGCAACCAGATCTCGGCTGCCGTGCCCTCTCCAAGGCTGCTCTTCAATACGAGCTTGCCACCGGACTGCTCGGCGAGCCCCTGGACCATGGAGAGTCCGAGCCCGGTGCCTTTGCCGACGCCCTTTGTCGTAAAGAACGGCTCCTGAGCGTGCTTGCGCGTCTCATCGTCCATGCCGCAACCCGTGTCGCTCACTGAGAGTGCAACGTAGCGGCTCGTCGGAGGGCCGCCTCCGTCCTGTTCCTCGCGAGCGGCGATAGTAATCAGGCCGCCGTCCGGCATCGCATCTCGCGCATTTAGCGCCAGGTTGAGGATAGCCAGTTCGAGCTGGTTCGCGTCAACCTTCACCTTCGGGAGGTCCATCGGAAACAGCGTCTCAACACGAATTCCGCTTTCGAACTTTAGGAGCGAGGCCATGCCGCGCACCAGTTCTGGGACATCGATGACCGCCGGCCTGAGATCCTGTTTACGGGCGAAGGCGAGCATGCGCTGGGTCAGAGAGGCGCCCCGCAGCGCACCATGCATTGCGTTGTCTATCAGGCGCTGGATCTTCTGATCGCCCGCCGGCAGGCGCTTCTTCAAAAGCTCAAGGCTGCCGAGAACGGTGGCGAGCAGGTTGTTGAAATCGTGGGCGACGCCGCCGGTAAGCTGACCGATGGTCTCCATCTTCTGCGACATCATCAGTGCTTCGCGCGCTCGATCCAATGCTTCCTGTGCCCGTCTCCTCTCGCTGACGTCGCGCACGATCTTGGCAAAGCCAGTGATCGCGCCGCTTTCGTTCCGTGCCGCGACGACCGTTGCCTCTGCCCAGAAGCGGCTGCCGTCTTTGCGCACGCGCCAGCCTTCGATTGCGGACTTCCCCTCCCGCTCAGCCGCAAGAAGAGCACGCGCGGGCGTCTCGGCCGCGCGATCTTCCTCGGTATGAAAGATCGCGTAGCTTGTCCCTATAATGTCATCGCCATAGCCCATCAGCCGGCGCGCGCCGAGGTTCCAGTTTCCTACGCGCCCATCCGGCTCAAGCATGAACATCGCATGGTCGGTGATACCCTCCACAAGCAGTCGAAAGCGTTCTTCGCTACGCCTCAATGCGCTGGCCTCGCGTTGCGCGCGCTCCGCGGAGGCCCTGTCGTAGACCGCAGCGGCGATCCCAATGCTCAGGATCACGATGGTGGTGCCGGCGAGGAGGAATGCGAGCGGTGCCTGACCGACGACATGTCCGGCGTGCCCTGCGACGGGCACCGCAGGCAAGAATAAAGCGCCTTCCATGGCGGCGTAATGCATGCCGGAGACCGCAAGACCCATCACAACCCCTGCGAACAGTCGCTGCACGGCATTGGTGTGGCGAAAGGCGAGCCAGAGCGCGACGACCGAGGCACTGATGGCGATCACGATCGAGAGCACGACCCACTGCGGATCGTACTCGATAGAAGCCGCCATTCGCATCGCGCCCATGCCCGTGTAGTGCATGCCGGAGATACCAAGTCCCATCGCGAAGCCGGATGCGAGGAGCGCCTCGGGGCGCCTTCCGACCACGGCAAATGCGGCGGCCGCGACGACGATGGGAATGACAAGCGAGAGGAGGGTCAGGAATGGATCGTACGAGATCTCGGTTCCGGGCAGGCTGAAGGCCAACATGCCGACGAAATGCATAGACCAGATGCCGCCGCCCATAGCAATCGCAGCGGCTGCAAGCCAAGCACGGCGGGCCCGCCCGGAAGCGGCGCGCATCCGGGTCGCGAGGTCGAGCGCAGTATAGGAGGCGAGCGCAGCGATCAGAATCGACAGCGCGACGAGAACGGGATTATGAAAGGCCGCCTGGTGATGCATTTCGGCCAACTCTAACCGAAATTCTAATCGTATTCACGCGGATTGCATTGCGCGTGGCGGAACAGGTGGAAAACTATGAAGTTCCGGTGGGCATGGCGCCGAACCTCGTGAAAAAGGAAAGCCGCTTCAACCAGCCCCGCGCCGGCATCGATTGGCGCGGGCGCCGTTTGAGGCCCGCCGACAACCGTCCCGAACGAGGCAAAGAACTCGCCCGCGAGGTTCCTTGCCGTTGAATCGATCAACCGTGCGCCGAGTTGCGCAGGAGTTGCAGCGCTCCTGCCGGCAAAATTGCACCCACATCAGTTTTCCGCATAGTCTGTCACCCTGTTCAGTATCGGAGGCTTGCATGTCCGCATATTACATCGGCGAACATACCGTCACCAACTTCACGGTATTCAACGACTACCTCGCCAAGGTGGTGCCGATGATCGAGCGTTTCGGCGGCCGGTACCTCACAAAGCCGGGCACGCACGAAGTTTTGGAAGGCGACTGGAAGCCAAACCGGGTGGTCATCATCGAATTTCCTGATATGGCATCGATAAGAGCGTGGTACAGCGCGCCGGAATATCAACCGCTGATCGCGATGCGCCAGGGCGCCGCGACCGATGTGATGATCATACTCGATGGATTGTGAGCCCGGTCGCCGGTCGCCACGGCTCACGTCCCTCCTTGCGCTGCAACCTCATCGAGGAAGGCGGCCGGCTTCAGGCGCTTTCGCGTCACCTTCAGCTCGAAAATGTCGAAGCGGTTATAATAGCCGACCACATCATGAAACTGTTTCGGTTCGACGCATTGGGCGATATCGATGTCCTGATACAGCAGTCCCTCCGACTCGCAGAGCGTGTCACCGAGAATTTCGCCCGACGGGCCGAGGATCATGCTGACCGCGCGGGGACTGGCTTCCAGCGTTTCGCGCGCTTCGTGATCGAGCTCGTCCAGTTCCCTTATGGTCCGCTGATCCAGGAATCCCGAGGAGACGATATTGAAGACCTTTCCTTCGAACGAATGTGCGCCCGCCCGAATCTTGATCGCCGACGCCAGGTCATAGCGGCCGGGCTCATTGGCCGGACGCGTCGGCCATACCGGCGGATAAGACGACACGTGAACCTGCTCACCCTGGGCGATAAGCGCATAGCGCGCGAGCGGATTGGTGTTCTCGCCGCAGATCAGCATGCCAAGCTTGCCAACCGGCGTATCACAGACGCGCAGACCATCACCATCGCCGTTGGCCCAGATCAATTTCTCGTAAAACGTCGGAACCAGCTTGCGGTGGTGGTTGAGCAGCGCACCGTCGGCTCCGATAAGCAAATTCGTGTTGCACAGACAGCCTACCGACACTGGCAACCGTTCGCTGACACCGATCGAAACGAGGATCTCGTTTTCTCGCGCCGCCGCGCATAGCTGCGCGACCTCGGGGCCGGGCACTTCGACCGAGTTCGCCGCCAGACGCTTGAAATATTCGTGATTCTTGATGGGCGCCTGTACCGATGCCCACACCGGAAAACCCGGCACGAAGGACTCGGGGAAGGCGATCAATTGCGCACCCGCACGCGCCGCCTCGGCGATGAGACCGCACGCCATCTCAACAGTCGATTCGGCGTCGAGGAACGCCGGCGCGGCGTGGACCGCGCAGGCCTTGAACTTCGGATATCTTGTCATGTGCTACCTTGAGCGTCGGGAGTGCGTGGTGGCCTCACGCTGTTCTCGAGATCACACCGGCATCTCCGACAGGTTGTGCCGAAGCGGCATGTTCTGGGCGAGTTCCTCCTTCGGGATCCGCTTCTTGACCTCAAGCTTTCCGTTCTCCACGCGGCTGATATAGCAGTCGATAATGCCCACATGGTCCTGCTTGCGGATGATCTTGTCGCCCTGCGGATGCGCCAACGAATTCGTCATCTGCATCCCTTCCAATGCCTGGATAACCCCCTCGACATCCTTGCGGGTCTTGTAGCCGGACGCCTCGATCGCCTGCTTCAGCGCGAAGATATCTTCCCACGCCTGCCAGCCATGGCTCTTGTCCATGACGCGCTGACCGCCAACCTCGCGTGCATCGACATCGTCTATGCCGACCAGCTTGTTGAACTGCTTGTGAAAGCCGTCGTCCTTTGCCTTGAGCTGGCGCGGGAAGTTCTCGAAGAAATATACCCCCTCCGCCGCACCCTGAATATCGTCAGGTGCGATAGCTTCGATGCTGGCCGACGACGAATACATCTTCATTTTCTTGTCGAGCCCCATGCTCTTTGCCTGGGTATAGAATGCGACCGATAGCGAGCCAATGAACGCCGGCAACAGCACTTCGGTATCGGCCGAAATCTGCGCGAGATAAGGCACGAAATCCTTGGCGTCGAGCGGCACGGGAATGGCGTTGAGAACCTTGCCGCCGGCGCGCTCGATATAGACCTTGGACTCCTGGGCCGTGCTCTGTCCCCAGGCATAGTCGGCGTAAATGATGGTCCAGACCTTGCCGAAGCTCTCGACGCACCACGGCAGACTGGCGGCCGCGATCGAATAGGTGTCGGTGCCGGTGCGGAACGAGAATCGCGTTCCCTTGCTGCCGGTCGCTTCTGTGGCTTCACCCGTCGAGAAGTAGATGGTCTTGAGTTCGGTAGCGATCGGGATTGACGACAGCATCACGCCGGAATGAACCGATCCGACGATGAATTCGGCATTGGTGCGCTGAATGAGATTGCGCAGCTTGCGCGCGCCGCTGGCCGGATTTGATTCGGTATCTTCGGTCGCCAGTTCGAGCTTACGCCCGGCAATCCCGCCACCCTGGTTGATAAGATCCACCGCGGCCTTGGCGGCCTTGTCGTGCCAGAAGCCCCAGGACGATATCGCGCCGGTGAGATCGCAGTGATGCCCGATGACGATCGGGCCGGAAGCCTGGGCGAATGCGTCGCGCATGATCGTGAGATTGGCGGTGCCGGCAGCCGCGCCGCCCGCCAGCGCACACTCCAGGAAGCTACGACGTGAAAGTTTCTTTGCCATGACGAGACCCTCCGTAAGAGCGGTTGAAGTTATTGCGACAATCCAAGATAACGACGCACGATTTCGGGCTGACCTTTCAGATCGTGAGCAGCACCCGAATATACGATGGCGCCCTTTTCCATCAGAAACACATTGGGGCAGAGCTTCAGCGCGGTTTCGACATTTTGTTCGACCAGCAGGATGGATACGCCGCTCTGGCCGATGCGGTAGATTTCGCGCCTGATCTGCGATACCAGCCGCGGCATGATGCCTTCCGTCGGCTCATCGAGAATAATGAGCTTGGGGCGCATCATCAGGCAACGCGCAATCGCGAGCATTTGCTGCTCGCCGCCCGAGAGTGTATTGCCGGCCTGCTTCAGCCGTTCCTTGAGCCTCGGAAAGCATGTGAATACGTAATCCTCGCGCTCGGTGTCGCGCTTGCCGGTGACGCCGATATTCAGATTCTCGAGCACCGAAAGATTCGGAAAAATGCCCCGCCCCTGCGGGACGTACCCGATTCCCTTGCCCGGAATTTTATGGGCCGGATAGTTTGAAAGATCGAATTCGTCGAACCTGATCGCGCCGCTGCTCTTGGACACCAGCCCCATGATCGCCCGCAGCGTGGTCGTCTTGCCGACGCCGTTGCGTCCGAGCAACGCGGCGGATTCGCCGGGCCTTACCTCGAGATTGACGCCCTGAAGAATATGCAGCTTGCCGATATGAACATGAACATCCCGGAGGCTAAGCATGAGCCGCCTCCTCGACGAAATCCTCGTCTTCCGGACGGCCGAGATAGGCTTCGCGGACTCGCTCATCCTCGGCGATCTCTGCCGGCCTGCCGCTGGCCAGGATCGCCCCCTGGGCAAGAACGGTAATGTCGTCGGCGATCCCGAAGACGACGTCCATGTCGTGCTCGATGATGACGATATCGATGGTACGCGCCAGGTCGCGGATTTTTTCGACCGCGCGATTGGTCTCCGCAGGGCTCATGCCGCAGGTCGGTTCATCGAGCAGAAGCAGGCTCGGCTCGGAAATGACCGCCATCCCGATCTCGAGCATCGCCACGTCGCCATAGGACAGCGTTCCGGCGGGACGCCCGGCAAGTGCGGAGAGGCCGATCTGCTCGAGTATCCGTTCGACGTGCGACTTCGTCTCCAGATCGCTCGCCGCGCGGCGAAACGGATGCAGGAACCGGCGCCCCGCTTGCCTTGTGATCCAGAGATTGTCGGCAACGCTCAATTCCGGAAACACGCTCTTGACCTGCAGGGTCCGCTTGATCCCCAACCGACTGATCTCATGCGGCCGGTAGCCGGTAATGTCCCGCCCACGAAAAAACACGCGGCCGCCGCTGGGGCTGAGCATACCCGATACCAGGTTGAAAAATGTCGTCTTCCCCGCGCCGTTTGGGCCAATGATGGCATGGACCCGACCGCCGGCTAAGTTGATGCTGAGATTGTCGACCGCGGTCAAGCCGCCGAACCGCTTGATCAAACCCTCGGTGCGCAGCACAGGTTCGCTCATGGCTCGGCCTGCAGCGTCAGGCGCGGCGGTGCCGATGCGGCATCGCGCTCGCCCAGCCGGGTCATCCAGCCGTTCCAGAGACCGACGATCCCTTTCGGTGCGAAAATCACCGCCAGAATGGCCAATAGTCCGACGATCAGCGAATGATGCTCCCAGTGACTCGATACGATTTCGCGGATCACGATGAACAATGTGGTGCCGACCAGCGGCCCGAACATCGTGCCGGCGCCCCCGACGATGGTCCAGACCACCGCTTCGCCGGATACCTGGTAGAACATGTAGCTGGCGGACGCGTAGCGGCCGAAGAACGCAAACAGCGCGCCGGATACGCCGGCCAGAAATCCGGCCATCACGAATGCGATTAACCGCAATACATAGACATTGAGACCGATCAGCGAGGCGCGAAGGTCGTTGTCGCGGATTGCCAGGAAACCTTTGCCCAGCGGGCTGTTGATCACCCGGTACATCAGGAAGAAACAAAGCGACACTACTGCCAGGACGAAGAAATACTGGAAGGTGGGATCGGTAAGGCTCCAGATGCTGCCGCCGAACCTGAACACGGGCGGCAACGAAAAATTGATTCCGTCGTCGCCGCCGGTCAGTGGCTTCATCGAGACCGCGAGAAAATAGAATATCAACGAAAACACGACGGTAATGATCGCGAAATAATGCCAGCTCAGCCGCACCGCGAAGACCCCCGAGACCAGCGCCATTGCTATCGCCGATACAATCCCCAGTCCGAATGCCGGCCAGAACGACAAGCCGAGATGATCGATGCCAAGTGCTACGCCGTACATGCCGAAGCCGAAGTACAGCGCCTGCCCGAACGACAGCAGTCCAACGTAGCCGAACAGCAGGTTGGCGCTGGCCGCAAACAGCGACCAGATCAGAATTTCCGTAATCACACTGACCCAGAAATTGTCGGTCAGAGCCGGGATCAACCATGGCACCGAAATCAGGAACGTCGCCGCACTCACCGCCATACCGATTTCGATGGAACGCCGCGTCACCTGGTGAAGCCTTTGAACAGACCCTGGGGCCGCAGCAACAGGACCGCGCTCATCAGCACCAGCGAAGAGATTCGCGCCACCGTTGGATCGGCGACGCTCTGAACCAACCCCTCAAGGAACGCCAACAGGACTGCCGCCGCCACCGTACCGGCCAGATTGCCGAGCCCCCCGATGATGACCGCCATGAAGCAGAACGGAAGGACATCGACGCCGCCGCGAAAATCCACCGTGGTGATCGGCGCCGCGACCGCGCCGCCAAATGCCGCCAGCGCAAACCCGACACCGAAAGTCATCACATAAACTCGTTGCGCCGGGATACCCATCGCGACAGCGGTCTCGCGGTCGTGCCGAACGGCCCGCATCCAGATACCGAGCTTGGTGTGCTGCAGGAATAGAAAGAAACCGGCCAGCGCCACCAGCGCGATCCCCGCCGCGAACAATCGATAAATTTCGTAATCAATTCCGAACAGGGGAACGGTCCCCTGGATCGGCGCCAGCATGCGACGCGGCGTCGCCCCGAACGTGATCCGCACGGTTTCCTGAAGAATCAGGGAGAGGCCGAAGGTCGCTACGATAGACAACGCCGCCGCGCCATGGATCGGCTGAATCACGAGACGCTGAATGATTGCCCCGATGACAAACCCGATCACCGGCGCGACAATAAAGCCGATCCAGAAATTCCCGGTCGCCGACAGGCTGAACCACGCCAGCACGGTGCCGACCATGAAGAAGTCACCATGGGCGATATTGATAATATCGAGCAGGCCGAAAATAACCGAAAGACCAAGCGCGATGAGCGCAATGATCAGCCCCCAGATCAGCCCGTTCATAGCAAGCAGAAGGACCGTATCCCTCATGGTCGACCGCAATCCATTGTAATGCCGGAAGTCCCGTTGTGGCAGTCTCCGACCTTCAGCACATCCACGCAAGAGCCAAGACCCGACCGCACCGATTCAGCAGACGGATTTTGGCTGCGCAGTATTTCACCGATGACTGCATCGGGATTGGTCAAATCCGCCGGGGCCATCGCCAAGTCGGCCTGCGCACAGAACGCACGCGTTCCGACCGACCGCGAAAACGCCGAAGACCTCGCGCGGTATGCTCTCGACCGAAACATCACTTGAGTCCGGTTGGGGCGGTAGCGGCATAGCTATCAAGCACGCCCGCCGGCACCATGTGTCGGTCAATCTTCAGTTGTTCGGGCGACAATCCGAGCGCCAACCCGACCAGCTGCGGAAGGTGCAGAACCGGCATGTCCAGTTTCTGATCAATGTCCTTTTCCATTTCGGGTTGAAAGCTATCGAGGACGGTATGACACAGCGGGCACGGTGTCACCATCGCCGTCGCGCCGCCGGCCTTTGCCGCGAGGACGTGTTGCCCGGTCATTTTGATCGCAACTCTCTCGTCGTGAGCGGCTGTATGAAATCCGCAACATTCGGTGCGGCCGCTGTATTCGATCGGCAGGCAGCCGAGGATTTCGGCAAGCAGCTCCAGGGCACGGTTATTCCGGGAATCGACAAACCCGTAACGACCCGGCGGACGGGTGATATGGCAGCCATAAAACGCAGCGACCGTCAGACCGCTGAGCGGATTGACCACCTGTTCGCGCAGCCGCTGCTTGCCGATATCCTCGTGCAACACCCACAGAAAATGGCTGATCTTGGTGCGTCCGCTGTAATGCAGGTTTTCTTCGGCGAGCCTTGCATTCACCGACGCTGCGAGTTCCGGATCGCTCACAAAGGCGGCATGCGCATCCAGCACGTTCAGGGTGCAGGTATTGCAGATGGTCATCAAGGGCAGGCCATGGCTTTCCGCCAGCGCCAAAATCCGGACGTTAAGGGCGTAGAAGCCGGCCGGATCGATCGCGCGCAATTCGCGCGCCCCGGTACAGGTGGCCATTTCCAGCTGCACCAGATCGAGCCCGAGCTTGGACGCCACAAGGTGGGTTGCATCGTTGAGTTCAGCGCAGGTGCTGCGCGCCGAGCAGCCGGGATAATAGGCGAATTTCATTGTTTCCCCACTCTGTTGCCCAGAAGCCGGCCGGCGGCCTCGGCGGCGCCGGTTTTTGTCCCGAGCAATGTCTTCATCGGATTGATCTTGCCGCGCGCGAACAACCGCAATATGCGTCGCAGATTACCGAGCGCACGCAGCCCTTGAACCCTCAGGACCAGTTCGCCGGGATCAACCCGGCCACGGCCCGCAACGATATCGCGCAAGGCAAATGAATGCTTGGCCATTTCGGGAACGAGCTGTGCCGCCTTCGCCTTTAATGGCTCGATAATGCGGCTGACGATCGGAATGCTGGCCGGACATACCTCCTCGCATTTATAACAGGACACGCAATTGAAAATCCCGGTCAGTTCGAGCGATCGCCTGACCTTCCCTGGGCTGTTGCGCGGATCGAGCGCGGTCTGGCCCAACTGAACAAGGGGCGCGGGGCCGGCGAAATCGGTTAGGTTTCCGAGGCCAATCACGGGACACGCCGAGTAACAACACATGCAACTGATGCAGTCGAGCGCCTTGGAGGCATCCTTCATCTGCTTGTGCGTGAGCGGCTCGGGGAACTGGGCATAAGGTTCATGGCGCTCGATCCACGGCTCTAGACTTGCGACCTTGTCTTCGTAGCGCGTGCGGTCGACGACGAGATCGCGAATGACCGGAAGGTTCCGCAGCGGCTCGATCACCATGCTCGGCTCGACCGCCTCCCAGCACGCCAGCACTTCGCGGCCGTTCATTCGGACCGCGCAGGTTCCGCACATTTTCGATCCGCAGAACCATCGAAATGCCAGGTCGGCCGCCGCATTCTCCGCGATCCAGTTCAGGGCATCAAGCACCCGCATCCATTTCTGGTACGGCACCTGAAATTCCTGGTAGATGTCGCCACCCGCGGGGACCTCTGACCGGCGGATCTTGATGGTCAGCAATTCACCGGGGATCAGGCGCGAATTGCGCGCGGCCAGCGCGTCATGCTGTTCGGCCTGCCCCAGGCGGCGGCCATCAACCGAAGGAGGAACGGGCACGGGAGCGTCACCGGGAGAGACCAATGTCACCAGGCGACCTCAAGGTTGTCTTTCCTGGAAAAGCCGGGCGTGAACAGCGGCATGTCGTAGGGCCGCTGCTCAAACCGCAGGCCGTTGCCGGATTTCTTAAGGACATTAGCGGCAAGCCAATTGTCATTGTCGGTAAGCGGGAAATCCTGGCGAATGAAGGGTCCACGGCTCTCCTTGCGCTCGAGCGAGGAGTGGATGACGAGTTCGCAGACATCGATCATGTTCATTACGTCGATCGCGTCCAGCCACTCGTAGTTGACGGATTTTCCGGTGTTGCGGATTTTCATGCCGGGCAGAAGTTGAAGGCGTATTCGTGCAATGTCGTCGAGCGCCGATCGCAGGTCGGAAGCGTTCTTCTCGACCCCGACTTTTTCCCACATCACCGCCCGGATGTCTTCCTTCAGCCTGCCCGGCGCCGGGCCATCGCCGGAAGAACTGCGCAAACGATCGAGCCTGCGGCATTCCGCCTCGATTTGCGGTTGCGGCAACGAGACTGCCTTCAGCGTCGCGATATCCCGCGCTACGCCTTCGGCAACGACTTTGCCGTCATAGGTTGCGAGCCCGATCAATCCATTGCTGTGGCCGCCTACTCCGCCTGCCGCGTAAAGTCCTTGAACCGATGAACGCATGGTGGTGGTGTCGACATCAATCCCGCCCTGCCGGTAGTGCGACGAAACCGCCGTCTCGGCCATGTGTGCGGGAAATGGCAGGCCGAGTTGCCGAAACGTCTTGCCATAGGTCGTATAGGTCTCCACTTCGGCCGGATCGCAATTGTCGAAGCCGGCATAGTAGCCGCCCTCGTAACGGGCTTTGCCGGCACGAACCTGCTTAACCAACGCTTTCAACTGAACCGTGTAGGGCCCGAAGGCCAGCGGATCGTCCTGCTGCTGGTTGAAGAACTCTTCGCCCGCCGAGTTGAGCATTCGCGCCGATTTTTGCGAGCCGAGCATCGGGTTCGGATAGATCTGCATCCGTTGCCAGCTCGGTGGATGCGCCATGTCATTGGTGTGCCACCACTGCATTTCCATGTTGAGCAGGGTCGCACCGGCACGCCACGCCAGCGCGACGCCATCCGCCGACATCTCCCTCGTGCCCGTCGAGCGCGTATGCAGCCGATCCGAGTAGCCGGTCGCCAGAATCACCGCGCGCGCCATCACGGCCGTGTATTCACCGGTGATGTAGTTCAGGCAGAACACGCCCCCGACCGAACCGTCCGGGTTGTGCAGCAGTGAGGTGGCGAGCGTCTCCTCCATTCGCGCGATACCGGCCTTGATGACCTGCTTCCGGCGCAGGTCCATGAATGGCACGCCGGAATTGCCCTGAACATTGGCGGCTATGCTGCGGATCTTCCCGGGGCTGGTGACGACCTCGCCGGCATCGTTGCGCCGAAAGTAGAGGCCTGCCTCCTCCAGTTCCGGATAATAGACCTTCTCGACCCACTGCCCGCATCGTTGCGCCCAATTCTGATCGATCAAGAACTGGTTGTGATACTTGATCAAGAACTCGGCGGTGTTGCGGGCGTTCTCTTCGCTGTTGCCCAGCGCCCGGCCAGAGATCACCAGATTGCCGGCGAACAGCGACGCCCCGCTCTTGCCGACCAGCCCCTTGCAGATGATCAAAGGCTTGATGCCCCGCTTGCTCAGGTTGAGCGCGGCATAGCAGCCGGCGGCGCCTCCCCCGATCACTGCAACGTCGGTCGTTATGACCTGCATTTCATGCCCTCGAAGATCGGATATCCGCGTCCACTATGCGCCAGATTTCCACGACGGGCAGGCTTTCCGATATGGTTTTTTTACACCATGCAGTGTTCCGTTGCGCTAGCATCGCGCGACGATCAGCGCAGGAAAGAGCTTTTGGCGAATTCAGCCGCTACCAAATGGGACGATCTGAGGGTGTTCCTGGAAGTGGCCCGGCAGGGCAGTGTGCATGCGGCCGCCAGACGTTTGAAGCTTGACCATTCGACCGTATGCCGCCGGATCGATCGGCTCGAATCAAAACTAAGCTTGAAACTGCTGGACCGCACACGCAAAGGCATCGTCGTGCGCGAGGAGGCCCAGAACCTCCTCAAGCATATCGAGGAGATGGATCGTCGGGCGAATCTGGTAGACGACGTTATTAGCCGCGACGCCGCCAGTGCGGTCCAGGTGGTGCGGATCGCAACGATGGAAGGCATTGCAAGCCGCTATCTCGCCCGCCGTCTTCTGGTGCTGGACCAAATCGCGCCCGGCGTCAAAATCGAACTGCTTAGCATTCCCCAGACCGTCGACCTGTCGCGCAAGGAAGCCGATATTTTCCTGAGTTTTTTCAACCCCAAGGCGCAGGGACTGAAGAGCACCGCGCTTGGCGAGTTTGCCCTGTTTCTTTACGCCGCAAAGGCCTACGCACAAAAATATGGAATGCCGAAAAACAGCGCCGATCTGGCCAATCACACCTTTGTCGGATACATCGACGAACTTCTCGCGATTCACGCGGTACGATGGCTCGACGAAGTCATCACTGCGCCGAAGATCTGCTTTCACAGCAACAGCATCATCGCCCAATGCAGCGCCGCGGTTTCAGGGCTCGGCATTGTACTGTTGCCGACATTCGTGGCCGCGGGCGTAACCGAACTCAACCGCATTCTGCCGGACCAGATATCGGTTCGCCGCGATGTCTGGATGTCGGTTCGCACCGAGCAGAATCACCTGGCGAAGATCAAGCTGGTCAGCAAATTTCTAAAACACATTTTCGAGAGCGACGTGGATTTCCTGCTTGGGAAGACCGACCAGTTTCCTTGCTGACGGGCAAGCCCTCCGCGCAATCTATAAAGTATGCCATTGCGCGTTGCCACGTTGGCCGAATGTCAGCCGCAATTCCAGATCGGCCCGATCGGCGTCCGCGTCCAGCAAGGGCCGAAGCTGCCGCCATTGTAGCGACCGCCGTAAAAGCCGGGCCGGCCGAAATAGTGCCAGTCGCCATCATACCCGTAATAACTTGGGACTGGGTCGATATACCAAGGGCGCCGGTCGTGGCGCGCCATGCGCGAAACCGAAGCTTTCTGGGCGTAGTCTGGAAGGCTGTTATTCGGTGGCTGATGATAACCCGGCAGGAAGCCGTAGCCGTGCCAGCGTGGCGCCGGCCGTTTATGAGCCGGCGCAGCCGGCGCGACGACCGGCAGCAGCGATAGGACGATTGCAATCGACAGAAACACGACACGCGACATGAGCACAGCATAGACGCCGGTCTGTTGTGAGGCGATTCAAATCTGTGTTGGCCGCCGCAAACACAATGATGCCACCAGGCGATCGAAACTTTGGTTGGGTCTGAAACGAAAGCGCCGCCAGTTCAGGCCGCAAAGATCGCGTCCCAGACGAAGCGGACGCGCCTCCCTTTCAGAGCGAATGTTAGTGCTCATATGTCACAAAAGTTGTATACTGGCGCGATTAGACTTTCACTGTTTGATGTTTCCGGCTTTGGATTTCTGGGGGGCATTATGGCTGTCGTCGTGCGATCATTCACCTCACCCACATTGGTTTTGCTGGCCTTCGATTGGGACGCGGGCGACGGCAGGCCGGACTTCTTGGGGTTCGCCATCGAGCGAAAGCCTGGCTTCGGCGGAGCGACATCGAGTTGGCTTCCGAACCGGATCGGATTCAACGGACCGAAATCGGATCATTCGGATTTCAGCAGCCACGACGCGCCGATCCAGAAGTTCACGTGGTGGGACGCCCGTATCGACACGAAAGACCGCGGATCCACCTTTTCCTATCGTGTCATACCCGTCACGGGCACCCCCGACACCCTCAAATACGAGGAGGCGGAGCAAGGCCAGATCGACGTCACGGTCCCCCAGGTCCAGGAACACGGGATTACGTCTCATTTCAACCGAGCGGTCGTTAGCTCCCAAGCCTTCACTAAACAATTTCCAGATCTCACCACGGCGTCCCAGCAAAAGGCCGCCCGGGCGTGGCTGGCCAACGGAATGGAGCAAGCCGTTCCGCAATTCCTCGATCAGGCAGCGGGCAAGGACGTCGAAGGAGCAATCTATCACCTGACCGACGAGATCTGGATCATTCCAGCGCTGCAGCACTACGGCGGCGCCCTCTCGCTCGCCTACAATCACACGTCTGTCGACGACACTTCGGACCAAGCTATAGGTGAGCTTACGGACAATGGCCGACCCGCCAGCAGTTTCGTGGCCCGTACCCACGCGAGCATCATGCATAACAAATTTTTGGTGCGCGTCGGGGCAGCCGATCACCCCGAAGCCGTGTTGGCGGGATCCGCGAACTTCACCAGCGAAGGACTATCCGCACAAGCCAACGTCTTGCACGCTTTCGAGTCCCCGGATCTCGCACGTTTGTATCTAGAGCGAAAACGCTTGCTGGACGGCAATCCAACGCTTGCCGCGACCAAGCGTGAGCAAAAGGGCTGGTCGAACAAGATCGCGGTCGGCGACGCTTCGATCAGGGTTTTCTTTCCGCCCGAACCCGACGACGAACGCGCTTCGATCGACGCGATCGTGGATGCGGTGAACGCGGCCGAGCACTCTGTGTTGCTCTGCGTGTTCGATCCGACCGACAAGAAGCTGTTGGACGCCGTATTCGCCGCGGCAGACAACAAGAGGATGATGCTTGCACTCGTCAACCGGGTACCCACTGCCGAACCCGGAGGTGATCCGACCCATGCAGATGTCGCAGCCAAGATCGAGATATTCCATCGTTCGCAAAACAATCACGACATCGTCGGATTCGGCGCCTTCAAGTCCGGCAGCACGCCGACCGACTTCGCCGTCGAACGGGTGCTTTGGCCCCACGAAGATCCGAAAAAGATGGTTCGCGTCCACCACAAGTTCGTCGTCGTGGACGGCGAGGGAAAGCGACCCGTCGTCTTCACGGGCTCCCCCAATCTGAGCGGCAACTCTCTTCACAAGAATGACGAGAACCTGCTGGAGATCACCGACTGTCCGCGCCTCGGCCGCATGTATTTTGCAGAATTCAACCGGCTATACGAGCACTATCGCGCGCGTGCGAGCGACGAGAGGCGGCAGCAGGGGCATCCCGAGACTTTCACTCTGACGAAGGATTCCCGCTGGGCGAAGAAGTACTTTGTGCCGGGATCGCCAGAAGAGAAGTCAAGGAAGGCGATGGCGGGCGAACCTCAGGAGTGAAGGCGGGACGCGGTCTGCGTGCAACCAGCGCGGCCCGTTCATCGGCATAGCGTCGACGAACGATCCAATCGCATACTGCGCCAAGCGGCGCAGTATGCGTCTTTTTCTTGGGATGGGTCGGCTAGCGGCCGACGCGCTGCGAAGTCGTTACTTCAAGAGCTGCGCGACGTTGTCCTTGGTGACGAGGTCGAGGCCGGTGTAGACGATCTCGGGCACCTTCTCGCCCTTCTTGATCGCCAGCAGAATGTCCATCGACTTTTCGCCCATCTCGAACGGCCGCTGGCCGGTGAGCGCGTTGGAGTAGCCGTCACGCAACAGTTCGAGCTGCATCTTGAGCGTATCCGCGACGACAAGCGTGAACTTGCCGGCGTCGATGTCCTTCTTGTTCTTGTTGACGAACGCCTTGTAGCCTTCGGGGGCGAACATCGGCCAACCGCCCACCGGCACGATCGCGCCGAGGTCGGGGGTCGCGGTGCGCAGGTCGGCCATCTGCTGAACGGCAAGCGCGGAGTCGTCATTGCAGAAGGTCGGCGATCCCGCCACCTCGACCCACTTCGAGCCTTTGAGCGCTTCACGGACGCCGTCGACGCGTTCGGCGAGATTCTTGGCGCCGGGACCACCCGAGATCATGGCATACTTGCCCCCCTCGGGCCTAAGCTCGCGCAGTTGCTTGCCGAGCGCGAGGCCGAAGTCCTTGTTGTTGGTGCCGATATAGGCGAGACGCTTGGAGCCCGGCGCATCGGCATCGAAGGTCACGACCGCGATGCCGGCCGCGGTCGCGGCTTCGATCGACTTGGTCATAGCCGCGACGTCGGCAACCGAGATCGCGATCCCATCCACCTTCTGGGTGATGAAGTCCTGGATGATTTGCGCCTCGGTCGCGGGCTCGTGCTCGATCGGCCCCTTGTAGATGCATTCGACGTTGCCGAGTTCCTTGGCCCGCTTCAGGCAGCCGTCGCGCGCCACGTCGAAGAACGGGTTGTTCATCGCCTTGGGCACCACGGCAAACTTGTACTTTTGCTGGGCAAATGCCGGGCTCGCCATGATCACGACGGCCACAGTAGCAAGAATTAGCTTCTTCATAAGTCTCCTCCACGCTTTCATGCCTATCCTAAGAGATCGTCTGGCCCGGGAGGCGGATAGACCGTGCCGTTGTTGGCACCGTCCCGGTCAGTATTCTCAAATCATGCGCGAGCGTATCCGGTCGACCAGCACGGCCAGGATGATGATCACGCCCACCAAAGTCTGCTGCCAGTAGGAATTGACCTGCGCCAGCACGAGGCCGTTGCGGATGACCTCCAGCAGCACGCAGCCGACGATGGCGCCGAGCGGACCGCCGATGCCGCCCGCCAGATTGGCGCCACCGATGACGGCCGCGGCGATCACGTTGAGTTCGTAGGACGTCGCCATGTTCGCCGGCGCCGAACCCAGCCAGCCCGAGATGATGATCCCCTGCAGTCCCGCGGCGAGCCCGCAGATCACATAAACCTGGATCTTGACCCGGACCACCGGGATGCCGGTCAGTTCAGCGGCGTGCTCATTGCCACCGAGCGCGAAGACGTGGCGGCCGAACGCGGTATGATGCAATACGACGGCCATCACCAGGGCGAGGATCATGAGATAGATGAAGGGCGCCGGTATCCCGCCCACGTCGCCCGACGTCAGCGCGTAGAAATACTCGGCGTCAGGCCCGCCCGGGAAACTGCCCCTGCCGTTCGAGACGACGTAGGCGAGGCCGCGCACGATCGAGAGCATGCCGAGCGTGGTTACGAACGGCGACAACCCGAGCACGGCGATACAAAAGCCGTTGATCAGGCCGACCATCAACGCGGCTACCAGTCCCGCGAGGATCGAGATGACCAGGATCAGGCCCGGCACATTGGCGAGCACGGTCTTGCCGTCGGCAGCCAGATGCACGAACAGCGAAGCCCCGGGCATCCCCGGCGTCGACAGGCCCGACATCACCATCGAGGTGATCATGGCGGAAAAGCACATCATCGAGCCGACCGACAGATCGATGCCGCCGGTGATGATCACAAATGTGATACCGAGGGTGGCGATGGCGATGAACGAGAAGTTCTTCGCCACGTTCTGCATGTTGCCTTCGGTAAAGAAATACGGGCTGGCGAAGTGCATGACGACCAGCAGCAGCAGCAGCGCGAGCGTAACGTAAGCGGTCTGCGAGGCGAAGATGCTGCGTTGCCACCATCGGGTCATGCCTACATTGGAAAAGGAGACCAGGGATTCGATCGGCACGGACATTATGCCCTCTCCTTTGCGCCGGTGATGAGAGCCGTCACCTCTTCCGGACTGGTGTCGCGGATCGGCTTGTCCGCCCGCTTCTCGCCACGGCGGAGTACGATGACGCGATCGCAGACCGCAAACACGTCGGGCATGCGGTGCGAAATCAGCATGACGGCAACGCCCTGTTCCTTGAGGCGGTGGATCAGGCTCAGCACCTGCTCGACCTGCCGGACCGAGATCGCCGCGGTCGGCTCGTCCATCATGACCAGCT
Organism: Alphaproteobacteria bacterium; assembly: GCA_005885285.1. GTDB lineage: Bacteria > Pseudomonadota > Alphaproteobacteria > Rhizobiales > Xanthobacteraceae > Bradyrhizobium. Next base: position 13,052 of record VAZG01000185.1, on the reverse strand, counting down.
TGGCGTTGGACAGTCGCGTCCGGGCGATGGCGACCGCCTGGCGCTGACCGCCCGACATCTGCTTCACGAGATGCTGCGGCCTTGTCTCGGAACGCAGCTCGCCGAAAAGCTCGAGCGCGCGCGCCGCCATCGCCTTGTGATCAAGCAACGACAACGGACCGAATTTGCGCTTGAGCTCGCGTCCCAGGAACACGTTGGCCGCGGCCGTCAGATTGTCTGCGAGCGCGAGATCCTGGTAGACGACCTCGATGCCCACGGCGCGCGCATCGATCGGACGATAGAAATGAACCGCCGTGCCCTCGAAGCGGATCTCGCCGTGGTTCGCCGGAAAATTTCCGGCGATGATCTTCACAAGCGTCGATTTCCCGGCGCCGTTGTCGCCCATGAGGCCGACCACCTCGCCCGGGGAGACCCGCATGTCGATGCCATGCAGCGCGCGGATCGCGCCAAAGTCCTTGCCGACACCCGTCAATTCCAAAACCGGTTGCCCGGCCGCGGCCGCCGTTATCATGGCGGTCCTCCTGTTGATGTGATGATGCGTCCGATCAATTTCGCTGCGATCAGATGTATCGGTTGACCAAGGATTCCAAATATTCCTGACGTCCCGAGCGAGGCTGCGGATCGAGTCCGTCAGCAAGTGCCCGGTCAGCAAGGTCGGCGAGCGAGCGCTGCCCGGCGAGGATGGCGCGACCCTCCGGGCCTCCCCATCCCGCATAGCGCTCGGCAAGTGGGGTCGTGAGCACTCCGCCATCGAGCATTTCGGCTGCCGCAAGCACCGCGCGTGCGCAGGCATCCATCGAACCGATATGCGCATGGATCAGGTCGTCCGGATCGATCGACTGACGTCTGACTTTGGCGTCGAAATTGAGACCGCCTGTTGTGAAGCCGGCGCCCTTCAGCATCTCGTGAAACACAAGCGCAAGCTCAGGCACGTTCATCGCGAACTGATCGGTATCCCAGCCGAGCAGATCGTCGCCGCGGTTGATATCGAGGGAGCCGAAGATGCCGAGCGCCTGCGCGAGCGCGACCTCGTGGTGGAACGAGTGACCCGCCAGGATGGCGTGGTTCTGCTCAACGTTGAGCTTGACGTCCTTCAGCAGGTCATAGCGGTGAAGGAACCCGTAGCAGGTGGCGACGTCGAAATCGTACTGGTGTTTGGTCGGCTCCCTGGGCTTGGGCTCGATCAGGATCGGTCCCTTGAACCCAATCTTGTGCTTGTGCTCGACCACGAGCGAGACAAAGCGGCCGAGCTGGTCGAGCTCGCGTTTCATGTCGGTATTGAGCAGCGTCTCGTAACCCTCGCGCCCGCCCCAGAGCACGTAATTCTGACCGCCCAGCCGATGCGTCACCTCGAGCGCCGCCCTGACCTGCCCGGCAGCGTAGGCGAACACCTCCGGGTCCGGATTGGTCGCCGCACCCGCCATGTAGCGACGGTGCGTGAACAGGTTGGCCGTTCCCCACAAAAGGCGCACCTTGGCTGCGGCCATCTTCTGTTCGAATAGATCGGCGACGGCGTTGAGGTTGGCGACGGACTCGGCAAGCGACCGGCCTTCCGGTGCGGCGTCCACATCGTGGAACGTAAAGAAAGGGACATCGAGCAGACGGAACAGCTCGAAAGCGACGTCGGCTTTGGCACGGGCGAGCGCCATCGCATCGGGGCCATGGTGCCAGGGTCGCAGGAAAGTCTCACCGCCGAACGGATCGCCCCCCGGCCAGCAGAACGAGTGCCAGTAGCACACAGCAAAGCGCAGATGATCCTCGAGCCGCCGCCCACGGACGATGCGGTCCTTATCGTACCAGCGAAAGGCAAGCGGACTCTTTGCCTCCGGGCCACCGTATGAGACTGGAGCGGTCGCACCAAAGAAGTCGGGTGAGGCATTCATAAGCTGAGCTCCTTCAGCGCAGGATAAAGCTTTCGCCACTGCTGATAGGCGTCGTCATAAGCTGCCACCGCCGACGCGCGAGGCATGAAAGTCGCGAGCCGGCGCGGACGCGAGCACACGTGCGCGGGACTTTCGCCGGTGGCGGCAAGCCGGCCAAGTCGCGCCGCGCCAAGCGCAGCGCCAACCTCGCCTTCCTCGACACGATGGGCGGCAATACCGAGCACGTCGGCGATGATCTGCGCCCAAAGCGCCGAGCGCGACCCGCCGCCCACGAGATCAACTTCCATGATCGGTGGGCCGGACACACCCAAGGCACGGAGATTGTCGCGCGCGGCAAAGGCGACGCCTTCGAGCACGGCCTGAACGATATCCGCGCGTCCGGTCGCGGCACGCAGGCCGACAAACGCGCCGGCCACGGCGGCGTCGTTGTGCGGCGTACGCTCGCCGTCGAGATAGGGCAGGAATTTGATCGGGCTCGGCCGCTCGACGCTCTCGCCAAACGGGGCGAGCAGCGCGGCAGCAGGCGTTGCCAGGACACTGGCGAGCCAGGCGAGGGAGGCGGCCGCCGACAACATCACGCCCATCTGGTGCCACAGGCCGGGAAGCGCGTGGCAGAACGCGTGGACGGCCGAAGCGGGTGCGGGCGCAAAGCGATCGGTGACGCGGAACAGCACGCCCGACGTACCGAGCGACAGGAACGCATCGCCAGGCGCAATGGCGCCGAGACCGATCGCGCTTGCTGCATTGTCGCCAGCGCCGCCGGCGATCACGACATCCGCCGACATGCCCCAGCGCTCAGCCAATTCCGGCGATAGAGGCGCGCTGACTTCGCTGCCCTCGACCAGGCGCGGCATGTGGTGGAGCTTAAGTCCCGTCGCTTCCAGGACCGGTTCGGACCAGCAACGCTGACCGACATCGAGCCAGAGCGTGCCCGCCGCGTCTGACATGTCCTCGACCATTTCGCCGGTCAGGCGATAGCGCACATAAGCCTTGGGCAGCAAGACCTTGGCTACCCTTGCGAAGACTTCTGGCTCATGGCGTCCGACCCACATCAGCTTCGGAGCGGTGAAGCCCGGCATCGCAAGGTTGCCCGCGATCGCATGAAGCGAGGGACACCGCCGCTCGAGCTCGGCGCACTCGGCATGAGAGCGGCCATCATTCCAGAGAATGGCTGGGCGCAACGGGCGTCCGTCGGCGTCGAGCAACGTGGCGCCGTGCATCTGGCCGGCAAGCCCTACTCCGCGAACCCCGGCCGTTTCGCGCGGATGCGCCGTCGCGAGATCGTCGACAGCACCGATCGCGGCATCGGCCCAGGCGTCCGGATCCTGCTCGGACCAGAGCGGCGCGGGATGAGACAGCGTAAGCTCGCGCGAGGCCGTCGCAACGATCGCGCCAGCTTCGTTCACGAGCACCGCCTTTACACCGGACGTCCCGATGTCAATTCCAAGATACACGCATCCCTCCCTGTCGACTCCCAAGCGGCGCGCGAACTACGTCGCCTTTCCCGCAAAGGGCCGTATTCACCATTCAGTCTGCCGGCCGCCGCACCGGGACGATATCCGCCCCGCAATGCGGCTCAGGGCAGATTGTCCCTCATCACGATATCGATCCGGATTTTCTCCTGTTCGCTCAAGATCGGTTCGCCACGGGCAAGCGCGAGCAGCACGCGTACTGCAGCGCGCGCCTCGTGCCCCGGGTTTTGTGAGATGGCCGCATCCATGACGCCATTCAGAAGCAGCTTGCGCGTCACGACGGTGACGTCGTGGCCGACGAAGACCATCTGGTTGGCGCGCCCGGAATCCATGAGCGCCTTGGCAATGCCGGGAGTGCCGGCGCCCACGTTGTAAAGGCCGACAATGTCGGGATGATCGTTCAACAATCTCGTCATGAGGTGTTCCGAGCGCTCATCCTCATCCCGCCCCTCAAGGACGGGCATCACATCCAGTTGCGAAAACTCGGATGCCATCACCTGATTGAAGCCGAAGATGCGCTCGGCGTGGTCGCGAAGGGCTTGCGAACCAGCGACGATCGCGATTTTTCCCTGTGGAGGGCCGACGAGCCGGCCGACCAGCGCGCCGGCGGTGCGCCCGGCGGCGATATTGTCGATGCCGACATAATGGTCACGCCGCGAAGACGGCACGTCCGACACCAGCGTAACGACCTTGGTGCCGCCATCGGCGAGATCGTTGATGGCCGCGCGGACGCGTGGGTGATCAAGGGCAACGACCGCCACGCCGTCGAAATCGCCGGCAAGGGATTCAAGGGTGGTTGCGAGAACAGCAGGATTGAAAACGTCGGCCGCGATCATCTCAACCACAAGGCGACGGGCCGTGAGCCAGGCCGACATCTCTCCGAGATAGGACTGGATCTGGTGCATAAACAGGTTCGGGCCGGAAGGCATGACAAAGGCAAAGCGCCGGGCCCGGCCGCGAGCGAGCTCCGCTGCAGCTACATGAGGCTGAAAGGCATTGCGCTTTATCGCCTCCTTGACGCGACGAACGGTGTCCGGCCGTACGCCGGGCCGATTGTGGAGGACCCGGTCCACGGTCGCGAGGCTCACTCCGGCCTGGCGCGCGATGTCCTTGAGCGTAAGCGGTGTGCTGTTGTCCTGCACTCTCATCGATATACGATAGCTGAGCTCGTGTGAGGTACGCAACTCATTTTGAGGGATCGCGCGTCAATAGTTCGCCACGGCGGTGCCGGCATCGACATGAACAAAGGCGAATTGACCGGGCCCGGTCGCGAGCGCGTAGCCGCCGCTATATGAACCGCGACGACCTCCTGAGGGGCGGAGGATGACCTGCGGATGCCTGAATCGATGTCCTGCGCGATTTCCTCGAATGAGGCCGAGGTTGGCAAGGGTTAGTTGACACAATACTCGCGCAAATTGCCGCCCGCCACGATCGCCTCGAGAAACTCTTGGACGGCAGCGCCCGATTCCTTGGCGTGGACCAGTCCGTGGCGATCGAGGACCGCACGGATGGTGGCCCTTGGCAGGGCCCCTCGCCGTCGAGGCGCTTGACCAGCGGAGCTCGCGGATGTTGCGGCCGCCCTAATCGGGCTTCGCGGCATGCCCGTATACGGGCATGCCCTCACCTTTCACATCAGGGTCGTTCAATATTTTGACCCCGGACAGACTACCGCATCAGAACTTGACCACGGTGCGCAGGCCAAGAACCCAGGCATTGTCGGTCTTCAGGCCGGCGCCATTAAACCCGCGCCCGCCAGGATTGATCACATACTGGGCGTCGAACTTGAGGTTCAACCAGCCGGTCGCCTGCCAGCCGTACCAAACTTCGATCGGAACTTCGTTGCCGCCGGCATTCGGGCTTAGGGCGGCCGAATTCACGTGGGTGGTGCCCACCGCGAAGGCGACTTCGTCCTCGGGGCGGAAGGCGAAGGTTCCGGTGTGCTTCAATTCAAAGGAGGCCTGGTAGTCTTCGAACGACGTCCGGTGATCGGCGACCGTCGTATTGAAGTAGATATACCAACCCTTCGCGGGGCCACCTTCATCGGTTATCCGCTGCAGGATTGACTCATAAATGCCGTAGCGCCCTCTTTGATCTCCCAGATTTTGGGCTGGGACACCCCCGAAGGACGGGATGGTCGCAATGATCCCCGGGAGGCCACCATCAATCGTCGACGCATTGTCATACCAGCCGCCCAATCTCCAGGTCCCGTACAGGTGACCGCCCGGCCTCCAGGTCAACTCCACCGGCACCAGCACCCCGGAGGCGGGGCTTGAGCTAGGGATGCCCGGCGCCCCGTAGACGCCGAAGTCTGACGTCGTCAGATAATTCGGATTGGCATCGTAGACGCCGGCCGAAATCTGAACTTCCTTGGTGATGTTGAAGTGGGCGAGACCGGCCCACTGGCTCACCGGCCAGTTATAGATGTAGCCACCCACGATGTTGCCGGGCTGGCCGCCGCAGAAGGTCAGGTTGATGAACTCGCACTGACCGAAGAAGAAGTCGGAGCCGACTGGAAGACGGCCGCCCTTGAGTTCAAGGCGATCATCGAAAAGCTTCTGCGAGTAGTAGAGTTCGGTCAGGCGCAGAATGTTGCCGCGGCCGAAAACTTCGTTGGTCAGCTGCAAGGCCGGAATGCCTGCCTCGTCATTCAGATTGTGGCCGAAGCGGTCGACCAGCGTGATGCCGATCAAGCCGCCCGGGATGCCGGCAAGCTTCCCCATATCGAACTTGCCCTGAAAGGCCAGTTGTCCAGCCTGGGTCGCCACTTTGCTGGTTCCGCCCGACAAGTTGGTGACGGCTTCGTCACCCAGCGTCAGCGACAGATCGATGCCCATCTCCTTCAGCCTCGTCCTGCCGAGATCGCCAAACAGGTACGGTCTTGTCCAGAAATTATCGGTCTCAACATAAGGGACAGGCGGAGCCTTCGTTAAAAGATCGGCCGCATACGCCCCACCGCTCAACAGAGATGACAGCGCAATCCCCACCCCGCACACCCGTGCGGTCTTTACAGATCTATGCAACACTTTCTTGGCCCTCCCAGCGTCCGAGGCTTTGTCGACTTTGCATCACGTCCCCACCCAAAGCCCTCGAGCCTGGAACGCGCTCTCTCCCCAGCACGCATCGATTTCAACTGCCCAAGAAGCGGCGGTGAATCAACTGCAGCTTACGTGATCACTTTAACAAGCCTCGAGGCGGTCACATATAGTATTACTATATGTTCACATTGAATTAGTAATGACTGTGTCGAAAGGATCACATATTTGCCCATTGCAAGGAGCGGTCATCGGCCGATCGAGGCGGAACTCGACGACGACTTGGCATCGCCGGCGGTTGCGGGAACACAGTCGCCGATACCGGATGCGGCAGGTCATCCAAGTGGCGTGCGTCTAATTGCGCCGAGACGCAGAGAAGAAGAGATGCACTTTTGCGATCTCGCCGACGAGAAGGTTTTTTTGAGGCGAGATGATGTCATGATGTTATACTCAAAAGCCTGCTGGCCCTGCGTCCATCACTTACCTTCGGCAGGCCTTGCTAGGCTATCGCGCCGCGGACTCCGGAGACATCGCCGTGATCTCGAAACTCGTCATTGTCCCTGCCCCGCGCGCCATATCCCACCACGCCGAAGTTGCACGCATCCTTGGCATTGACATCATCACAGGCCAGTACCCCGAAGGCGCAAAGTTACCAGGTGACGCGGAACTGATCCGCCTTTTCGGCGTCTCACGCCCCGTGCTGCGAGAGGGCGTCAAGACTCTTGTCGCCAAGGGTCTGCTCAGCACCAAGGCGAAGGTCGGGACCGTGGTGCGCGACCGTGCAGCATGGAATATGTTCGACACTGACGTACTGGCTTGGCACCTTGAGGGCCGTATCGACTCCAGCCTTCTGTTCGATCTCGGCGAGATTCGGCTTGCGGTAGAACCCCGTTCTGCCGCGCTGGCAGCCCTGCAGCGCAACAACGCTCACATCGCCCAAATGCGCAGCAGCATCGAGCAAATGCGCCGCGAGCGGTCGAGCTCCGCCGGTTTTGCGGAAGGCGATCTCCGGTTGCACATCGCGATCGCCGAGGCTTCCAACAATCTGTTCATGCGTTCGATGGGCGGCGTGATCCAGGCGGCCCTTCGCGCCTCATTTTTGATCAGCGCGCCGATCTCCGAGCGCGAGCGCGACATCACGATCGAAGCCCATGTGCGGATCGTCGATGCCATCAAGAACAGGAATCCGGAAGCCGCTTCAGCGGAGATGGCGAATGTCATCGTCAACGGGATCAAGCGCCTTCAAGATTCCGTAGCCACGCCGCAGGGCAAACGCCGAACGGTCGGAGGACTTAATGGAGTTCGCAAGCGCGTCCAACGGATGGATCAGACCTAAGCTCGGCCTGAGCCTCATGCCTGATCGCCGGTTCTCGCTGGCAACGCAGCCGCGCCGCCTGATGCGCCCTGCTTTTCTTGCGCAAATGTCGATTTCGGCGCCGTGCGGGCTAGGCCAGCCAGCGCCACCTTGCGCCGTCGACGAGCCTGCAGTTGCTGATCCGCCAGCACGCCGACCAGAATCACCGTCCCCATCACGGCGAAGTTCAGGGAATTGGGGATGCCCAGGATATTCACGAGGTTCTGCAGCACCTGCAGCAGCGCCGTCCCCAGCACGACACCGAGGATGGAGCCCTCGCCGCCACGCAGGCTGCAGCCACCCAGAACGGCAGCCGCGATCGCATAAAGCTCGTAGAAATTTCCGAAGGAACTCGGAGAGACCGAGTTGGTATAGAACACGAACAGCACGGTTGAGACCCCGGCGAGCCCGCCGCTGATGATGTAGGCGGTCGCGATCACGATATTTGTGCTGATACCGGAGAAGCGCGCGGCTTCCTCGTTCTTGCCCACGGCATAGAGCCAGCGCCCGTAGACGGAGCGGTGCAGCAGCACGCCGAGGATCAGGGCAAGAATGATCAGGAAGATGAAGGTGTTCGGGATGCCAGCGATATTGCCGGAGGCGATGTTGCTCAGCGTGCTAGCCTCGTCACCGTAGCCGAAGCCGCGCGTCGAATCGCTCGTATAGTAGCGCGCGGCGCCGCGATAGATCAGCAACCCACAGAGCGTCACGATGAAGGGCTGCATTTTCAGCCGCGTGATCAGGAAACCCTGGACGCCCCCCAGCGCCAGCCCGCCCAGCAGTACCAGCACCAGCGCGAAGGGCCAATAAATCTGATAAGTCGTCAGAAGGTCGACGAAGACGACGCCAAGCAACGCGAACATCGAGCCGAGCGAAAGATCGATGCCACCGGTGATGATCACGAGCCCTTCGCCCAGCGCGAACACACCGAACAGGCCGATCAGATTGGCCATGTTGAGCAAGTTCACGAACGATAGGAAGGCCGGATTGATCGCGCCCGTGATGGCGGAGATCACCGCCAGCAGCAGGCACAGGCCGAGTTCTTTCTTCATCATGGCGCAGCGGCTTCCACGGTTTCCGGCGCTTGGCCGATCGCTAGCCGCAACACGTTGTACTCGCTGAACTGCTCGCGCTCCAGCACGCCGCTGACACTCCCCTCATGCATCACTGCCACCCGGTCGGAGACGCCGATGACTTCCTCCATGTCCGAGGAGATCATCACGATCGCGACGCCCTGATCGGCGAGCTTGCGCATCAGCGCGTAGATCTCGCTTTTGGCACCGACATCGATGCCGCGGGTGGGCTCGTCGAAGAACATCACGCGCGGCTGCATGGAAAGCCACTTGCCCAACACTACTTTTTGCTGGTTGCCGCCGGAGAGCGTCACGGCCTCCATATCGATGCTCGGAGCCTTGATGGACAGGCTCCTTGCCTGTTCTTTCGCGACCTTGTGCTCGGCCGCGCCGTTGACCAGCCACATCCGCGCATAATTCAGCAAGCTCGCGAGCGTCACGTTCTCCCGGATCGGCAGTTCCAGCACCAGCCCGGATTTCTTGCGGTCTTCCGGCACCAGATAGATCCCTTGCCGGATCGCGTCCCGCGGCGAGGCGACACCGACAGGCGCGTTGTCGATCCTGATCTCACCACCTAAGAGCGGGTCAATGCCGAAGGCCGCGCGGGCGAGGGAAGTGCGGCCAGCGCCCACGAGTCCCGCCAGGCCGAGGATCTCGCCGCGCCGCACGGAAAGATTAATCTGCCGGTCGGGAAAGGCTGACGTCACCAGGCCGACGATGTCGCAGCCGCCCGGCTGCGGCGACCGTTTCGGCGGCGTGTACAGCTCCTTCAGGTCGCGGCCGATCATCAGCCGGATCATTGCGACATGGCTTAGCTCGTCCCGCGCCAGCTCCCCCACCGTGCGCCCGTCGCGCAGCACCACGACGCGGTCAGCGCAGGTCATGATCTCGCCCAGCCGGTGAGAGATATAGATCACCGAGATGCCATGCGCCGTCAGGTCGGCAATCACCTCCAGCAGCCGTTCGGTCTCCGAAATTGTCAGGCTGGAGGTCGGCTCGTCCATGATGATCACGCGGGCGTCGATCGAGAGCGCCTTGGCGATCTCCACCATCTGACGCTCCGCGATGGACAGGTTTTCGATTAGCGTGTCGGGCTTGAAATCGGCGCCGAGCCGCTCCAGCAGCGGCGTCACGCGGGCGCGCATCTCCGCGTCGTCCACCAGCTTCAGCGGCCCGCCAGTACGCTTTTCGCGCCCTATAAAGACGTTGGCCGCGACGTCGAGATTCTCGAACAGGTTCAGTTCCTGGTGCACGAAGGCAATGCCGGCCTGCGTCGCCCCGCTCACGGTCATCTGGGCGTGGTCCTTGCCGCCGATGCGGATCACGCCGTCGCTCGGCGCGATCACGCCGCCCAGTACGCGCATCAGCGTCGATTTGCCGGCGCCGTTCTCGCCGATCAGGCCTAATACCTCGCCGCGGTACACGCGCAGGCTGACATCGTCGAGGGCCTTGACGCCGGGATAAGTCTTGCTGATCCCGGCGAGTTCCAGCAGCGTCTCCGCCATTCGGCGCTTCCTCCCGCACACTGCCCGGCAGCCTGTAGCAGCCGGGCAGTGAAGCACACTGAAGTTACTTCTTCAGCAGGTCCTTCAGATATGCGGTGAACTCCGCGACGTTGGACTTGCTGATCACCTTGGTCGGCACGATCAGCTTGCTGTCCGCCGGGATCCAGGACTTATCGCCGTTCAGCGTTTTGATGATGTTGGTGGCGGAGAGGTAGCCGAACTCGTACGGCTGCTGCACGACCGTGGATTCGATCGTGCCGTCGGAAATACCCCGCAGCGTGCGCTGGTCCTCGTCGAAGCCGACGATCTTTACCTTGCCCGCCTTGCCCGCCGCCTTCACCGAGTCATAAATAAGCGGCGTCTCGTAGCTCCACAGGCCGGACAACAGCGCAATGTCGGGATATTTTACGAGTACGTTCTCCATGTTCGCCTTGGCCTTGGCGGAGTCCACCTGGTCGGTGAACACATCGACCAGTTCGACTTTGGTGCCGGCGATCGCTTCCTTGATACCTTGCACCCGCTCGCGGGCGTTGTCAGCGTCCATCGTGCCGACAAACAACGCGATCTTACCGCCGTTCGGCAGCGCCTTCTTGATCTCCTCACCCGCCTGCCGCCCTGCCGCGACATTGTCGGTGCCGATATAGGCGAGACGCTTGCTCTGCGGTGCGTCGCTATCCGTCGTGATCAACACGGCATTAGCCGCAACCTTGTTGAGTTCTTCGGTTGCGTGCTGCGCATCGTCGACAGAGATGGAGATGCCGGCGACGCCGCGCACCATCAGGTCGTCCAGCTCGCGCCGCTGGCCCGCCGCGGTTCCTTCGTTGGTGACAATCAACTCGATATTGTATTCCGGGTGTTCCTTCTGCGCCTTCTCAAGTCCGCGGCCGGCGATGGTCCAGAAGTCGGCCGCGACATTGGTCACGAGCGCGATGGTCTTTTTCTGCTGCGCCTGCGCCACCCCAGTGGCCATCGCAAGCACGGCTGCGCTCGCCAGTAGCGGCACGATCAATTTCTTCATTGAGTCCTTCATATGCACCTCCCTTTTGTCACCCCGGTATGAGGGGATTCACGCTCGGCGCTTCTGCGCCCTATTTTATTTATCTCGCGAATAAATTAGGCGAAATAAATCTCCAGTCAAGGCTGTTCTCACTCCCTTCTTCAAGCACGAATAGCAGGTGAGAGCCGATGGACGGTCTTTCGCCTATGCTTTTTAGCTTTCACTTAGTTTCACACGTTGATTAACTTCACCGAGCGAATTAAAAAGGCCGAATGGATGAGCAGCCCGAGCCGCCGAGACGTGCTTTAAGCGTGGCCCGCGCATCGAACCGCGGCCGCCTCGTCGAAGTCTTGCGACGCCAGGGGCCATCGCCGCGCGTGGAGCTCGCGCGTAGCACGGGGCTGAGCTTCCCGGCCATTTCGGCCATAACGTCGAGACTGATGGCGGAAGAGCTGTTGTGCGAGGCCGAGACGGGGGCGGCGATGTCGTGGCCCGAAGATGCCGACGAAGAGGATGAGGACGGGCTGAATGGCCGTCGCCGTGGCCGGCCTGCAGTACTGCTGACCCTGAACCCGGAGTTTGGCCGCATCGTTGCGCTCTCGCTGCGCATGAACCTGATTGAGACTCTGATCGCGGATTTCAGTGGCTCCGGCTTGGCGCAATCGCGACGCGCACTCGCGACGCGCGCTCTCGATGCAGGCGCGTTGTGCGATCTCATGATCGCGCAGATCGATGCCATGCTTGACGCGACGGCCACGCCGCGCCATCGGCTGCTGGGAATCGGGATTGCGCTGCAGGGCATCGTGAACGCCGACACCGGCCGGCATCTATGGAGTCCGGCGCTATCGGTCACTGACGTCGATTTGGCGAAGCCGTTGCGTCAGGCATTTGGAGTCGAGGTCGTGATGGCGAACGACGCCGTCGCGGTTGCGCTGGCCCTCGCGGCCGCGGAACCGGCACTGGCGCAGGGCCTCTCGGCCACGATCATGGTCGGCCACGGCGTCGGGATGGGCGTCGTTGTCGACGGTGAAGCGCGCTGGGGCGCCGGCGCCGGCAGCGAGATCGGCCATGTCAAGCTGGCGCCGGATGGTCCGCAATGCCGCTGCGGCCAACGCGGCTGCATCGAGGCCTATCTCGCCGACTATGCGCTCTACCGCGATGCCCGCACCTTTCTCGACCTCCCGCCGGCGGCGTCGCAGCAGCCGTCCGAGGCGCAGATGGCTCTGCTGCGCGAGCGAGCACTGGGCGGCGATCCCCGCCTCGAGCAGTTATTCGGGCAGGCAGGCCGCGCGCTTGCAGAGGCGGTCGCCGCAACGATATCGGTGCTGCGCCCGCATCATGTCATCCTCGCGGGCCCCGGCCTGCAGGCTTTTGAGATGATGCGCCGCGCCTATGAAGAGCGGCTCGACCAGGCGGTGTTGCCATGGCTGCTCAAGTCGACGGCGATACATGTGCGTCCGAGCGAGTCGGCGACAATTGTCGACGGCATGGTGCGGCGGACGCTGCGGGTCGTGGACAGAAATCAGATGGAGACGACCGAGTGAACACCGGGAGCCGCGGCTCTTTGTTTGAGTCACAGTGACGCATCCGGCGCCGTTCATCTGGCAAATCGAGAGGATGCCAATGCAGGGCGCCATCTATCCAAGCCTCAAGGACCGAACTATATTGGTGACCGGCGGCGGTTCCGGCATCGGCGAAGCCATCGTCCGCCAGTTCGTCGGCCAGGGCTCGCGGGT
>VAZG01000023.1 GCA_005885285.1 Alphaproteobacteria bacterium | reverse complement strand
GGTCGCATCCGTGAAGATCGCTCCGACATCCCTCGCCTGCTGTCGGTACGCGTCGTAGGCGTCCTACCTCATCAGCGGAATGGCTTCCGCCAGGCTTGTCAGTTGCCCCTGCTTTTTCGCGACCTTGAGCTTCTGCTCGTCGCTGCGAAGGCCCGCGATGGCAGATGTTGGTGGGCGTCACGAGCTAGCCGCCGATGTCGACGACCTGACTCAATCCCAGGATGCCCAGGATCGTGTTCGGGACGACGAACGTCGATAGCTGATTGACGCCCGCCGCGATCAACCCGCCAAGAACTCCTTCCGGAACGGCAGACTACCGTTCACGAAGTCGGGGTTGCGAGGACGAGTGTAATTTTGCGTTTACACTCTCACCCTACAGGCAGGATACATTGAAGGACCGTACCCGGGGCGGCAGTAACAGAGGCCCATATTCGTCCCCCATGAGCTTCGACGATCGATCGGCAGATCGATAGTCCCATGCCCATGCCACCGGGCTTGGTGGTGTAGAATGCGTCGAACAGGTGGGCAAAACTCTCAGGGTTCAGCCCCGGGCCCGAATCCCGCACGGTGACAAGCACCCCGCCCGATGCATCTTTCCCGGTGCTGATTAGCAACTCTCGCGCCCCTTCACTGACCGCGCTCATCGCTTCGACGGCGTTGATGATCAAGTTGAGGATCACTTGTTGCAGTTGAACTCGATCTCCTCGAATGAGCGGCAAGCCCTCCGCGAGTTGTGTCTGCACCGAGACGCCGTTCTTTAAAATTTCGCCACGGGTCAGGGCAATGACCTCAAGGATTGCTCCGTTGATCTCCAAGGCATCATTCCGTGGGGGCGCCTTCTTGATTAGGGCACGGATCCCATCGATGACGTCGGTGGTTCGGTTGCCTTCCTTGACGGTGGCACCGAGCGCCTGCCGGGCCTCCTCCAGATTGGGCGGCTGGGCGTTTAGAAAGCGCAAGGCAGCTCGGGCATTGGTAACTGTCGCCGCGATTGGCTGAATGACTTCATGGGCAATCGAGGCCGACAGCTCTCCCATCGTTGCGACGCGATTGACGTGCGCGAGCTGCGTCTGCGCTTCGCGGTATCGCCGCTCACTTTCGCCGGTCTCGCGCCGGAGCCGCGCCAATTGCAGGTTTGCATCGACGCGGGCGATCAGCTCGCGGGCGCTGAACGGCTTCAGAAGATAGTCATCGGCGCCTGCTTCGAGTCCCTCAACCTTCGCTTCCTCGCCAGCACGCGCCGAGAGCAGGACGACCGGTACATCGCGAAGAGCATCATCTGTACGGATCGCTTGAAGGAGGCCGAACCCGTCGAGCCGCGGCATCATCACATCGGTGAGGATGAGGTCCGGACGCCTCGCGCGGGCGGCGTCGAGCGCCGCCTGGCCGTCCGGAACCGCCTCCACCTCATAGCGCGCGGCCAGCAGGCGCCGCACATAATCTAGCATATCGGCGTTGTCGTCGGCGACCAACACCGTAGCACGTTCGACAGCAGCAACGGCCTGACGCGGACTGATCAGTTCCTTTTCGATCGCAACCTCGCGTGGGGCTCCACAGCCGGAGAGCGAGCGCAACGCCTCCTCGACGAAGGCTTCCGCCTGGACCCCCGTCGGGGCCATCGTCGGCTCGCCGCCGATTCGCTCTCTCGGGAGGTGGGCGGTGCCCGTCGGGATCGTCACCGTGAAGGTTGTGCCGCTCCCGAGAACGCTTTGCGCCCTCACCGTGCCGCCATGCAACCTGACGAGTTCCTGCACGAGCGCTAGTCCGATTCCGGTCCCCTCCATCGTCCGGCCCTGCTGGCCCTCGACGCGATAGAAGCGCTCGAAAAGGCGCGGGAGCTCGGGCTCGGGGATGCCCACCCCGGTGTCACCGACGACTAGCTCTACCGAGGGCCCTGCGGCCCGAAGCGCCACCGCGACTTCTCCGTCGAACGTGTACTTGAAGGCGTTCGAGACGAGGTTGAGGACGATCTTCTCCCACATGTCCCGATCGACGTAGACGGGGCCGGAGAGAGGCGGGCAGTCGATGGTGAAACGCAGACCCGCCCGGCTCATCGCCGAGCGGAAATTACTGGCGACTGCCGCCGTGTAGACAGCCAAGTCGACCGGCTCATAGACCGCCTGGATACGGCCCGCCTCGATACGGGAGAAGTCGAGCAGCGTATTGACCAGCTTGAGCAGGCGCAGGCCATTGCGGTGCATGATCTCAAGGTCGCGCCGCTCGGAGACGATCGTGGCCGCCGTCGGATGGCGCACCAGCATATCTTCGAGCGGACCGAGCATCAGGCTCAGCGGCGTGCGGAACTCGTGGCTCGCGTTGGAAAAGAAGGTGGTCTTAGCGCGATCGATTTCGGCGAGGGCCTCCGACCGGCGGCGCTCCTCTTCGTAGGCGCGGCTGTTGGCGACCGCCGTGGCCATTTGCCCGGCCACCAGATCGAAAAACCGTCGATATCGGATGTCTAGTGCCCGGCGGGGATTGATTCCGCCAATGAGCACACCGGTCACGCCGGCATGCTGGCCCGATTTCGCCACCGGCAAGACAACCGCCTGCGTCGTCGGCTCAGGCCAAATACCCGCAGGCAGCGCCGCAACACGCAAATGTAGATCGTCGAGCACAACCGGCTCACCGTGGCGCACCGCCCGCGCAATGGACCACTCGTCATTCCCATCCAACGCGAGATGGCCAGCCGGATGATAGTTCGACCTTTCGAGACCGGCAGAAGCCGCGAGTGAGACGCCCCGGCCATCGTCATCGACCAAGTACAAGAGGGCGAAAGGGATTTCCGGATTGTCTTCCCCAAGGACCTCGGCGAAGGTACGGCATGCCTCCCTGACGCTTTTCGATTCTGCGGTCCTTGCGGCCAGTTCGCGCAAAATTCCCATCCGACGCTCGCTGAGGACCCGCTCTGTCGTTTCGCTGACCGCGGTGAACACGCCGCCGACGCGACCATCGGCGGCCTTGATGGGACTATATGAGTACGTGAAGTATGCCTCTTCGACATAGCCGTACCGATCCACCGCAAGCAGCAGGTCCTCGGACCAGGTTGCTTCGCCCCGCTTCAATACGCCGCCAAGCTGCTCACCAATGATGTCCCAAATCTCCGGCCAAGTCTCGATGCCTGGCCTGCCGAGCCCCTTCGGATGCTTCGCCGCACCGAGTATAGGCCGCCAGGCATCGTTGTAGAGCATTATAAACTCCGGCCCCCACCAAAGTACCATCGGGAACCGCGAGTTGAGGCAGATGCTTACGGCCATCTTTAGCGAATCAGGCCATTGGGCCGGTGGCCCCAACGGGGACTGCGTCCAGTCATGGGCGCGCATGAGCGCGCCCATTTCGCCGCCACCAGAAAGAAACTCTGGGGGCCGGCTGCCCCCCTCGTCCGGTATCACCGCGCTTCCTCGAATTTTTTTGGCCGCACTCGTCGGGGCGCTAAGCGGCGCCATATAGGCTGGAGATCGAAGTCCCGCCGCGTCTGCACCGATGATACTCGATTTCGATCGACGGAAGAAGATTCGTTTTGATCTCAACTACGACGTTGCCGCAGAAGATCCCGTGCGCCTGCTATCCGACGATCCCGCCGCGAGTTGACTATGCGCTGACCGAATGGGGCCAGACGCTGATCCCGCCCGTGGTCGCGCTTTGGACGTGGGCGCACGACCATCAGGCTGCTATCGAGACCACCAGCTGCCGCGCGTTCGATCATGATCGAAACCGATGAGGGGAGCGACTTCCGGTGTTGGGGCTTGAACGCCCGCGCGTCGGCGAGAACCTCACTTTGGCCTCCAGAGGTGGCCAGCCCCGTAAAGCCCAATCGTATAGCGACGTGAGCAACATCTCGCTCGATGCTGGATGATGTCGCTCCGCTTG
>VAZG01000022.1 GCA_005885285.1 Alphaproteobacteria bacterium | reverse complement strand
CAGGATGCTTTCGAGGATCGAACGCAAGCCGCGAGCGCCGGTCTTGCGCTCGATCGCCCTGCGGGCGACCGCGCCAAGTGCCTCATCGGCGAAGGTCAGTTCGATGTTCTCCATCTCGAACAGCCGCTGATATTGCTTGACCAGCGCGTTCTTCGGATCGGTCAGAATCTTCTTCAGCGAAGCCTCGTCGAGATCTTCCAGTGTCGCGACCACAGGCAGACGGCCGACGAACTCCGGGATCAGCCCGTATTTCAGAAGATCTTCCGGCTCGACATGACGGAAGATTTCGCCGGTGCGGCGGTCTTCCGGCGCCAGCACCTGGGCCGCGAAGCCGATCGAGGTCGAACGGCCGCGCGCAGAGATGATCTTCTCGAGCCCTGAGAACGCGCCGCCGCAGATGAACAGGATATTGGTGGTGTCGACCTGCAGGAATTCCTGCTGCGGATGCTTGCGGCCTACCTGCGGGGGGACCGAGGCCACCGTGCCTTCCATGATCTTCAAGAGCGCCTGCTGCACGCCTTCACCTGACACGTCGCGGGTGATCGACGGATTGTCCGACTTGCGGCTGATCTTGTCGATTTCGTCGATATAGACGATGCCGCGCTGCGCACGCTCGACATTGTAGTCGGCCGACTGCAACAGCTTCAGAATGATGTTCTCGACGTCTTCACCGACGTAACCGGCTTCGGTCAACGTGGTGGCATCCGCCATCGTGAACGGCACGTCGAGGATTCGCGCCAGCGTCTGCGCCAGCAGCGTCTTGCCCGAACCCGTGGGGCCGATCAACAGGATGTTCGACTTCGCCAGTTCGACGTCGTTGTGCTTGGTCTGGTGATTGAGCCGCTTGTAGTGATTGTGCACGGCGACCGAGAGCACCTTCTTGGCGTGGCTCTGTCCGATCACGTAGTCATCGAGGACCTTGCAGATTTCCTTCGGCGTCGGGATGCCGTCGCGCGACTTCACCAGCGAGGACTTGTTCTCCTCGCGGATGATGTCCATGCAGAGTTCGACGCATTCGTCGCAGATGAAGACGGTGGGACCCGCGATCAGCTTGCGGACTTCGTGCTGGCTCTTGCCGCAGAACGAGCAATACAGCGTGTTCTTGGAGTCGCTCGTGCCGACCTTACTCATTCTCGTCTCCGTCCGCCGTTCGAACCCGTCCGCTCGATCGCTCCATTCCGGCAATGACCGCCAAGGAGTTGTAGATAGAGCAAATTCCGTACCACAAAAGACCTTAACCCTAACATCCCGTGAGAATCACGGTTTCTTCGAATCCCCCGCGATCATAGCCCACCACCCGTAGCCAACCATGCTGACACCCGACTATCAAGAATTCGCTAATCGGGGTCCCCGCAGACAGCGTGACAATAGCGTGATTTGCGATTTCCGCACGCGCGAAGCAATCGAAATCACTAAAGCGTTGCGCGATTGCCACGCCAAACCAGCACGAAAGCGGAACTTTTCGGGCAAAATTGCCTGAAACCGCCGCCAGTTCGAACGCCGGCGGACCGGGGTATTACGGGATCTTCACTGGGCCTTGACCGCCAACTCTTCCGGACGCTTCTCGATCACCTTGTCGACAATTCCGAAATCGCGGGCCATTTCCGCGGTCAGGAACTTGTCGCGTTCCAGCGCATCCTCGATCGCCTTATAGGTCTGGCCGGTGTGCTTGACGTAGATTTCGTTGAGCCGCTTCTTCAGGTTCAGGATTTCCTGCGCGTGCAGCATGATGTCGGTGGCCTGGCCCTGGAAGCCGCCTGACGGCTGATGCACCATGATGCGCGAATTCGGCAGCGAGAAGCGCATGTCCTTTTCGCCGGCAGCCAGCAGCAGCGAGCCCATCGAGGCCGCTTGTCCGGTGCACAGTGTCGATACCGCCGGACGGATGAACTGCATGGTATCGTAGATCGCAAGCCCCGATGTCACCGCGCCGCCCGGCGAGTTGATGTACATCGAGATTTCCTTCTTCGGATTGTCGGCCTCCAGAAACAGGAGTTGAGCGACCACCAGCGTCGACATGCCGTCCTCGACCACCCCGGTCACGAAAATGATGCGCTCTTTCAAGAGACGCGAGAAAATGTCGTAGGCGCGTTCGCCACGGTTAGTCTGCTCGACCACCATCGGCACGAGTTGCATGTAGGTTTCGACGGGATCGCGCATTAGTCACCCAGAGGTTAGCGGAGACGAACTTCCATCGGCAGGCGGTTTTCGACTTTTGCCGCACGGGGACGGACGTCCCGTGATGCAGGACTTACTTAAAAGACACACTCAAGATATGGGCCAATTCCCGGGCCACAAGAGCGGGCCAACCCGGCCACAAGACCGGGTCGATGGGGTTGGCGGGATTCGTTCCGGTTGAAACTGATTCGCAAGGCCGGGGATAGCGACCGATTGAAGCCATCAAGCGGCGCTCTTTTCCGCCTCGTCGTCCTTGTAGAGGTCCTCACGGGAAACCTTCTTCTCGGTCACGTTGGCGAGTTCAAGGATGAAATCGACGACCTTGTCCTCATAAATCGGCGCGCGAAGCTGGGCGAGCGCATTGGCATTGTTGCGATAATAATCCCAAACCTCTTTCTCGCGTCCAGGCATCGAGCGCGCGCGTTCGATCACCGCGCGGCCGACCTCGTCGTCGGTAACGGTGATCTTGTTCTTCTCGCCAATCTCCGAAAGCACGAGGCCGAGGCGGACCCGGCGATCGGCGATCTTGCGGTACTCTTCCTTGGCTGCCTCTTCCGTCGTGTTCTCGTCGGCAAAGGTCTTGCCGCTCGATTCCATCTCGGCCTTGATCGAGGTCCACATCAAGTTGAACTCTTCGTCCACCAGTGAGGGTGGCGCGTCGAATCTGTGGCTCTCGTCAAGACGATCCAACAGCGTGCGCTTGACGCGCTGGCGCGTCGCGCCGGCAAATTCCGCCGCCAGCCGCTCGCGCGCGGCTTGCTTTAGCTTGTCGAGGGATTCAAGTCCGAGCGTCTTGGCGAACTCGTCATTGACGGCGGTTTCCTGCGGTCCCTCGATCAGCGTCGCCGTGGTTTCGAACTCCGCCGGCTGGCCGGCGAGCTTTTCGCTCGCATAGTTCTTCGGAAAGGAAACCTTCAGCGTGCGGGTTTCGCCGGCGGCGATGCCGATCAACTGCTCTTCGAAGCCGGGGATGAACGTGTTGGAGCCGATCGTGACCTGGATGTTTTCACCGGTGCCGCCGTCGAACGGCACACCGTCGATGGTGCCTTTGAAGTTGATGGTCACGCGATCGCCGCTCTCGGCCTTGGCGCCCTCGCCTTTCGCAGCGTAGGAGCGGTTCTGGTCTGCGATCCGCTTGATCGCCTCGTCGACATCGGCCTCGCTGACCTCGGCAACCGGCTTCTCGACCTTAAAACTCTTGAAATCGGCGAGCTGGATCGCCGGCACCACCTCGATCGAAACCGTGTAGGTGAGATCCGATTTTCCCGAGAGAATCTGCTCGACCTCTTTTTGCTCCGTCGGCATCGTGATCTTCGGCTCGGTCGCAAGTCGGAAGCCGCGCTCGGTGAAGATCTGCGTATTGGTATCGCGGATCGTCTGGTCGATGGTCTCGGCCATGACCGAGCGGCCATAGACCTTCTTCAGATGGCTCACCGGCACCTTGCCCGGGCGGAAGCCGTTAAGCCGAACCTTGTCCTTGAGATCGACAAGACGCGCGTCCGCCTTGGCATCGAGATCCGACGCCGGAACGTTGACCTTGAATTCGTGCTTCAGTCCCTCGTTAAGGGTTTCCGTGACCTGCATGGCGTCCAATCTTCTTCCGCTTCGTCCCGACCTCGGCCGGGACATTGTCCGAGACATTCTCAACGTGTTCGACGCGGCGGTCTAAAAAGCCTTGCGCCGGTAGTCGGCGAACCAATTCCCTCGGCGGGAACGGGTTCGACCCTCCTCCGCAAGACTTCGGAGGGCATCCTGCTTCGTGATCACGCAGCACCCCATGCTGCGAAGCGCCGTAGCGCGAAGCTGGATGGTGCGGGCGGAGGGACTCGAACCCCCACAACTTTCGTCACTGGAACCTAAATCCAGCGCGTCTACCAGTTCCGCCACGCCCGCCGATAGCATCAAGTCCGCGCACGATGCCCGAGCATAATGCCGAAAAGTGCGCAGCGGTTTTCGGGCAGACTTCATGCTCCAAATGAATGGAATAGATCACATTCACGATTCCGGATGAACATCAGCCAAAATCATCGTGATCGTTGCGGCGGGCTTATAGCATGAGCCAACCCGGCCGCAGCAAAAAAATGTCCCTTTTCAGCCGATCTGGCCGTAGTGCCGCAACTGGACATATCACCGCAAAAATGGTCCGCATCAACCTCATGGCAAAGCGGAATTTCGGGCCCAATCGACGCGAACTGATGGCGGGGCTGGGTGCCGCGGTGTTCGCCCCGGCGGTGCGCGGGATCGCCGCCCAGCCACCTCAACCCCTGATGCTGCGCGCCGCAGCCAGCAACCTCGCCCTGCGCGCAGGACAGGTAGAAACTCCGATATGGGCCCTGGAGGGCCCAACGCCAGAGGCTGGGCTGCGCATTGGACGCGGCGAGCAGCTTGAGGTCAGCTTCGCCAACGGCCTTCCCGTGCCCGCGGTCCTCGACTGGCGGGGTTTGGAGGGCCTTGCCACCGCCGAACCGCTGACAGCGCGGACGCCTCTTGCGGGCGGCGCCAAGGAAACCCTTCAGGTCCAGTTCCGCCATGCCGGCACGTTTTTGTGCGATCCGAGGCTTCTCGGCGACGCCCAAGCGCGGCCGGTGCGCCCGCTCGCCTTGGTCGTGGGAGAACGCGAACCGATCGCGGTTGATAGTGACGAAGTCTTGCTGATCGAGGACTGGCGGCTACGGCCTGACGGAAGTGCCATCGCGGCTGGGACTGATCCCAAGGACACGACGGCTTTCTATACCGTCAACGGGCAAACTTCGCGCGACATTCCGCTGCGGTTCAACCAGCGGTGTAGATTTCGATTTATCAATGGCTTTCAACGCAATGTCGTTGCTGTGAAAATTGAAGGCCATGAGGTCTGGGTGATGGCGCTGGATGGTCAGCCCGCCGAACCATTCCCGGCGCGGAACGGTACGCTGGTGCTGGCGCCGGGCGGCCGGATCGACGTCTTCATCGATGCCACCGCCCCGCCGGGCTCGACCTCAGCCATCCTGCTGCACGACGGCAAAGAAGCTCGGCCCATTGCGCGGCTGGTCACTTCGAAAGAGCCGGCGCTGCGCGCGGCTCCCCTGCAGCAACCAGCTCCGCTGCCATCTAACGGTCTTCCCGCGCAGCTCGACCTTAAGAACGCGGTACGCGCGGACCTCACGCTCGGCGGTTCGTCATCCGATTGGGTTGCGCCAGCACATTTCGCGATATCCTCCGCGTCCGCATTCCGCGCGAGGTCTGGCCGTGCGGTGGTGCTGGCTCTGACCAGCCGCGCCGAACGCGCCAACGTGTTCCACCTGCACGGACACCATTTCCGCCTGCTCGACCGGCTCGACGACGGCTGGAAGCCGTTTTGGCTCGACACGCTCGCCGTCGGACCCGGTCAGACGCAGCGCATCGCCTTTTTGGCCGAACACGCCGGACGCTGGCTGATCGAGGCGGCCGCGACCGATTGGGCTGCGCCACGGCTGGTGCGCTGGTACAGTGTCGAATGAGAACGAGTGCGGCCTATTTCAAGTTGCTCTCCGCGACAGGCACCAAGTCCGACCAAAATCACTCTCAGTAATCGATACCGAATTCGTCATAGAGATGCCGGTGCACCGCGGGCAGCACTTCCGTCAGGTCTTCCGCGATCAAGCCGGGACCCGCTTCGCGCCCGGCTTCACCATGCATCCATACCGCCATCGAGGCGGCTTCGAACGCAGGCACGCCCTGCGCCAACAGGCCTGCAATGATTCCTGCCAAAACGTCACCCGCGCCGGCGGTGGCGAGCCAAGGTGGCGCGTTGGCGGCAATGGTCGCGCGGCCGTCCGGCGACGCGACGGTCGTATCCGGACCCTTCAAGAGGACGACGGCACCGGAACGTTCCGCGGCGGCGCGCACGCGTTCGAGCTTGGAGCGATAGGGATGCTTGTTGCTGATGTCGCTGAACAGCCGTGGGAATTCGCCTTCATGGGGGGTTAGAACGACCTGCGGATCACGCGAGGCCTTGATGGCTTCGAACAGGCGGTCGGGGGTTGCCGCAAAGCTCGTCAGCGCATCCGCGTCCAGCACGAGGCGCCGCTGCGCCGACAGCGCGGTGTGAACGAAGTCGATGGTGCGCTCGCCGACGCCGGCGCCCGGCCCGATCACGATCGAATTGAGCCGCCTGTCGCTCAACATTTCGCCGAATTCGACCACGGTATCGACTGCATGCACCATGACGGCGGTCAGCTCGCTGGCATTGACCGCGAGCGCATCCCTTGGCGAGGCCAGCGTGACCAGGCCTGCGCCGGCGCGCAAACAGCCACGCGCCGCCATCCGCGCAGCTCCCGTGGCAGCCATGTCGCCGGAGACGATAAGCGCATGGCCGCGGGCGTATTTGTGGCCGCTGGTCTGCGGCACCGGAAAAAATTTGCGCCAGAACTGCGGAGTGTTTTCAAAAGTCTGCGACCCGATCTCCGCGAGCACGTCGCTGTCGATGCCGATATCGGCGAGTCGTATCCGCCCGCAATTGATCCGCCCGGGCAGCAACAGATGCGCCGGCTTTTTGCGGAAGAAGGTGACGGTCTCGGTGGCGCGCACCGCGACACCCATGATGGCGCCGCTGCTTCCATTGACCCCGCTCGGCAGATCAACGCTCAAGACCGGCGCGCCATTGCCGTTGATCGCCTCGATCATCTCGGCGGGATCGCCGTCGACCAGCCGGCTGAGGCCCGCGCCGAACAGCGCATCGATGATCAGCGCAGGTTTGCCGATCGCCTGCGGATTGAACGGCAGCACCGGATATTTCCACCCACGCGCCGCCGAAGCCGCATCGCCCCGCAAGTGATCGCGCTCGCACATCAGGATGACGGAGACCTCGCGGCCCTGTGCCGCAAGCTCCGCCGCCGCGACAAAACCGTCGCCGCCATTGTTGCCGGGCCCGGCTACCACCAGGATCGGCCCTTCCTCCACGAGCTCCATGGCGGCTTCCGCAACCGCCTGTCCGGCGCTCAGCATCAGCGCGAAACCCGGTGTGCCGGCGGCAATGGTGAGCCGGTCGGCACGCTCCATCTCGGCTGACGTCAGAACTTCCATGCCAATTCCCTGATGAAATCGCCTTATAGTGAGGCATTTCCCGCATTGTACGAAATCTGGCTCCACAGCTCTGCATAATGCTTCATCTGTTTGCCTATTTCGTAGTCTTCGCTATCCTGAACCGCTCATTGGAGAGCCAGCGAAATGCCCCTTAAAAGTCTGATAATGTTCCAAAAACAGGCCCAAGAACAACTTGGCATAGACCCTGCTTTTGGGGAAGCCAGCAGGAAGCGAGCTTTGCTTCGTTGCATTCCACCGCAGCGAATGGTGCTTTCGGCTTGCCGCCCGGTCCTATAACGCTCGGGATCGCCGATCGATCAAACCCGCGCAACTCGCGCAACCTGACAACAAGCTTGCCTTGAATTCGAACTGCCCGGGAGGCGCTCAGTGAAGAAGATCGAAGCTATCATCAAGCCGTTCAAGCTCGACGAGGTGAAGGAGGCGCTCCAGGAAGTTGGGCTGCAGGGCATCACGGTCACGGAAGCCAAGGGCTTCGGGCGTCAGAAGGGCCATGCCGAGCTTTATCGCGGTGCCGAGTACATCGTGGACTTCCTCCCCAAGGTCAAAATCGAGATCGTGATCGGCGACGACCTGGTCGAGCGGGCGATCGACGCTATCCGCCGCGCCGCCCAAACCGGGCGCATCGGCGATGGCAAGATCTTCGTGTCCAACATCGAGGAAGCCATCCGCATTCGGACCGGCGAAGCCGGGCTGGACGCCATTTAGACCGGGCTTTTGCGGCCGCCGGTGGCCATTCTCTGATATTGTATTGATCATCCCCCGATTGTATTGACCATTACCCGAGGTCGCTGCCCGCGGCCGGATCACGACGACCTGTAGCCAAAAGGGGTATTCATGAAGACCGCCAAAGACGTCTTGAAATCGATCAAGGACAACGACGTGAAATACGTCGACCTGCGTTTCACCGATCCGCGCGGCAAGTGGCAGCACGTGACCTTCGACGTCACCATGATCGAAGAGGATACCTTTGCCGAAGGCCTGATGTTCGATGGTTCCTCGATCGCCGGCTGGAAGGCGATCAACGAATCCGACATGTGCCTGATGCCCGATCCGGTCACCGCGACAATCGACCCGTTCTTCGCGGAAACCACCATGATCCTGACCTGCGACGTGCTGGAGCCGACCACCGGCGAACCCTACAACCGGGATCCGCGCGGCATCGCCAAGAAGGCCGAGGCGATGGTGAAGTCGATGGGCGTCGGCGACACGGTTGTCTTCGGGCCAGAGGCCGAATTCTTCGTGTTCGACGACGTCCGCTACCAGACCACCCCCTACAACACCGGCTTCAGACTCGACGCTTCCGAACTGCCGATCAACTCCGACACCGAATATGAAGGCGGCAATCTCGGTCACCGCATCCGCACCAAGGCCGGCTACTTCCCGGTTCCGCCGCAGGACTCGGTGCAGGACATGCGCTCGGAGATGCTTGGCGCGATGGCCAAGATGGGCGTCAAGGTCGAGAAGCATCACCACGAAGTCGCTTCCGCGCAGCACGAACTTGGCATGAAGTTCGATACGCTGACGCTGATGGCCGACCAGATGCAGATCTACAAATACTGCATCCATCAGGTCGCGCATATCTACGGCAAGACCGCCACCTTTATGCCGAAGCCGGTCTATGGCGACAATGGCTCGGGCATGCACTGCCACCAGTCGATCTGGAAAGAAGGCAAGCCGGTATTCGCCGGCAACAAATATGCCGACCTCTCGGAGACCTGTCTCTCCTACATCGCCGGCGTCATCAAGCACGCGAAAGCGATCAACGCCTTTACCAATCCGTCCACCAACTCCTACAAGCGGCTGGTGCCGGGCTATGAAGCCCCCGTCCTGCTCGCCTACTCCGCGCGCAACCGTTCGGCCGCCTGCCGCATTCCCTACACCTCCAATCCGAAGGCCAAGCGGGTCGAGGTGCGCTTCCCCGACCCGATGGCCAATCCGTATCTCGGCTTCGCCGCGATGCTGATGGCCGGTCTTGACGGCGTCAAGAACAAGCTCGACCCGGGTTCGGCGATGGACAAGGACCTCTACGATTTGCCCAAGGAAGAACTCAAGTCGATTCCGACGGTGTGTGGTTCGCTGCGCGAGGCGCTGGAAAATCTCGACAAGGACCGCGGCTTCCTCAAGCACGGCGGCGTGTTCGATGACGACTTCATCGACAGCTATATCGAATTGAAGATGACCGAAGTGGAGCGCTTCGAGATGACGCCGCATCCGGTCGAGTTCGAGATGTATTATTCGCAGTGATTTTTCGCGGGACCCGCGTCTCGGGAATATTCGTAAAACAAGAAGCAAGGGCGCTCCTTCGCGGGCGCCCTTTTTGCTTTGCGGGCTCGTTCCAAAGATTTCAGACAGCTAGCTACTTTCATCGCGTTCAGGCGCGCCTCCGCCTTCTCGCGACGCCATTTGCGCCCGAGCGATGCAGAAACCTTGTCCCTCAAATAGCAAGAGGGCGCAGGGAAAGCCGGGTGCTCGCCGCACCCATAGCCTCGCACGCAAACAAAAAAGCGCACGAGCGTAGTCGCCACAGGTTCGCCGAAACAATCCGACCTTCCCTGCGCAATGGTTTACGGCTTATAACGTGCTCTCCTTGGTGACCGGGCTTTCTTGCCACCATCGCTTGCGGATCGCTCCGCCAACTTGACGCCAGCGTCGGGGCGTCAGGACCACACGGCTTCGCCGTCCGCAGGCCTGCGCTCTCGTCAGCAGCGCCACCTACGTCCACCGCATCCCGCACCCAACGTTCGTGACGATCGCGAAGCGCCCCTCTTGATCGAGGCAGGACGCGGGAATCAGTGCAGTTGATTTGCCCGACGGCACAAGCGAAATCTTTTTCGCGCGAGGGCTGGACAGCGAAATCGTAAAACAGCCTGTC
Source organism: Alphaproteobacteria bacterium (assembly GCA_005885285.1). GTDB lineage: Bacteria > Pseudomonadota > Alphaproteobacteria > Rhizobiales > Xanthobacteraceae > Bradyrhizobium. The sequence continues at coordinate 5,263 of VAZG01000022.1, read as the reverse complement.
CGGGCAAATCAGTTCGGTTATCCGCCGTATTTCCAGCGGCGCGATGGTCTGTCTTATCGCATTCACTGTTCGGAGCAACCAATCGCGATATTTGGGGAGCGGCGGCAGTTCATGTCGGTTTCCGGGGAGACTCTCGAGCGGACAATCTCCGAAGCGGCTGGCATGTCTCAAAAATTGCGAGCAACGGGACTTCAGTCGGGCTCGCTGTGCCTAATTCACATTACGCAATATCAATCGCTTCATTTTAGCGAGGCTGCGATAGCCCTGTGCTAATCGCAACAACTTTTCGTGTTCCGGTCCGGGTGGCAGAATGGCGGTATCTCGTTCGGCATTGGCGCTGAACCTAGCTCACTGTTTTCATGATCGTCTGTTCGGTGTCGGACGGAAGTTGAGAGCCAACAGCGGTCTGTCCCCTCACGCCGTCACCGTCACATAACTGTCGCTTGCATTGTAGGCGCAATGCCGCGCGGGTGTGAAATAATATTTCGTGACGTTCCGCCGATTTCGCATAGTCCTCCAATCTCCGACCGTGGGATGATTGTAACCTTTGACGGTCTGGAGGCGTGACAAAAGAGCGTTCTTGGACACGGCGACGGTGGCTTGGAGCACGGCACTCAAATTAATTGTCGCGCCAATAGTTTCGGGAGAGAACAGTGTCGTGGTGTAGAGTTTTTAATTTTGACGATCCGTTGGCGTTCCGGGCGGCTGTTTGGTCTGCCGATTGCGAACTATTTCCCATAGCCAAAGGAAGCTTTCGTGCCGAGCTTAGACAAATCGGCATGAACAGCCTTTGGATGCACCGAATTCGGGTATCCTTGCCACAGGTCAATACTGTCACGGTCAAGCCCGGCCGTAGAGCGATTGGCTTCCTTATCGAACCTAATTCGTCACCACTCCTGCACTGTGGCTTGGAAGTCTTGCCCGGCGACATCATCGTGAACGGGTTCGACGTCACACATCAGCGATCCGACGCTGACTTTCATTATGGCACGATGTCTCTTCCGATTGATGATCTGGATGCTGCTGCTGATGCCATAATCGGTCGTGAGCTTCCGAAAACGCCGCACAAGCGAATTATTCGCCCGAATTCCGCACTGATGCTCCGGTTGCTAGCACTGCACAACATCGTCGGGCAGCTTGCCCATGGCAGCCCGGATATTCTGGAGTTGCCGCCAGTGCTTCGGGCGTTGGAGAACGAGCTCACTCATATCATGGTGAGGTGCCTTGCCGAAGGCGCAGCCGTGGAGCCGACCGCCGGCAGCCGTCGTCACGACACCATCGTCGCGCGGTTTGAGGAATTCTTGGAGGCAAATCCCGACCGGCCGCTTTATCTCACCGAGATTTGCGCCGCGATCGGCGTCGCGGAGCGAACGCTTCGCGTCTCCTGCGAAGAGCATCTCGGCATGGGGCCAATCCGTTATCTCGCCTTGCGCCGAATGAACCTCGTGCGGCGGGCGCTGCTCCGTGCTGATCCGTCCAAGGCAACTGTCACGCGGGTCATTACCGAGCACGGCTTTTGGGAGTTCGGACGTTTTCGATCGCCTACCGCGCGCTGTTCGGGGAGTCGCCTTCGGAAACTTTGCGGCGACCCACGGAGCAGACTGCGGGCCACCTCAATCGTCCGTTTTCCCTCGCGCCGACAGCACTTTCGTGAACTCGCCTTAAGGTGACCCGACGCACCAGATTTCTCTGCGCCCGCCTCCCCCGCGTCGTGGAGATGTAGGCAACCGGAGGCAAGCGATGTCTTCGTCACAATGAAAGGTCGCGCGGATGGGTACGAATGCCGGTGTCGGGATGAGCCATCATCGAAATCCGAAGGTAGCCGGGCGCGAGGCCGCCGAGAGAGCATTAGCGACGGCCGGGATCGACCGGCCCGACTTCGTTTTTATGTTTGCTTCCGTCGGATATGAACAGCGCGCACTCTTAGACGCCGTCCGCATAGCCACCGGTGGTGCTCCGCTCGCCGGCGGGTCTGGCGGGGGAGTCATCGCAGGTGTCGAAGCCGACGAATCGAACTTCTCAGTAGCCGTGATGACGATCAGCTCCGACGAATTGTGCTTCAAGAACGCAATCGCCTCCGGCCTCAAAGCCGATTCGGAAGCCGCGGGAAGGACCATCGCCCAGAACTTAGCTTGCGAGGTGCAGCCTGACACGCTTGGGCTGATTATGCTCGGCGACGGGTTAACCCTGAATTTTGACCGGTTCGCTGCAGGCCTCAAGAGTGAATTGCAGCTTGACCGTCACCTGCCTTTGTTTGGAGGTACGTCGGCCGATAACATGGAGTTTAAACAAACTTATCAATACTGCGACGATCAGATCACATCCGATGGTGTCGCCTGCGTTCTGCTGTCGGGATCAGCCCGGCTTGCTTGGTCGGTTAACCACGGCTGCCTCCCCATCGGCGGCGAACGTAAGGTGACTCGCTGCTCCGGCAACGTCATCTACGAGATCGACGGTATGCCAGTTCTCGACGTCCTAAAGGAATATCTCGTCGGTGATGAGATCGACAATTGGAGCAAGGCGGTCCTGAGCCTCTGCATGGCGTTCAAAGCGCCCGAACAGATCAAGGGCTACGACGACTATTTGATCCGCTTCATGCCAACAAAAGATGACAAGGCGGGGTCAATCACAATTCCGACCGAAGTTGAAGAGGGCACGAGCATCTGGATGAGCCGGCGCGATCACGAGAAGATATCGGCCGGCGTCGAACGCATTGGCAAAGAAATCAAGTCAACATTAGGTAATAACGCGCCGAAGCTGGTGTTTCAGTTCGACTGCATAGGACGGGGGAAAGCCGTGTTCCGCGACCAGCAAAAAATCCAAATACTGGAAAAGCTTCAGCAAAAAATTGGGCCCACCGTGCCCTGGATAGGTCTCTACACCTACGGAGAGATTGGTCCGATAGGAGGGCACGACTATTTCCACAACTACACCGCCGTAGTATTAGCAGTATACTGAGTTAGCCAATGTCCAGCAACGCTATACTCCCGAGGTCCTATGGAAAGACCGGTAGCATGAGCGAAATCGATCGGCTTCGGGTCGAAAACCAGCGCCTCGCGGATGAGGTTAAGCGCTTGGTGACAACCGAGAGTCAGCTCTACGAAGTGCAAGAGCATCTCGACGGCCAGATTAGCGCGTATCGCCAGCTCTACGAGCTTGGTAAGAAATTCAACACAACCGTCGACCTTACTAAGATCCTGCAGTTTGCCGTCCAATTCGTTTTATATGAACTCAATTTCGAGCGCTGCCTCTTTCTTCTGAAGCGATCCGGCTCGAACGTCTTCTTCATCGAGACGATGGATGGATACTATGACGATGCCGAGAATACCAGCATTGCTAGGCTGGCACTCCCCGCCGCATCGTTGGCGCTGGCACCACTTTATGCCGGCGTTGAGCGGGTGCTGTGTTTGCCCGATTGCCGTCGCAGCGAGCTGACCTCGCTGCGACGTCTCATCGGTATGGACGAGTACGTCGTCTTGCCGTTGGGCGGGGAACCGAAGAACCCAATTCGCTTGCTAGTCGCGGGAAATACGGCGGGGCGAGCGCCTTATCAGCGCCGGGTTGTCCAAGAAGGCGAGGCCCTACTCGGGCTAGCAAACCTGGTAAGCCAGACCTCTACCGCGATTAACAACGCGAGCTTCTACCAAGCGCTCGAATGGGAGCGGCAGTCTCTCGAAGAGAAAGTCCGCGAACGTACGCAGGAGGTCTCGCGCTCGCTGGAGGAATTGCGCGCCGCGCAGGATCGGCTAATCCAGACCGAAAAGCTTGCCTCGCTAGGCCAGCTCACCGCCGGCATCGCCCACGAAATCAAGAACCCGCTTAATTTCATCAATAATTTCTCCGCAGTGTCGGCGGAGCTGGTGGACGAACTAGGCGAGGTCCTCAAGCCCGCGCCATTGAACGACCTGATGCGGCAAGAAACTGACGAAATCGCAAAGCTGCTGAAGGGTAATCTCCAAAAAGTAGTGCAGCACGGCAAGCGCGCCGATTCGATCGTCAAGAACATGCTCATGCACGCGCGCGATGGCTCGGGCGAGCGGCGCGCTGTCGACATCAATACGCTGGTTGGGGAGAGCCTCAACCTCGCCTACCACGGCACCCGCGCCGAGAAGCGAGGCTTTCAGATCAAGCTGGAGCAGGATTTCGATGCCGCCGCCGGCGAAGCCGAACTGCTGCCGCAGGAGATCACGCGCGTGCTGCTCAACCTCATCTCGAACGGTTTCTATGCGGCAATGAAACGCAAAGCCGAAGATGGCCTCGATGGTTATGAGCCTGCGCTTTCCGCCGCGACGAGAAACCTCGGTGACCGCGTCGAAATCCGAATTCGCGACAACGGCGCGGGCATTCCGCCCGAGGTGAGAGAGAAGATGTTCAACCCATTCTTCACTACCAAACCGCCGGGCGAAGGCACAGGTCTCGGGCTTTCGCTGAGCTTCGACATCGTTGTCAAGCAACATTCCGGATTGATTGAGGTCGACAGTCAACCCGGCAAATTCACTGAATTCAGGGTTGTCCTTCCACGCTCCGCCCCCGCGGGCAAAGCTGAGGCTCATACGTGAATCCTCTTATACTCGTGGTCGATGATGAATCCGACGTCGAAGACCTGTTTCGCCAGCAATTCAGGCGCGACATCCGTGCCGGCCGCTTTACAATGGAGTTTGCTAAGTCGGGAGATAGCGCCCTTCAAAAAATCAGTGACGCCAATGCGGTGCCTTTGATCCTGATTTTGTCCGACGTCAATATGCCCGGTATGAGCGGGCTTGAACTCCTGCCAAAAGCGAAAGCGTCACGACCGGATGTCCCGGTGATCATGATCACCGCCTACGGCGATGGCTACACCAGACGAATAGCCTTGGAAGGAGGTGCAGAGGCCTTATTGACTAAACCAATCGACTTTACTGCGCTCCGTAGCGAAATAGATGGGCGACTCAAGCCTGGGCGGTAGGTTCCTATGTCCGCTTCTCTAATCGGCCGTTTGGGGTCAAGCGCTTTCAGACTATCCGCATCCTCGGTGTTGATGTCGCTCGCGGGCTCGTGCTTCTCTTCGGAATCGGCACCAAGGCCCTTCCATCATTGGATTCGAAGACGAGGTGGAACAATCTTTGGGTCGGCCTTGCCGTCTTGCAGACAGTAGGTCCAAGCGGACATACGAACTCACCTCATCCATCGTCCCGCGAGGGACATCATTCCACCGCTCGGCGGAGCTCGAATTTTCCTCCTATCGCGTTTGATCCTGCACGGCCCTTACGCCGCTGTAACCTCC
>VAZG01000021.1 GCA_005885285.1 Alphaproteobacteria bacterium | reverse complement strand
CTGGGCCGCAAGCCGCAAGCGGTGGCGGCACTCGATAGGCTCGCGCGGACCTGCGGCATCCGTGTCGCCGAGTTCAATTCGATCGACCTCAACATCCCCCAGGATTCGCCCTGCTGCGCCGGCATCGATCCCCTGCCCCTGCTCGAGCATGCCGATCTCGGCCTCTTGCTCGATTGCGATGTGCCGTTCGTTCCGCAATCCGCCAAGCGCGCGAACGCGATGAAATGGATCCAGATCGACATCGATCCGCTGAAATCGAACTTTCCGATGTGGGGATTTCCGACCGACCTGCGCGTGCAAGGCGACTGCGCCATCATCCTGCAGCAGGTGCTCGATGCCGTCGAAGTACGCGCCGATGATGGCTATCGCAAACGCGTAGCAATGCGCATCGCAAGCTGGAATGGCGCGCACGAGGCCGCCGCAAGGCGCTGCACGGTAGCAAGCGCCAACAAGGGCACCGCGGGCGCGCTCAATCCGGCCTTCGTGTTCGCGACCCTGAGCGGAAAGCTTTCGCAAGCCGACATCGTCCTCAACGAAGCCATTCGCAACGGGCCGATCCTGCAGGAGCATATTCGGCGCACCCAACCGCAAAGCTATGTCGGACTTGCCGGCGGCGGGCTCGGCTTTTCCGGCGGCATGGCACTGGGGTTAAAGCTCGCACAGCCCGGGCACCGCGTCGTGCAGGTGATCGGCGACGGCGGCTTCCATTTCTCTTCGCCCGACAGCGTCTATGCGGTGGCGCAGCAATATCAGCTTCCGATCTTCACGGTGGTGCTCGACAATGGCGGCTGGCAGGCGGTGAAATCCGCCACCCAGCGCGTCTACCCAAAAGGCGTCGCCGCCGAGACCGATCAATTCCAGTCACGGCTGACATCGGGCCGGCGGGGCGAGCGGCGGGATTTTTCCGAAGTGGCAAAGGCCTTCGGCGCCCATGGCGAATGCGTGCGCGAGCCCGATGAGCTTGCGGCCGCGATCAACCGCGCGCTTGCCGCGCTGGAGGACGGCAAGGCCGCCGTGCTGCATGTCCATGTCACGCCGCTCTGAGGAGAGATCGATGACCATCTCGCTCCGACGTTTGCTGATGGGCGCCTGCCTCGGACTGTTCGCGCTTACTGCGTACTCTGCCTTCGCCGAGGGCGATCCGCTAAAATACCCGACACGGCCCATTCACATCATCGTTGGCTTCGCGGCCGGCGGCGGCAACGACATCATCGCTCGTATCTTTGGGCAAAAATTGTCGGAAAGTCTTGGCCAGCCCATCATCGTCGAAAACAAGCCGGGCGGCGGCGCGATCGTCGCGACCGAGTATGTCGCGAAATCGCCACCCGACGGCTACACGCTGCTGATGAGCGCCAGCGGCATATCGATCAACCCCGCCGTCTACGCCAAATTGCCCTATGACGCGGTAAAGGATTTCGTCGCGGTCTCCGAGCTCGGCTCGTTTCCGCTGATCATGATCGTCAGCGCATCGTCGCCGATCAAGTCGGTGGCGGAGCTTGTGGCCTATGCCAAGGCCAATGCGGACCAGATGAATTATGCAAGCTCATCGGCTTCATTTCAGCTCGTGACCGAACTGTTCAAGCAGAAGACCGGCGCGCCGATGCAGGTCATTCCCTACAAGAGCGCCAATGAGTCGGTGCTGGCAGTGATTTCGGGTCACGTCACCACGACCATCGCCGATGCCGGTCCAGTTACAAGCCAGGCGAAAGCCGGAACGGTGCGAGCGCTCGCGATCGCCGCGCCCAAGCGGATGGAAGACTTCCCGGATGTGCCGACCATGAAGGAGGCCGGCGCCGACGTTGACGCGGTCTTGTGGAGCGGCATTTTCGTGCCCAAGGACACGCCACCTGCCATCGTGAAGAAGCTTGAAGGCGAACTCATGCGGATCGCCAAACTGCCCGACGTGATCGCGCGCCTCAAGCCGCTCGGCATCGAAGCAATCGGCAGCTCGTCGGAGGAATTCACCAAGACCCTTGCCTCGGATATCGCGCGGTGGGCGGAAGTCGCGAAAGCGGCCAATATCAGGATCGAGCAGTGACGCTGGTTCGGTTCGGCGAGATCAGCCCGACGATGACGGTCACAACCACGGCGACGACGACGTTGAGGATCAGTGCGCCGAGCCCAACGTAAAACATGTAGCTGGCGCCGCCGAGCTCGATGCTCGCGAGCGGCTTCAAGCCATTGCTCCACGCGGTCCACGATCCCCAGATGATGCCGGCGGCCCAGCCGAGCAGCAGGCCTTCGGCGCGGAACCAGCGCGTGAACAATCCGAACACCAGTGCCGGGAAGGTTTGCAGGATCCACAGCCCGCCGAGCAATTGCAGGTCGAGCGCATATTGCGTCGGCAGGAACAGGATGAAGGCGAGCGCACCGAGCTTCACGACCAGCGAGGTGATTTTGGCGACCGCCGCCTCGCCGGCATGGCTGATCGCGGGATTGACATAGGATTTCCAGACATTGCGGGTGAACAGGTTCGCAGCGCCGATGCTCATCACCGCTGCAGGCACCAGCGCGCCGATCGCGATCGCAGAGAAGGCAAAGCCCGCGAACCATGACGGGAATAGCGCCTGGAATAGTGCGGGCACCACGTCGTTGGGGGTGGGTACCGCGATCTTCGCCGCATACGCCATGTAACCGAGCAGCGCGATCAGGCCGAGCAGCAGCGTATAGGCCGGCAGCAGGATCGCGTTCTTGCGGATGGTATCGGCGGACTTCGAGGCGAAGATGCCGGTCAGCGTATGCGGATACATGAAGGCTGCGAGCGCCGAACCCAGCGCCAGCGATGCGTAAGGCAGCATCTGCGAAGGCTTCAGGGTCAGGCCAGTCAAGCCGCCCTTGGTGGCGAACGCATCATTGGCGGCGGCGAATACCACGCCGTAACCGCCGAGCTTCGCGGGCACCACCACGATCGCGACCAGCACCACGATATAAATCATGATGTCCTTGACGAATGCGATCAGTGCCGGCGCGCGCAGGCCGGAACTATAGGTGTAGAGCGCGAGGATCGGCATGGTCGCGACCATGCCGGTGATCGCGACCGCCAGTTCAAGCCCGCGCGAATGGTAGGTGCCATGGACGACGTCGGCTGCGGTAACGTGGCCATTGGCATGCGCCTGCTTCCACAATAGTGGCATCACCGCGAACACGAAGGGATAGACGATGATGGTGTAGGGCAGCGCGAAGAAACCATAGGCGCCGACCGCATAGACCAGCGCCGGCACGGCGATCACCGTGTAGGCGGTATAGAAATCGCCGCCGACCAAAAACCAGGTGACCCAGATGCCGAACTGCCGTCCGCCCAATCCCCATTGATCGAGATGCGCGCTGACGGGCCCGGATTTCCAGCGCGCGGCGAAGAAGCCCATCACCGTGACGAGCGCAAAGAAGAACACGAAAACCGAAAGCGCAACCCATTCAATCTGATTGGCCACGGCGCAGCCCCTTCCTCAAGGCGCTTCGTCAGGCGTGCGGCTGCGATAGACCAGCCAGATCAGCAGCGAGGAGATCGGCACCCAGGCAAGCTGATACCAATAGAAGAATGGAAAGCCGAACAGCGAAGGTTCGGTGAAATTGTAGAACGGTACCCATAACAGGCCGATGAACGGCACCAGCAGCAGCATCCACATCGCGGTCTCCGGCATCAAGCCAGCTTCTCGGCGCGGGCTTTCCAGTACCGGAACTATCCAGGGACCGAATTGTTGCGTGCCACGGCAAATTTGCCGTTGCTGCAATGCGGCGATTGGAGATGTCGCGACAACCCCGGCGCCAGAACGCGCCGGGCAGAGGCAGAGCAATGTTACTTCATGATGTCGGCGCCGGCCTTGCAAACAGCGGCGTCCTGATCGCCCGTGCCGCCGCTGCACCCGACCGCGCCGATCAGCTTGCCGCCATCGACCAGCGGAAATCCGCCAGGGCTTGCGACCAGGGTCGGATCGAGTGTGGCCACATAGGGGTGGCCGGTCTCAAATGCGTTGTAGAACGCGCGGGTCTCGCGGCGGAAGCGTGCCGCGGTGCGGGCCTTGCCCGTTGAAACCTGGCCACCACCGATCTGGGCGCCCTCCATCCGTTCGAACTGCACAAGCTCGCCATTGGTGTCGACCACGGCGATATTCATCTTCCAGTTTCGCTTTTTGGCTTCGGCTTCGGCTGCCGCCATCACCTGCCTGGCGCGCTCAAGTCCGATCGACATCCCATAGGGAATATCGAACGGCATCGCGTCGGGCGTGCCACCCGCGGAAGGCGGGGCCGGCGGCGTTGCCGGCGCCGGCGCTTGCGCAAAGGTTGCCGTGCTCACCGCCGCCGCGCTAGCTACCGCAACCGCGCAAGCTGCCAGGGACATCGTAACAATTGAACGCATCTTCAAATTACTCCGGTTGAAGTCTGTTTTCGTTGCTTGGGGGATGTCGATGGTCTCGTCACGCAGTCGTCATTTAGAACGCAGGTCCTGCGCCGTTTCTGCCGTAGGTGATGCGCGGGGCCTGGAAGGTCCCGTCCGGTTGCTTTTTTGCGGCTACAAAAACCTTGGTCCCGGGCTTCACCTCATCCTTGTTGCCGGGGACATAGGTGACGACCACCGTCTCGGGTGTCACCACCAGCTTCTTCTCGCCGTCCTTGTACTTGACCGACAGCACGGGCCCGTCGACCCCGGTGACGGCCTGCTCGACATTGCCGTTGGTCATCTTGCTTTGCGGCTTGATATCCCAGTCGTAGTGGCCTTCGCCGGTGCCGCGCATCGATTCCGGGAAGATGTGCACCTCGATGGCTTTTTGCGTGCCATCCGGCTGCATCATTCCGGCGGAGCCAACAAACATGCCCGGCTTGATGTCCGCCATCGTCGAGGGCGAAATGGCGACAAAGAGCGGATTGTCGGTCAGCGTCAGCTTCAGCTCGCTGCCGTCTCGGCTTTTGATGACGTAAGCCGGTCCGTCGATGCGTTCGATCGTGCCGCGAATGCGGACGATTTCCTGCGCCGATGCCGGCCCCGCGATGCAGAGAAGAGCGAAGCCGGCAGTGGCTGCAAGGGCACGCTGGATCATATTGGACATGACGATCTCCCAGATTACCGCAATGTTCTCTGGGCAACCCCCTGCAGGGGCGATTATTCCGGCCTCAACTGCTGCCGCGTTGCAACAAGTCGTTGTGCCTATTCGGCCTTGATGCCGGCGTCCTCGATCACCTTGCGCCAGCGCTCTTCCTCAGCCCTGAGATAACGGTCGAGTTCCGCTGGAGGCTGCGCGACCATGACGAGGCCCTCGTTCTTGACCAGTCGCTTGAAAGCCTCAGACTGCAAGGCCGCCGCGGCCGACTTGTTGAGCCGATCGATGATGTCAGCGGGGGTCCTCGCCGGCACGAACAGACCGTACCAGGCCTCGGCATCATATCCGGGAACGCCGGCCTCGGAGACGGTCGGCAGATCGGGAAAAGCGGGCGAACGTTCCGCCGAGGTCACCGCGAGCGCGCGCAACTGCCCGGCCTCGATCAGCGACGCCGCGCTCGCAACCGTGGTGAACATCACCTGGATTTGGCCGCCAATCAGATCGGTAATCGCGGGCGCGGCGCCCTTGTAGGGCACCGTGGTCAAATTGACCTTGGCCATATGCTTGAACAACTCGCCCGCCAGATGCGCCGAGGTGCCGGTGCCGAACGTGCCATACGACAGTTTGTCGGGCTCGGACCTGGCTGCTGCGATCAGATCCGCGATCGACCTGATCCCGGAATTCGGATTGACCACGACAATATTGAAGGAGCGCGCGACCAGCGCGACGGCTGCGAGATCGCGATGCTGGTCGTAGGCGAGTTTTGCATAGAGGTTGGGATTGACCGCGTTGGCGAAGGTGCCCATCAAAAGCGTGTAGCCATCCGGCTCGCTGGTCGCGACCGCCTGAGTCCCGATGATGGTGCCCGCCCCCGGCTTGTTCTCGATAATGACGGATTGGCCGAGATCCCTGGCCATCTCCTGCGCCAGCGTGCGGGCAATTACGTCGGTGCCGCCGCCGGGCGCAAACGGCACGACGATCTTGATGATACGCTCGGGATAACCCGCCGATGCCTTGTCGAACGAAAACGCCGACAGCACGACGCATGCTCCAAGCGCGAACAGAAACCGGGTGAGTTTGACGTTTGTCCGAAGTCCCATGCTTGCGCCCGATCATGCGAGAAGAAAGCTGCCTCATATACTTCAACTTGGGCTCTCGTTATGCGCCGGGCGACGAACGGCAACGCACGCGCGGCGATGGACGCCGGAAGCCAGCATAGACTAGCATCCGCGCCGCTTAAAAACGCAAAACAAGGGTTTTCGGGAGGATATCATGAAGTGGTGGCTGACCGGATTGTTGCTGTTGATCGCGCCGCCGGCTCTGGCGCAGCAGTCGGTGCCCAGCATCCCCTTCGAGTCCATCCCCAATCCGCTTCGCCTGCCGCACAACATGTATTTCGGCGAAGTCTCTGGCGTCTCGGTCAATTCCAGGGGCCATATCTTCGCGCTATCGCGCGGCAACACCTCAGGTCCCGCTTATGCCGCCGCCGCGACGCAATTGCTGGAATTCGATGCCAAGGGAAATTTCATCGGCGAACTCGGCAAGAACCTCTATGCCTGGTCATTCGCACACCGTGAAGATCGATCCCCAGGACAATATCTGGGTGACGGACAAGGGCTCGGACATGGTGATCAAGTTCGATTCCCAGGGACGTGTTCTCATGGTGTTCGGCCGCAAGCAGGAAGGCTCCGATGAAGAGACCGGTCCGCTGAAACATCCAAAACCGCCGCTGCCCGCCGATGATGGCCGGTTTCGCCAGGTCACCGACGTGGCCTGGGACAAGGACGGCAACACCTTCATCAGCGACGGCTACATCAATTCGCGCGTCGCCAAGGTGGATAAGGACGGCAACTGGTTAAAATCATGGGGCGACCGCGGCAAGGAGCCGGGCCAGTTCAACACTCCGCACTCGATCGCGACCGATGCCAAGGGCAATGTCTATGTCGCCGATCGCGGTAACCATCGAATCCAGGTATTTGACGGCGACGGAAAATTCCTGCGCCAGTTCGTCATCGATGTGCCGGTCCCGCCGGACGCGAAGCCTGCAATCGGCAAGATGCCGGACGAGGCGATGATGGCGGGCGGGACCTTTGCACCGGGCTCGCCGTGGTCGATCTGCATCACGCCACCGCCCAATCAGGTGCTCTATAGTTCGGATGCCTGGCCCGGACGCATTTATAAACTCAGCCTCGACGGCAAGCTGCTCGGCATGCTCGGCCAAAGCGGCAAGCAACTTAAACAGTTCGGCTGGATCCACGCGATGGCCTGCCCATCGGAGAATGTGTTGTATGTGGCCGAGCTCCTGAACTGGCGCGTGCAGAAACTAATTTTGAAACCGTGAAAACTTGGCTAGATCATCCGCGCCACGAACGGAACCCTCCGCAACAACAGAGTGAGCGACCAGCTCAGTGACAGCGCGCAGGTGAACACGATCACGAACTTTACAAACGCGGGCAGCGGCGGATCGTAGACCGCGTATTGCAGCCAGATGATGAAGATGTAATGCACGAGAAAAATGCCGTAGGCGGAAGGCCGCAGCAGGTCGAGCAGGCGCAGACTGGATTTGGCGAAGTGCAAGTAAAATGCCGGCACCGCGAACGTCATCGCAGCGCTGAATGTCGCAAAGGCAAGGCCATAGGCCGCGCGCCATGACAGCGGCGGCGAATTGAAATCCGCGACCCAGTTGTGATGCGCGTAAACCAGGAGCAGGATCGCGCCGTAGAACAACAGCGCAAAGGCAAGCCACACCTTCCAACGGCTTGCCAGCTCGCCGTTCTGGGCCAGCAGGCCCGCTCTTAAATCCGCGGCGCCGACGCCGACGCCGAGGAAGAAATATCCGCCGTACAGCAGGATGCGGCTGGTCTGGATCGGCAGCGGATATCGGCCTGGCTCCAACCAGCTCGTATCGCCGAACGTCAGGTGCATCGGCAGATAGACGATAATCGAGAAGATCAGGAATGCGACGAAGGCAACGGCCGGCCGGTAGCGCAGCGCATGGATAGACCGGCCGAGCAGATCGATCGCGCGCGGCGCCATCAACCAGATCGCGGCCGCGAGCGCATCCAGCGCCAACAGCACCCACAGGAACCATGCAGGACCCGAGGGCCATGGCCCGATCGTGAGAGTGCGCCACCAGAAATGGAAGAAGTTGAAATCCGTCGTGCCCGGCATGTGGTAGCGCAGGAAGGTCGGATAATAGGCAACCGGCATCAGCACGAAAATCGAGATCAGAAACGGCACCCCCAGCCGAACGGCGCGGTGGCCGAGAAAGTTCGCGCTTCCCCTTCGCGCCAGGCTGTCGCGAACGAACAGGCCGGAGATGAAGAACATGCAGGCCATGAAGAAGCTGTCGTTGAACAGCACGACCAGGTCGAAACCGAGCCAGTGCATCCGGTCGCCGTGGCCGAAATAGGTATAATTGACGACGGAATGGTGCAGCAGCACCAACAACGTGATGAACGTGCGCGCCCGGTCGAGCGCCGTGATGCGCACCGGCGCCGCCACGGTCTGGACCCCCTCGTCGGAACTTCGCAGCATCATTTCTCGAACGCGTCGTAGATGATTTTCTTGATCGTGGTAATGACATGCATCCGCCCGGATGGCGAGTCCTCCATTACGACAAAGAACATGTCCTCGGTGCGGTCGACCACGAGATAGACGCCGGTAGCGCCGTCCCATTTGATCTCGCCGAGCGAACCTGGCGGCGGCGGCACCGCGTTGCCGGGATCGGTGCGGATGCCGAAGCCGTAGCCGAACCCAAAGCCGTCGCCGGGAAAATAGAAATAATCGCGAGCGACACCCGATCCGCCGCCGATGTGATCGGTCGTCATCGTCGCGAAGGTTATGGGGCTGAGATAGGTCTTGCCGTCAAGTTTCCCGCCATTGAGCAGCATCTGCCCAAAACGGGCGAAATCCGCGATGGTCGAGACCATGCCGCCGCCGCCGGATTCCCATCGCGTGACGTCGAGCGAATTTCGCTCGATATGGCGGTCCTTGGCCAGCGGCTCGGCGTAGCGCGCCCGCTCGGCCGGATCGGTCAGGAAGAATTTTGTGGTGGTCATGCCGAGCGGATCGAGCAGGTTTTGCTTCTCGAACTGGTAGAGCGACTGGCCGGAGGCGACTTCGATCACGCGGCCGAGAACGTCGGTTGAATGCCCGTAGTCCCACAGCGTACGCGGCTGTTCTGCCAACGGCAGCTTGGCGATCCGTTCGGCGAATTCGGCATTGTCGAAATCGCCGAGATAGATGCCGGCATAGGCAGCTTTAACCAGGCCCTCACCGTAGAAACCATAGGTGATGCCGGAGGTGTGCAGCAACAGATCCTCGATCGTGACCGGCCGGCGCAGCGGCACCAGGTCGAGCACCGGTTTTCCCGCCTCGTCCTTGCGCTCGACGCCGACCTTCATGCGGGCAAAGGACGGAATGTATTTGCTGACGGGATCGTCAAGCGCGATCTTGCCGCGATCGACCAGCATCATCGCCGCCACGCTCGTGATGGTCTTGGTGACCGAATGAATCGGAAAGATCGCATCGACCGCCATCGGCGTCCCGGTCTCCAGATTGCGCTTGCCGAAACACTGCAGATAGATCGGCTGGCCGTGGCGCTGGATCAGGACGATGGCGCCCGGAATCCTTCCCGCCGCGATTTCGCTATCGACGAAACTCTGGATCGGCGCCAGTTTCGCAATCGAGAGCTTTGCCCCTGGCGGTGGCCCGAAGTCGTTGGCGACCGCATGCGGGGAGGCAACCGAGATCGCGGCGGCGACCGCGAATAAGCTTACCAAAGTGCGGGAGGGCGAGTGGCGCGTCAACATCTGCTCATAGGATCAGGCGGGCGGAGGAGGATCAGAAGTTAATGCATTGCCGCAAGCCGATCCAGATCGCGGGTGATACATCTGCCGTCAGGAATACGGATTGATCAGCTTCTGCTGCTCGGCGCTGTGGCGCGCGAGCAGATCGATGAAGCTGCGGACTTTTGCAGAGAGGTGATGACGGTGCGGATAGACCGCATTCATCGCAAATTCGACCGGCCGGTACTCGGGCAGGAGCCGAATGAGACGGCCTTGATCGAGGTCGTCGGCGATCAGAAATCCCGGCGCAAGCAGAATGCCTACACCTTGCAGGGCGGCTCGGCGCAGCGTCTCGCCGCTGTTGGAGATCAGATTGCCCGACACCCGCACCGATGCCGGCGTGCCCTTGCGGTCGACGAAACGCCACTCGTCTTCAAAGGGATAGAGCACGTGCCGAACGCAATTGTGGTCGGAAAGTTCGGTTAGTTGGCGCAGCGGACCGTGCTTTTCCAGATAGGCCGGCGAGCAGCACAATACATGCCGCCACGTGGCGAGGCTGCGCACGATCAGGCTCGAATCCGGCGGCGGGATGAGCCGGATCGCAATGTCGAAGCCCTCGTCGATCAGATCGACCTCGCGTTCGCCGATGGTCAGATCAACCTTGGCCTCCGGATAGGCGATAAGGAACTCGGCGACCACGGGCGCGACGAACTGGACGATATGGGTCGCGGTATAGATGCGCAGCGTGCCGCGCGGCGTCGATTGCAGGGCGCCGGCGATATCGTCGGCCTGCTCGATGTCCGCCAGGATCTGCGTGCATCGGTCGTAGTAGGCCTTGCCAACCTCTGTGAGGCTGACTTTTCGCGTGGTGCGATGGAGCAGCCGCGCGCCGAGCCGCTCCTCGAGCGCCTGAACATGATTGCTCACCATTGTGGTCGACATGTTGAGGCGGCGGCCGGCGGCGGAAAATCCGCCGCTGTCGACGACCCGGACGAACGCCGTCAGGCTGGTCAGCCGATCCATCGCCTCCGATTATCCTCTACCAATGGATAATGCTTCCACTTTTTCCCGAATTATCACATGGCGCACGACATTGCATCTTAGGGGCCATGCAGCGCCGCCCTTTGGGACGCTTCAAAGATCTCGGGGATGCCATGTCGAATGCTTCTTATGTCTCTGATGTTACAACGAAAATCAACCTGCGCCTATCCCGCCAGGCGATCAAGCGCGGAGCCCTCGCGCTGGCGCTAAGCCTCGGCGTCGCCGCGGCAGCGGACTTCGGTTACAGCTACCTGACGATCGGGCGCTACCTGGAAACGACCGATGACGCCTATGTCAAAGCCGATTCCACGATCATCTCGCCAAAGGTGTCCGGCTACATTTCGCAAGTGCTGGTCGGCGACAACGAGAAGGTCGAGGCCGGTCAATTGCTGGCGCGAATCGACGATCGCGATTTCAGGGCCGCACTAAACCAGGCGCACGCCAACGTTGCGGCCTCTGAAGCCGCAGTGCGCAACCTCAATGCGCAGATTGAACTGCAGGAGCCTTTGATCCAGCAGCAAGCCGCGGAGGTCGACGCCGCCGAGGCCAATCTGAAATTCGCGCAGGAGGAGCGGGCTCGCTACGACGATCTCATGAAGTCGGGCTCCGGCACCGTCCAGCGCGCTCAGCAGACCGACGCGGCGCTGCGCGAAAAAACCGCGCAGTTGCAGCATGGCAGGTCGGGACTGATCGCGGCGAAGAAGAAGATCGAGGTGCTTGCCACCGAACGGGACAAGGCCGTGGCGCAGCTCGACCACGCCCGTGCGGTCGAAGCGCAGGCGGCGCTGAACCTGTCGTACACGCAGATCGCAGCTCCCGTCGAAGGCACCGTCGGCGCGCGCTCGCTCCGGGTCGGTCAATTCGTGCAGGCCGGAACGCAGTTGATGGCGGTCGTTCCGCTCGACGCGGTCTATGTCGTGGCGAACTTCAAGGAGACCCAGCTTACCAATGTCCGCAGCGGCCAGCCGGTCGAAATTGTGATCGACAGTTTCCATTCGACCAGGCTGAAAGGCCATGTCGACAGCCTGTCGCCGGCCAGCGGCCTGGAATTCGCGCTGCTGCCGCCCGACAACGCCACCGGCAATTTCACCAAAATCGTGCAGCGGGTGCCGGTGAAGATCGTGCTCGACGACCACAACCTCAAAGGTCTGTTGCGTCCGGGCATGTCGGCGGAACCGACCGTCAACACCAAGGCGACGGTGGTTGCCGAACGCGAGGCCGCCAGCCAACTCGCCTCGAACCCACTGACGATGCGGCCGAACGGCGGCTAAAGCTCGCTCTGCAAGCCGTAAGGAAATCCCCATGATCGCGCTCCCGTACACCATCAATGCCGCTTCCACCCTCAGCAGCGATCGCCCGCAACCGGTGCCGGCAGCTCGCACGGTCTCCGCAAAAACCTGGCTCGCGGTGGTCGGCGCGACGCTCGGCGCCTTCATGGCGGTGCTCAACATCCAGATCGTCAATGCATCGCTTGCCGATATTCAGGGCGCGATCGGCGCCGGCATCGACGACGGCGGCTGGATCTCGACCTCCTACCTGATCGCGGAGATCGTGGTGATCCCGTTTAGCGGCTGGCTCGCGCAGGTGTTCTCGATCCGCATCTATCTCTTGACCAACGCCGTGCTGTTCCTCGCGCTGTCCGCGGCTTGCGCGCTGGCCCGGGATCTGCCGCAGATGATCGTGCTGCGCGCGATCCAGGGCTTTACCGGCGGCGTGCTGATCCCGATGGCTTTCACGCTGATCATCACGCTGTTGCCGAAGCCCAAGCAACCGATCGGGCTTGCGCTGTTCGCGCTGTCGGCGACGTTTGCGCCGGCGATCGGCCCGACCATCGGCGGCTATCTCACCGAGAATTTTGGCTGGCAGTACATCTTCTACGTCAATCTGGCGCCCGGCGCGATCATGATCGCCATGCTGTACTTCTCGCTGGAAGCAAAGCCGATGAAGCTGTCGCTGCTCCGCCAAGGCGACTGGCCGGGCATCGTCACCATGGCGATTGGTCTCGGCGCGCTGCAAACCGTGCTGGAAGAGGGCAACAAGGACGACTGGTTCGGATCGCCGTTCATCGTCCGCCTGTCGGTGATCGCGGCCGTGGCGCTGTCGTTGTTCCTCCTGATCGAACTCACCAGCAACAAGCCGCTGCTCAATCTGCGGCTGTTGTTCCGCCGCAATTTCGGCTTCGGCATATCAGCCAACTTCCTGCTCGGCATCGCCTTGTACGGCTCGGTGTACATCCTGCCGGTCTATCTCTCGCGCATTCAGGGCTACAACGCCGAGCAGATCGGCATGGTGCTGGCCTGGACCGGGCTGCCGCAATTGTTGCTGATCCCGCTGGTGCCGCGGCTGATGAACCGCTTCGACGCGAGACTTGTGATCGGCGTCGGCTTCGCGCTGTTTGCGGCCTCTAACTTCATGAACATCCACATGACGGCGGACTACGCCACCGAC
>VAZG01000471.1 GCA_005885285.1 Alphaproteobacteria bacterium | reverse complement strand
GCGGGCCGACCTTGATCAGGCCTCAGCGATTCGCGTAAGCGTGAGGCGTATTTGCCGCGCACAAACCCTCTCGGAAAGTCTGAGCGTTTGTATTCCCGGCGCAGCTGCTTGCCGTCTGATCGCTTACCTTTCTTCATTCAGCTTTCGTTCCGATCGCGTTGCACGCCTGGCGCTGAAAAAGCGCCGTGCGACCGCGTCCATGAGCGCAGCCCCCGTCTTGTGTTCGAGCTCACGAACGTCACAGAGGTGCTGCCGCGGAATCACCAGCGTGTGGCCGGGATGAACCTGCCGATGATCCAATAACGCCATGGTGAGGTCGTCCTCCCAGACGACGCTAGCAGGCTCCGCGCCGCGCACGATCTCGCAGAAGACGCATGGAACACTCATGAGCCTCTCCCGCGACTCTAACTGAACCGACAGAGCACGGAGCCCCTAAACCGCTCGGCCGGGCTCGCGAGGCTCGAGAGGTAGGATCTTCGGCCTGCGCTTTCTTTGCGCTTGCCAAAGGTCGTAGGACACCTGCATTCGCAGCCAGGATTCGGCCGAGCCTCCAAGGGCAGCGGCGAGTCGGATCGCAAGCTCGGCGCTCAACGCTGCGCGACCGTTGACAACACGCGATAGCGCCACACGCGATACGCCGAGGCGCTTGGCGAACTCCGTAACCGAAAGCCCACCGCCTCCTCGAAGGACGGTGTCCTTAAGAACCTCGCCAGGATGCGGCGGATTGTGCATGCGAGCCATGGTTGTCTCTCTCAGTGATAGTCCTGGTAGTCGACGAGAACGGCATCAGGGCCCTCGAATGCGAAGGTCAGTCGCCAGTTTTCATCGACCCACACGGCCCAGTGACCCGCGAGCTTGCCCCTGAGGGGGTGCACCCTCCACCCGGGCAGATCCATATCCGCGGGTCCCGCCGCAGCATCGAGCCGTCCCAGCTGTAGTCGGAGGCGCTTGGCGTGCTTCGGCTGGATGCCGGCCTTTGAACCGACTCTGAAGAATCTCTCCAGACCTCGGTGTCGAAACGTCCTGATCACAGTGTATCTCTATGCGATACACATGACAAATGGGCCGGCTCCGTAGGGCCGGGAAACTCGATGCAGGTCACGCTTGACGCCGAATCGGCGAATCGGCACGACGGCGGCACCCTCACCAGGGCGTCCAGGTAATTGGCCCAGGCCTGCATCATCTTTCGGCGCTCGGGAAGGCGTTGCGCCTTGTTGTAGGCCGCCCGCACCTTGTTGCGCTCCGTGCGCGAGCTGCAGCTCGATCACGTCCGGCGGGAAGCGCTGCTCATTGAGCAACGTGCTCGCCATGCTGCGGGACCCGTGTCCCGTCTGCTCCTCGCTGCTGTATCCGAGGCGCCAATTTCCGGGTGATATATCTATACCCCCCAATGATTGCTAGACCGCCACGTGCTGAGAGTCGTCACTTGGGATTCAGCAGCCCGAGCAACCACGGTACGGTGTCGTCCTCACGACGGTAAGCCATTCGGTAGCGCTCTACCACCAGCCGCCTTAAGCCCGCGAACTGGTCTGCCTCTAGCTGTCGTGTGGCCTCTGCGTACTTAAAGCCACTGTCCCTAATGTCCGCGAGCCCGCCACTCCATATGAGGGCTCGCGTGTTTAGATCAAATACCCAATAGCTGCTGTTGATCTGCTCGACGGGCTGAAACGGCAGGATCGTATGAAAGTACTCAAGTCCTGACCAAGTCACCCAAATCAAATACTGCTGCCCCTGCGACTGCAATGCGGAGGCCAGTTCTGGCGTCAGTACCGGAGTGATCTCGTAATTCTTGCCCCGATTCTCTCGCCCGGGAGCTGTAAGGCTGGATACCTTGGAGTCCCCCAGAATCGCGTATATGGATTTCGCCTGGAATCCGAGCTTTGCGAGTTCGTCCGCGTGAACGGCAGTGACAGCAGGACCCGCGTCCCATTGATCATCGTAGCGGACCCACTCGATTGGACGCGTGATATCTGGTGCGTTGAACCGTCCCCAAATAAAGCGAATTGCGCCTACGTCGTCCGTAAAGAGGACCGTAGTCGCTTTCTGGCGCATCGCTGTCCTCAGCGCCTCGGGCATTACCACTGAAGATTCTGTTGCGCAGCCAGCAAGCAGGACTGCGCCGAGCACACAACTGAGCCAATCGAGGCGCCTTCCGATCGTTCTCGAGGCGGGACGCTTGTCGCGGAAGTGGCTGGCGTTCGCCCCGAAGGGCTCCCTGACGCGGCGTGCTAAGAACTCAGGCGCTTGCCACATGGCGGTCTCTAACGGTGAAGTTGAGGGGCCGGACGACCACGTCGGACAGGCGTCGCGGGCAGTGCCCGTGAGGGAGTAATCGTCGGCGAATACAGTACTCGCCTCTTCAAAGGAAACAGAATGCTTCCTCAGGTTCGCGGCGGCCTTTCGTGGATCCCAGTCGAAGCGCATACCTTGCCCCGTCTTGCTCTATCTGCCGAACAACCGGAGCAGCGCATAGTAACCGGCCTGCATCAATCCGAACCCTACCGACACGCCGAGCATGAGGGCGAAGGGAAAGTGCGGCACACCGTAGAACTTGAAGAACAATGCCGTGAGAACCCCGAGCAGCGCGAGCGCCCCCAGGACGAAACTGACAACGGGCTCCAGGATCGCGAGGAACATGAACACCGGCAGCCGGAGCACGTGCCAAAGAAGCCGGAGCGTGCCTTGGAGAAATCGCCCGCCGTTGAGATCGGCTACGGCCATACTGGACGAAGGTCGCTCGCGACCCTGGCCCGTTCTCGCAGGGCATCCAGATAGTCCGCCCACGCCTGCATCATCTTGCGTCGCTCCGGGAGCCGCTGAGCCTTGTTGTACGCCGCTCGCACCTTGTTTCGTTCGGAGTGCGCCAGCTGCAGCTCGATCACATCCGGCGGAAACCCCTGCTCGTTGAGGAGCGTGCTCGCCATGCTGCGAAATCCGTGTCCGGTTTGTTCGTTGCTGGAGTACCCCAACCGCCGCAGGGCCGTATTGATGGTGTTATTCGACATCGGGCGATCGCGAGTCAAAAGCGACGGAAACACGTAGCGCCCGCGCCTTGCGAGCGGCTCGAGCTCGCGCAGAATCGCCTGCGCCTGGTGCGCGAGCGGCACGATGTGCTGCTCGGCCATCTTCATGCGGTTCGCGGGAATCCGCCATTCGGCATTGGCGAGATCGAACTCGGACCATTCCGCCGCCCGCAACTCTCCGGGGCGCACGAAGACGAGCGGCGCAAGTCTGAGCGCCAGTGCGGTCACGGGCTGTCCGTCATAGCTGTCGATCGCGAGCAGGAGCTCCCCGACGCGCGCCGGGTCGGTCAGGGAGGCGAAATTCCGCGACTTCACCGGCGCCAACGCATCCTTGAGGTCTGCTGCTACATCGTGGGGCGCGCGGCCCGTGGCCACGGCATAGCGAAGCACCCTGCCCGCCAGGGCGCGAACGCGATGGGCGGTTTCA
>VAZG01000470.1 GCA_005885285.1 Alphaproteobacteria bacterium | reverse complement strand
CTTTCTGACCCCGGCGCGCGCGACACTGGTGCCGAGCGCCATCCACTCCTTGAGCGCCGCCTCGTTCGACAATGTCAGCGTGCCCGGGAAATCAACGTGCTCGGTCGAGATGCCGACCGGCTGAATCGGCAAAAACGTCGCGGGAATAGTGTCCGGCAATAGCTCACGCACGCGCGCGAGATAGGCTTGCCCAATCATCACATCGGTGGCGAAAGGCAGATGCGGTCCGTGCTGTTCGGTGGCGGCCAGCGGCAGCACTGCAATCCATCGCGCCGCGGTGCCTGCCCCGATGTCGGCCCAGCGGATGTCGGTCCAGTCGCGGGGAGGAACGATAGTCATCAAGCCCAATGTTTCTTTGGATGGATTTGCGGGTTAGTTTGTTGATCATTCCAGCGGCGTGATCTACGTCCCGGGGACGTGATCGACGCCCATTTGCCTCCTATCATGGGCCAGAACGAACGACGGAGTCCAATCATGAACCCGGCTCTTTTGCTGCGAGCGTTAACGGCGGGTCTGGTCACAGCCCTGCTTCTGGTCTCGCCAGCCCGCTTGATGTCGTCAGCCCGCGCCCAGAGCCTGGATAAGGTCTCGTTCGGAACGAACTGGGTGGCCGAGGCCGAGCATGGCGGATTTTTTCAAGCCGCCGCCGACGGCACCTACAGGAAATACGGGCTCGACGTCACCATCGTACCGGGCGGGCCGAACGACAACAACCGCATGCTGCTGGTCGCCGGCAAGATCGATTTCTTCATGGCCGCCAATACCCTGATGTCGTTCGATGCGGTCGCCAACAACGTGCCGGTGGTGACGATTGCCGCGGTCTTCCAGAAGGATCCGCAGGTGCTGCTGACGCACCCCGAGCTGAAGATCACCAAGCTCGAAGAGCTGAAGCCGCTGACACTGTTGGTGTCCAAGGAAGGCATCTCCAGCTATTTCCAGTGGCTGAAGTCCGAGTACGGCTTCAACGAGAAGAACGTCAGGCCGTATACTTTCAATCCGCAGCCGTTCATCGCCAACGCCCAGACCGCGATGCAGGGCTATGTCACCTCCGAACCGTTCGCGATCGAGAAGTCCGCCGGCTTCAAGCCCGGGATTATCCTGCTCGCCGATCATGGCTTCAACACCTACTCGACCCTGATCGAGACCCGGCGTGAGGTGATCGACAAGAAGCCGGATCTGGTGCAGCGCTTCGTCGATGCCTCCATCATCGGCTGGTACAATTATCTCTACGGCGACAATTCGGCCGGCAATGCGATGATCAAGAAGCTCAATCCGGAAATGACCGACGAGTTGCTGGCTTACTCCGTCGCCAAGATGAAGGAATACGGCATCGTCGATTCCGGCGACAGTCTGCGCAACGGCATCGGCGCGATGACCGACGATCGCATCGCAAGCTTCTTCAACAAGATGGTGAAGGCCGGCGTCGTCCGCCCCGACATCGACTTCCGCAAGGCGTACACACTTCGCTTCGTCAACAAGGGCGTCGGGCTCGACCTGCGGCCCAAGAACCAGTAGATGGCCGAACCCGCATCCCTCACCGACACCGACACCGACACCGCTATCGCCGGCCTTGCGGTCAGCCTGCGCGGCGTCACCAAGGTCTATGACAACGGCGTGGTGGCGCTGGGGCCGCTGGAGCTTTCGGTGCGCAAGGGCGAGTTCGTCGCCCTGCTCGGGCCATCCGGTTGCGGCAAGTCGACCGCGCTGCGGCTGATCGCAGGGCTCGCCGCGCCGACATCGGGCACGCTCCACCTTTCGCACCGTCAAGGCGAGACGCGGCTGGGCCGGACGATCGGCTTTGTGTTCCAGGAGCCGACGCTGATGCCATGGACCAGCGTCAAGGAAAATGTGCGGCTCCCGCTGACACTCGCGCGTGCGCCCGCCGCGGAGGCCGATGCACGCGTCAATGAGGCATTGACGCGCGTCGGTCTCAGCGAATTTGCAGATAGCTATCCCCGCGAATTGTCCGGCGGCATGAAGATGCGGGTATCGCTCGCGCGCGCATTGGTGACCGATCCGGATATTCTTCTGATGGATGAGCCGTTCGCGGCGCTGGACGAGATCACCCGCTTTCGCCTGAACAACGATCTGCTCGCGCTGTGGCGCAATTTGAAGAAGACCGTTGTCTTCGTCACGCATTCGGTGTTTGAGTCTGTCTATCTGTCGCAGCGCGTGATCGTGATGACGTCGCGGCCCGGCCGTATCGGCGCGGAAATTCCAATCGATGCTCCGGAGCCGCGCGGCGAGGATTTTCGAACCTCCGCCGAATATGCGCAGCTCTGCCGCAAGGTTTCGGCCGCGCTGGCGCCGTCCTATTCCGGGCAATCCGCGCTATGAGCTCGCAGACGCCGCCTACGCCTGCAAGTCCTTCGGCGACCGACACGGGTGCGCTTCGTGTGACCCGCCTCCTGCTGCCGATTGTGGTACTTGCAGTGGGCACGTTGGCGTGGGAGCTAGTGGTCCGGCTCAACAATATCCCGCCTTATGTGTTGCCGGGACCGCTGGCGGTGTTGCGCACACTCGTTGCCGATTGGCCGGTGCTGTCGCAATCGCTGCTGACGACGCTGCTCACCACGCTCGAAGGGTTCATTGCGGCCACGGTTGGCGGCATTGGGCTCGCGCTGCTGTTCAACCAGTCGAAATGGCTGGAATATTCGCTATTTCCGTACGCCGTGATCCTGCAGGTCACGCCGGTCATTGCGATTGCGCCGCTGCTTCTGATCTATCTGCCGCAGCAAACCGCCGTCAT
Source organism: Alphaproteobacteria bacterium (assembly GCA_005885285.1). Lineage (GTDB taxonomy): Bacteria > Pseudomonadota > Alphaproteobacteria > Rhizobiales > Xanthobacteraceae > Bradyrhizobium. The sequence continues at coordinate 752 of VAZG01000470.1, read as the reverse complement.
CGTATGCGCCTGGATCGTCGGGTTCTTTCCGGTGCTGTCCAACACGACGCTGGGCTTGAACTCGGTCGATCGCAATCTCGCCGGCCTGTTTCAGCTTTATGGCGCCTCGCGCATGCAGACGCTCCGCCTGCTCAAATTGCCGTCAGCGCTGCCGTATATCCTGGGCGGCTTGCGGATCGCGGGCGGTCTGTCGCTGATCGGCGCCGTGGTCGCCGAGATCGCCGCCGGCACCGCCGGCGCAGGTTCGGGCCTTGCATATCGTATCGCCGAATCCGGCTACCGGCTCAATATTCCCCGAATGTTCGCGGCATTATTGCTGCTCTCGGTTGCCGGGATTGTCATCTATGGCCTGCTAGCGCTAATTTCGCATTTGGTACTGAGGCGCTGGCACGAAAGTGCGCTTGGAAAGGAAAACTGATGGTGAGCGGAACTATCTCTTCCGAGAAAATCGATCTGCTGGTTCATGGGCCGAACAAGCCGATCGTCGACAACGGCTTTTCCGACCAGTTCGTGCTGCATCATTTTGAAACGACCCACGATCTGGAGCGATTGACGGCGGAGGTCGCCGCCAAGGTACGCGGCATGGCGGTCACCTACAATACGGTGCGCGGTGACGCCAGGACGCTGGCGCGTTTCCCCAAGCTCGAGATCGTATCCTCTTTCGGCGTCGGCTACGATCATATCGACGCCGCCTATGCGCGTGATCACAACATCATGGTGACCAATACGCCCGATGTCTTGACCGAAGAGGT
>VAZG01000020.1 GCA_005885285.1 Alphaproteobacteria bacterium | reverse complement strand
GAGAAACGCACCTATCGCGACAGGAAAATATTGGCACCCCTGAACTGGCTATCGGCCCTCATGACGACCGACTGCTTGGTTCCTACAGTTCTCAACAAGATGTTGGCATTGAACCCGGCGGCGCTTGCAAGCACCTCGAAATTGCCGCCACCGCCACGGCCCTGAAGGCTGCCGCCGACGTTTCGGCTCGACTCGGTCCAGGTTCCGGCAACCACGCCGCCCTGGTCAACAACGCTGGCCTGCAGATTGAACTTGTAGGCGTCGCTGGCGCAGGTGAGGGTCATGTTCATGGCGGCGCCCGCGACCGCATAGGATGCGCGGCAGCGGATACGCTCTTTCGACCCGTCATCAAGGGTGACAGTGCCGCTGCCCAGCCGCCGGATAACCAGAGGAGCGTCGAGCGCCCGGCTCGCGTCATTGCCGCGATGCTTGCCATCGACCGCTGCACGGTATGCCCGCTGAAGCCCCATTCCACTTTCCCGATCCGGCATTGCCACTGAGTTGACCGTTCGCATATGCACCGTTGATCGAGACCCGCACAAGGCCTTCACGTCCGATGCTGCCGGAGACATCGCCGCCAGCGGCCGAAATCTTACCGTCGGTGACGGTCAAGGTCGAGCTTGCCGTCGGTTCGCAACTGCCGCTGCTTGTCACAATGGTGACATGCCAGAGCCCATCATAAGGGGTTTGCGCGCCAGCAGGCGCGGCGGCAGCGCCCGCCAGGGCGGAGGCAAGAAATACTGTGGCAATGCGATTGGGACGCATGAATAAAATCCCCGATGTGTGTGATGCCCCGGGTTATTTGGGCACAATGTGGCCAAAATTTGATGCGTCGCAGCAAACAATATTGTTCCAATGATTTCAATCACATAGATGTGAATTCGAGAGTCCGGGAAAACGCAAAAACGTGCCCCTTTGGGCTAAAATGCACGGCTGGCGAATCTAGTGTGGCGACAGGGCATGCGCCTTGGTCGCAAACTGTTCGTCCTGCGGCTTTGCCGGCAGCGCGTGATGGGTCTTGGCGTAGTCGATGACCTCGGCGAGCAGTTTTTGGCCGAGCGGCGCCAGCGCACGCTCCCACAACTCGCGCGCGGTCTCGCCCTTCTTGACGAAACACCATTCCTGCGCAGCGATGGCGCCGGCGTCCATGCGATCGGCGAGGTGATAGACCGTGCCGCCGGCGATTGGGTCGCCCTCCTTGATGGTCCATTCGATCGCCGCGATACCGCGGTGCCGGGGCAGCAGCGAGGGGTGATAGCCGATGCCGCCGAGCCGGGCTGTCGCCAGCGCTTCCTTGCTGATCCGGGCATGGCTGTGCGCTGTGACGATCAGCTCAGTCCCTTCGGCGATTTCGGAGGCAACGACAAGTTTTGGATCGGCCTGCACGACGACGTCGATCCCGGCCGCTTTCGCGGCGGCGGCGAGGCGGTCTTCACGATCTGCCACGACGACCCTCGCGATCTCGACCCCGTGCTGGCGCAGCATGTCGAGCGTGGTCGCACCGAAATGGCGGGAGCCGACGAGGGTAATCCGCATGATCTTCCTTCCGTCGCAAGTGCGACATCCCGGGTGTCGATAACACGCCGCGAGGGCGTGTCACCCCACGTACGCGGCAGGCAGGCGGTTATCAACAGACGGGGCGAGCCACGGCTTCGCGCGCAGCGCATGAACCGGCATCAAAGATCCGGGTTCAATATTGCCCGCGTGCCTGCTTGCATCGATCGGCTTGTTGGAAAGAATAACGGCACGGCGCCTTCGCCGGCACCGTGCGGCATGCGTCCTTCAGTCCGAGACGCGTCGCTCACTGAGCAACCAGCTGTGCACGATCAGCCATTTGTCCCGTCCCCTCGATTGAAAATCCAACAGGTTGGACCGGTTGTCCTGCAGTTCAAAATAGAACTTCAGCGAGTCCCGGCCGGTTGGCCCTTCAGGATCGACCGACTGCGTTTGAAGCCAGCGGTCCCATTCCCGAATAATCAGACTTCGTACTTCTCTCTGTTTCATCCACGCGCCCCAAAATGCGAGCCTTGAAGGCTCCGGTGGTTGCGCTGGTTCGACGGCAGGCTTGGAGCGGCTCTTGTGCCTCTCATCCCGTCGCCTTGGGGTTTGAATTCGAGGCCGTCCGATATTGTCTTTGGCAATATTGAGCGGCTGCGAAATTATGCGGCTGCCAGAGAGTGTCTGGTCAGCCGCATGGAAGGTTATCCGGTAGCCGCCGCGCGGATTCCTTCGTAAGTGGAATTTGGCAGATGTAATTTAAGTTTTTCTGAAAGCCTCCCCAAAAAACGTACCCCGATTAACGGAATAGCAACGCCTAAATGCGGCTTTAAACGGGCCTCCAACGCGCGCGAAGACGAATCTTTAAGCGGCTGATGGTTAAATAAGAAGGCCGCACCGCCGCGCGGCAGAGTAGCCGGGCGCCTTGTCTTCACCTACCCCAGGGCATGCGCGTCCGGCTATTTCGCGGGCGCCGACTTAAGGCCGCGGGACGCCCAAAAGAGCCAACGCCGTTCAAGGGTCAAGTCCATTCCATTTGCTCCAGGAAACGCTAGCGAGGCTTCGATAGTCTGTCGCCCGAGGACGCAGCATCCGCTTCTCGTAGGCCGCGATGGCTTGCTGGGATTGGCTGATCTTCCGCTTCAGAACGCCGAGCGATTTTTGCTTCTGGTCGGCCTGTCTTGAGCCTGCAATCTCGCCAACGATGAATCTCGCAGTTTCGAGGTGCTTCAACGCCTCGCTATGTTTCCTGAGCTGGGCCCGGTGCCAGGCAATGTTGCTATCGCTGTCTGCGGCCATGCGTGTGGCTCTCCCGAATCATCAGACCCATCATGGCGACGCGCGAGGCGATTTGGAGGCACGCAAGTGGCGGTGGCGCGCGTCCCGTCGGTTCTCGCGGCCGAGCGCGGCGAGAAAGCGCGTCCGGGATGTCGGGTCGTGTTGGCGCTAGAGCGTGATGGCTTCTCTTCGAGTCGTCATCCCGCTCTATCCTTTTGTTTAAACATGATCTTTCTCGGAAAACCGGTGCCCACTTTTCCGGATCATGCTCTAGCCGGCCAAATACTGCCGTCGGATCTCTACCAAGCGGGCTCTGCAATACGCGCGGTAAATCAGGTTCAACAACGCGAACATGATCGAACCTCATTGTTTGACCAATGACCGCAGACGCTGCGCGCGGACCGTTTCGGCCCGCTTTCCGGGTCACCGAAAATGGTTTCGCGGCGCGCAAAAAATGGTTTCTTCGGAACCCCCTCCTTGACCCCGCCGAGCCGGCGCCGAGGCCGCCGGCGCCATCAACTGAGGGGCCGATACCGCCAATCGCGGCGGCTAGAACGCACGCCGAAATTGTCTGGTTAATCCGCTTCGATTTTAACATGTCAGAAGGCGCTTGTGTCGGCCACCGTCTCGAATAAAAGTCATGCCGAAGACACAATTGCGTCGTCGCCATGCTGGCACATGACCGACGCATTATCATGGGCGTTTTTTTGAAGCCGTAACATCGATGAAATTGCCGGCCACAGTCTTGATGCTATCTGCGGCGGGTTTTTCCCAGCTCCACGCCGAGGAAGCGATTTCGCAAAACCACCCCCTTGCACCGGTGGAGCAGCGCAAATCGGAGAATCTGCCGGCCGGGAGCTGCATGCCCATCGGATTGACCGCGCGCGGTAATATCGTTTTTCCCTGGGAATGCCGGGAATTGATCGAAAAGCAGCGCGGTCCCGTTTCCGAGGATATCCAAAATCCGCCGAAAGATTCCGCGTCCAAAGAACCTGCCAAAGAAGCTGCTTCGCAAGATGCTCGGCCGGAACCAGTCGTCGTCGCGCCCGAGCAATCCTCCGTGCCCCCGAAGGCAACCGCGACGGATGATCATCAGTCGGCGAGCCGTTCTCGTCGGAGATTGTCCCGTCAACATCGCAGGGGGCCCGATGATGCGGCCGCACAATCCGCTCCAAAATTCACCGGCGCTATCAAGTAGGGGTTTCTTCGGCGGGCGCAGGGCCGCGGCAGACAGCGGTTTATTTGCCTGAACCACTGCCCATCGCGGATATCGATGCTACCGTCAGTCGGCGTACCAGCCTTCCGGAAATTGAATCAATGGCCAAGCCAGTTCGTTGTCGTTCGTGGCTTTCGGCGGTGGGCCAAAGGTCGGGGGATGGGTCGAGATGTTCAACTGCGGTGCAGATGCAAGCGCCGCTCTCACGGCATCCAGCACTCGATCGAATTCAACTTCAGTCTTCGCGTACTCGAATTGGGCGCGCGAGGAGATCGTGTCGGTGCGCATCGTAAATTTTTCCAAAATTACTGATGCGCCATTGGAAGCTTATGATTGAGTCCTTTTAATCGCTGCGCGCGGACAAGAAAAAGGGCCGTTTGTGTCAAGATTGTTCGAGCAGGCGACCGCTTGAATTTGCGTGATCGTTGGCGGCCGGACCGCAAAACGGCACCGACCCCGCCGCACGTCGCGGCATGTAAAGCGTGGCGCAGCTTGCGCAAAAAACCGAGGGCTTGGAGTCAGAAAGACCTGGGCATCGGGAAGGCTTGACGCCACGAAGGCTTGACGCCACGAAGGCTTGGCATCAGTTCGTCCACTGATGCCGCACGCTTTCGATCGATTGAGTGTCATCGATTGAACCGAGATAACGGTTCAACCCGTATACAGCGATTGTTGAGAGCAGGACGCTAAGCATCAGCGCCAACCCTGTCCCGACGATGAGCTCTCGTTTGCCAGTTCCACTCGACATGACGTCTCGCTGGTTGGCCCCCAGCCAACATCAAAGATGATTCTCGGAATTGTGGAAATAAAAGCTTTGGTTGTGGAATTTGTCATGTGCAACATTGTGTCTTCCTTGGCGATCACCCGGGAGACGCAGCGTTCGGTCATCGTACGTCCCGTCTCAAACAAAAGACCGCTCAGACAAAAGACCGCCCGGAGGCGGTGTCCCTTGCATCGCGATGTGAGTTCGATCAGGCGGGCGTGCCGAGATTAATCGGGCAATTTCGAATTCCCGTCCTAGCCTCTCAATGATGACGGTAAGGGCGGAGTTGCACTGCTCTCGCTCCGACTTTCCAAACTTGACGCCTTTGACGGCCCAGTTGGCTTCGCCCGACGAGCTTCGAGCGACTCGCTCGACGAGAACGCCGACGAAGGGTTCACAACCCGGGTTGGACCGCTTCAGCGCGGCGGTGATCGCGGCTTCCAAAGCAGCCCGCTCGATCGACTCCCGGGCGACCGGCTCCGGAGAGTTCGATGTCGGGTCGAATGCCAGAGCCGCCATGATTCCCCCAAGTTGAGTGTTGATCGGACTATCTTGGAAAAGCCACAATCTAGGAAGTCTCGTCACTGCTCTTCGGGGGCTGCCATTGTGAGAAAAATAGAAGGTGTAGCCGCGCGGCCACAGTGCCGTGATCGGCACATCGGACGCCTGCGCTTCGGCCTCACGACGTCGGCGGGCTTGCCCGCTGGGAGGGATCCCTGGCGGTCTCTTGGGGAACTCCGCGTTTAGCGCGTTCGATCGTTGCGGCGGGTACTGCGGTTTATGTCCTTGGCTGCTCTGTCGCCGGCTGGTTGGCATCGGCCGAAGCCGGGCTGAGGCTTCTGGAAGGGCCAGCATTCGCTGCGGTGGTTGCGAGAGCGATTGCGCAATCATAGTCAGTTTGCGCATTCGAGATCCCTCGCTGGGTGATCTTCCCGCTCCTAATGGGGTTGGTCGATCAAGCGGCCTAGGCGCCGGCGACTTTCGCGCCGGCCACAGAACTGCGGCAAGCTTCGCGGTAAAACAAGTTGATAATAATATCCCACATGACGGAACTCCGTTGTTCATCAATGGGCGTGATGCTGGACGCGGATTATTTCAGGATGTTTTCGTCGTGCCCGGAAAATGGTTTCGTGCGGTACAACCATGAAACAGGTAATTTCGCCCACACGCCGTTTCTCCCTTCACGCCGTGAGCGAGCGGACGCGGTGTAGGCCAACGACCGGAGGCTCAACAGAAACGGCCCCAGTTCCGGGAGGAAGTGGGGCCGCGATCTTGTGCCGTCGGGGCTGGCGTGCCGGCACCGTAGCCTAACTGCGGATAGCGGAAACGGTTCCAAGCTACATCGCCTGGCTTCATGGCCGGGTCGCCCCTGAATTAGCCGGACGTGGCGCCGCGGGTTCCCAAAGTCGAAGCTCCCAAGTGAAATCTGACCTCCGGATGGAACCAAATGCCTATGTTCATTTTCATGCACTATTTGAAGGAACTGCGTTCCGATTTGGGCGTAACGTAGTGTGTTGTCGAGCTGGGGGCGCGGCTCGATGGGGGTCTGCCAGTGCAAGAGTTGCCGTTGGTTTTGGTCATTGAGGACGATCCCGATGTTCAAATTATCCTTGAAGATGCGCTCACCGAAGGCGGCTTCGAACCAGCGATCGCAGCATCCGGTGAAGAGGCCGTCACGCTTCTCAAAAGCGGCTTGATCAAATATCGGGCTTTGGTGACCGACGTTGTCCTCAAGGGCAGAATGGATGGTTGGGAAGTTGCTCGCCAATCCAGGGAGATCGACCCTGCGTTTCCTATCGTCTACATCACCGGGGCAGCGGTCCGGCGCTGGCCCTCGCGCGGCGTGCCCAACAGCATTCTTCTGGAAAAACCGTTCGCACCAGCGCAGCTTGTTACCGCGGTTTCTCAACTTCTCAATGCCGGCACCTCCTCAGGTGGCCCGGCGAATTAGATTGCTTTCATTAAAAGATCGACGCGACGTCGTCGGCGCGGGACAATCTCTGTGGATGAAATTCGGTGCATCTGACGGCGCGGATGGAATCCTGTCAGTCGGTTCCCTCGACACGTTCGAACTTGAGCGGCTGGACCCTCTGTGTGCCCGCAGCCTTATCCCAGTTGGCATAGATCAGCCGGTCGATTGCGATAATCATGCCCCAGGCCATGAGGCAGCTCGCAATTGTGAGCGCGACCATGAAGAAGGCGATATTGCGCCAAGTGAAGTTTTCGAACATGCCAAGCCCCGCCAAAATCCGGGCCTAATAACCCACATCCGTCGGCTTGGTTCCTTTGTTTGATCCTAGGCCGGTTGATCGCCTGCATTGTGCCCATCCTGGCGAGCTACCGATGGAACGCCCAGTGTTCAAGCACGTTAGAGGCCTTAAACAAGCCTAGGGAGAACTCGCACATGCTAAAGATCGCTCTTGCCGTGTCGGCAGCCGCCACGTTGTTTGCAACCGCCCCGCTCGTCACTCCGGCCAAGGCCGAAGGCGTCAAAATGGCCCAAGTCGATGTTCAGATCGGACGGGACCGCGACTACCGCTACGATAGGGACCGTCGCTATGACCGCGACACCACAGTTGGCGTCGGCGGCGGCGGCGTCACCATCGGCCCACGAACGCACTGCCGTATGGTGACGACCACGGTTGAAGGCGACTACGGCCGCACCTACACGCGCAGGGAACGCCGCTGCGACTAACGGCGAGCCCATATCAAACGCGTCGATGAGTTGGAACCGCCGCCGAACTCGTGCGGTGCGGGAACGGTTGGTTTGTGGTGATCGAATAAGGATTGCACAGGCCGTCGCTGCCGCGCCGCTGTCGGGTGAATTAACTTGCCGGCCGTGTTCACAAGGCGCACTGTTTCAACATCATCGTCCTTACCGCTTGGCCTTTGTCGGTGACTGAGAGTGTTGCGCTCCCGCCTCGTTGGAGTGCGTCATGCCCGAGCTTCAAAAACATGCATTGCTGCCGCGCCGAACCACCGCTCGCCTGTGCTTGGTGTGCCAATGGCCTATGGAGGTCCAGCGTATCGCCGAGGCTCGCGTGGGCTTTGAACACTGGACGCTCCGCTGCCCAAGGTGCGGTCGCATCGACCAAGTGCAGATGCCTACCGATCCGCTGAAGTCCGACGCGCTGGGTTGGACGAAAGGCGAACTGAGACCGCCCCATTAGGCTGGATGCGGCAATCGGCTCGGGGTCACGGCGGACCTCATTTGACGAGGTGATAGATTCCGTTCAGTCCGAGAAGGCCAACGAAGATCAGGTAGACAGCCACCGCGAAGCTCACGATCCGGGGCGCGATCATCAGAAACACTCCCGCGGCCAAGGTGGCGATCGGCAATAGGGGATTTGCAGCATCGAAGTGCATCTGGACTTTATACCAGATTCGGACGCTTCACCCGGCAGGCTGCCGCGTTGCCACGTTGCCTGGCGCGCTTTCCCAGCCGGCGAGGCAGCCCTCACCAGCAGCCCTTCCCAAGCCCGTATAGGTCCATTCGCCGCCGGCCGTTAGAGCGCGAGATAAGCGTCGATCGCGTGAGCTATAAATATGCCGGTGCCAAACAAACCCAGGATTGCCGTGACCGCTTCAATCATTTTGACGCACCCATTTTACGCTACTGGGAACGTCTGATAGCCCGCGCATGTTTCAAGATCGTTTCATCAACCCGACATAATGGTTTCGTGCCGACCGGCAGGGACCCGCCCCGTGGCGGCTGGATCAGCCGGGGTTGTCACCCGTGTTAGGTCCGCTCCGTTACGTGTCCGGGCCGGACGGACCCTGACGGCTTGCGCGACATATCGGACGCGCGCTCGAGACACCGGGAATTCAGGCACGAAAAGGGAAACCAAAAAGTGAGGCCCCGGATCGCTCCGAGGCCCCGCGCTCGTCGCCGGGGTACATCCGCCCGGTCCGCCGTGGCGGCGATATTGGCATCCCTCGCGCGGCTGTCAAATCCTGTTTGAACTGGGTCGGGCCACGCAGACCAGAGCAGGCACCACCTCAAGGCGGGCCGTGCTGCTTGAACCCGCCCTGCTTTTCATCCGTTCTGATTTCGCCACGAATCAGCGTTACGCCGATTTCGGCCATGCATCGTACAGCAGGAGTCTTTCGTAAGCCCCGGCGCGTGTCGTCGGCACCTCACCGCGCGTAGGGCGGCAGACGAAGAAGGTTTTTATCGGTCGCGTTCGACTCCTGAAGTAGTGCGTAATTTTTCCGTAGCTAAGGGAGCGTTAAATAATGGTACAGTCCACTACTAATGGTAAAATTTTGGAGTTGGTCGATGTCGAACGTGACATTGCCAAGGCGCTGGCAAATAGCCCGCCGCCGCGCGATCACCATCGGATAGATTTTGCGCCTGCGATACGAACGCAAACGCTGCCGATGCCTCCCTATGTCGAGCATCACGCCGATGTTGATCAGATCGGCAAACTCACTGCCGAAGCCGTGATCGCACAATATGAGGGCGCTGTTAAAGCCCTCGAGGCGATGGGTACGACACTTATCGATTGTGTGAACCGCGCGGAGAAGATGGCGGCTGGATGCAAGGATGCCATCACCTACGTCCAAGACACCGCACAAAAATACCGCGAAGAGGCAAAGCTGATCTTCGACCGCATCGAACAAGCATCGGTGATGACTGCCGAAGTCAGATCGGTCTGCGACGAGATGCGAAAGAAGATAGAGCACCCCGCGCAATCAGCGTGATCCAGACCATCCACGGCGATCCGGGGTTGGTCATTGTGGTGGCAACATCGGGATGACATCGCTGTGCGCGGAAGTATTTGATCGCTGTGATTGCCGCGCAATGAAACAATAAAAAACCCGCCCGGAAGATGGTTTTCCGCGGCGGGTGGTGAGGTTGGTTCCCTGATCAGCTTATCGTTTTCTACTGCTGCGGTTGCGACCGGTGCTGATCAAGGGTGACCCCAAACGATTCAAAGCCCTTTTCAAAGTTGCGGGCGGCCAGCTCGAAGTTGTGCGCTACCAGTCTCAGCAGCGAGGCTTGAAATTGAATGAACGGCCTTGCTGCATTGAGCCCCAGCTCTGCACCGGCAGCGACCCGGCGCTCTTGCTCACGGGCCATGCCGCGCGGATCCAAGCTTTGCTCTGTTTGAGCCATGTTCCCTCACTCCAATTTGGGGTTGGCTTTGGTGGCGTCTTATGGAAACGCCAGCAAGGCGAGGCCAGTTTCACGAAACCGACATTAAAAAGATTCCGTCGGACAGCAGCGCGAACTGCCGAGTTCCCGCACTTCAGTTGTGGAACACGACCCCGCCTCGAATCGCGATGATGCGATTCAAGCGCGACTGAAGGCGGACCTGGAGCTCGTGGCGAAGTACATCGAGGACCATCCTGACACCCGCCAGAAGCCGTTTAGATTTCTCGCGCTGGAGGCTCTCAAGGAGGCTTATCCCTGCGACCACAAATGACCTGTGCCGCCGCCGATGCGTTTACGCGAAAGCGTCCTTAACTCAGAAAGAGAAAGAGCCGTCCTGGGCGGGCACCGAACGGCTCATTTCCGCAACTGCCGGTTCGCGACCGATTTCAGCCTGGGGTCGTCCTGGGGTCGGTATATTGCCACCGCCTTCATGCCTATCCCATGCCAACTCGTGGGCCACGTACATGAGGACCGAGGTAATGGCCGCGATCCCGGCCGTGTGGCCAGCCGTGGCGATGTGGCCGGTGGTCCAGAACGAGATCGCAAAAATCTCGGCGGTTCCGATGAGTCGCCACGTGAGGGCCTTCGCAATCGTCTTGCGCATTGGGATGCTCTCCTCGGTTTCCCACCGGCCCGAATCCGGTAGACCCTCGCGGGTCGTGCGCTGCGCTGAATTTCGGCGAGGTCCGTGGAGCTACGCCAGGTTGGCTGGACCTCTCATCAAAGCGGGTCCACACACCGCTCAACCGTGCTGATCATCCTACTCGATAAA
>VAZG01000469.1 GCA_005885285.1 Alphaproteobacteria bacterium | reverse complement strand
ACCGGCATGGGCGGCGGCGAACATCGTCAGCACGAATTCGATGCGATTGCCGAGCAGAACCGCGACACGGTCGCCGCTGACGAGGCCAAGTTTACCGAATCCGGCCGCGATCTGCGCCGACCGCGCTACGGCCTCGCGCCACGTCATGCGGCTGTCACCGCAGACCAGCGCCTCGCCGTCGGGATTGCGCGCGGCGGCTTCCGTCACCATCGCCCAGACGTTTTTGGGCCGGTCGCAAAACGCGGGCACCACGCGATCGCCGAACCGTGTTTCCAGCCGCATGGCGGGAATGGAATATTGCGACCAGTCCATCGCCTTGCTCGCTAGCTTTTCGTTTTCATCCCGTAAACGTGCTCGGGCCCGGGAAATGCGCGGGAGCGCACGTCCTTGGCATAACCCTCGACCGCCGCTTCGATCGCGGGTCCGAGATTGCCGTAGCGGCGAACAAATTTCGGCGTCCTCGGCGAAAGCCCCAGCATGTCCTCCAGCACCAGAACCTGGCCGTCGCAGGCGCTGCTGGCGCCGATGCCGATGGTGGGAATGGCGATCGCTTGCGTGATCTTCCGCGCCAGCGGTTCGGCCACCGCTTCGATCACGACCGAAAAGGCACCGGCTTGCGAAATCGCGCCAGCGTCATTCTCGATCGGCTCCCAACTGCCCTCCTCGCGGCCTTGCGCGCGGAACGAGCCGAGCGCGTTGATCGACTGCGGCGTCAATCCGATATGGCCCATCACGGGAATGCCGCGTTGGCTAAGAAACGCCACGGTGTCCGCCATCCGCGCGCCGCCTTCGAGCTTCACCGCGCCGCACTGCGTCTCCTTCATGATTTTGACCGCGGAATGAAACGCCTGCTCCCTCGATGCTTCGTAGGAGCCGAAAGGCATATCAACCACGACCAGCGCGTGGCTGGAGCCGCGCATCACGGCACGACCCTGCAGGATCATCATCTCGATCGTCACTGGCACCGTGGTCTCGAAACCATGCATCACATTGCCCAGTGAATCGCCAACGAGAATGACGTCGCAATGGCGGTCGACCAGGGCCGCCGTATGCGCGTGATACGAGGTGAGCATCACGATCGGTTCGCCGCCTTTACGGGCACGGATTTCCGGCGCGGTCTTGCGCCTGATGGCGGAGGCAACCGACATCTCACACTCCAACCACGGGAACGCCGATCACGACCGGATGGAACGCGAAAGCGAGCGCCAGATAGGCGACGAATCCGACCGCGACCGCGATCAGGTCATTGACGACGCCGCCGACCGGTATCGGCGGCGCGCCGGCGTCAGCGCGTTGTTTCAGCGATATGCGGTCAAACACAGCCCATCCCATAAACGAGCCGAACAGGATAATCGAACCGAGGTCGCCGCTGGCGAGCAAATGCGCCGCCGCCCACAGTTTGACGCCTGCCAGCATCGGGTGCTTCACCGCGGTATAGATCCGGCCGCGGATATAGGACGCCACCACCAGGATCACCGCCGGCAGCATCAGCGCAACGGTAATCTGCTTTAAAAATCTGGGCGGAGACCAGACGTCGATCGAACCGGTGGCACGATAATGCCCAAAGCCCCACACGATCAGCGCAAGCCCTGCCAGCGACGCCAGCGCATAACCAATCTTGTAACCGCCCTCGCCCAGCGAGGCGATCATGCGGGCGCGCAAGCTTCGTTGCGTGGTCAGCGTATGCACGCCGAGGAACAGCACCAGCCCCACGATCAGTACCAGCAGTCCCAAAATGTGCCCTCCCGCAAGCGAGCCTCAGGCTTTTTCCGGATCCAGCTCTAATTGGCGAAAACCTTATCCGCGGCAGTGAGGATGCTGTCGTTGGGTTGCTTGGAGCAGAACTGGGACAGGGCTTTCGTCTTTTCGGTAAACCCGACAGGGTCCAGCACGGCAGAGTTATTCTTGTGGCCGAAATAGCCGCTCAGCCAAAACAAAAAAGGGCCTCTGTCGTTCGGTGTGGTTTTCTCCCAGAACTGCTCGCAAGTCATCGTTGAAAAGTCGACCGCCGGCAGCTTTTTCTCCTGTGCCTTCACCTCGTGGAACGAGCACAGGAAGATGACCAAGCACAATGCGGTGACTGATTTCATGACTTTCCTCTTAATTTGGTCGATCCCATCGACACGAGCACGCGCCGCGGCGCCGTAGACTTAGCCATGCCTCGCTTTTTTTGCCAGCCTTTTTACGCGTGGAGCCGGGTATCGAACGGCGTCACGGCCTGCCCCCTTGCTTGCCCAGTTCGCGGTTATCGACATAGCGGATGGCGATCGGCCGGCCGGCGAGCGCGCCGCCAAGTCCATCGCTGAATTTCAGCGGCAGGCAGGCGTCGAGTGAGGTGTTGATCGCCTTGAGATAGGTGGCGCGGGTATCGGGCGGCACACCCGCAGTGGCAAAGGTCATGCGCGGCGGCCCGATCATTCCGCCGGATTTGTTGAAGGAAAAGCGCACCGACATCTGCATGCCCTCGCGAGCGGTGTCGGCCGGCGGCGGCGACCAGCATGACCGCAATTCCGCGAACAGATCGCCGATGTTATCGAGATCGTGATCCGGCTTTTGATATTTCGGGGCGTCCTGCTGCGGCGGCACGGTTTCGATCGTGAGCTGCAGGTTTTCGCCGTAGGGATAATCCAGCTCCGGAATGCAGGGGCCGTGGTTGAAGACGCTGCAGAACGACGGCGTGCACGGCCTGCCATCGAGCACGCTACAAGGTTCGTGGGAAAACGGTATGGGATTGATCTGCCGCCGCCGCGCGTCGGCATTTCCCGTCATCGCGACCGCGATGAGAAAAAAGATCGAGATGACAACGACGCGCCGCAGCATCACGGGACCTCAAGGGTGACGCAACGCAAAAATGATGCGCGCGGACGGCGGCATCAAGCCCGGTTGCGTTCACATCCCCGCGTTCACACCTTCTTCTTCACATCCTTGATGCTGGAAAAGGTAATGCCCTCGGCGCGCTCGCTGATATAGCCGAGATAAAATTCGTTCTTGGCCAAAAATACCGGATCGCCGTCGACGTCGTCGGCGACGCCGGAGCCGTTGGCGGCGATGAACGCATCGAGCTTCTTGCGGTCGTCGGAGGAAATCCAGCGCGCGAGCTGGAATTCGCTCACTTCAAATTCCACCGGCAGCGAATATTCGGCATCGAGTCGCGCTTTGAGCACGTCGAGCTGCAGCGGGCCGACTACGCCGACCAGCGCCGGCGCGCCGTCGCGGGGACGGAACACCTGCACCACGCCCTCCTCCGACATCTGCTGCAGCGCCTCTTTCAGCTTCTTTGCTTTCATCGCATCCGTCAGACGCACGCGGCGGACGATTTCCGGCGCAAAACTGGGAACGCCGACGAACGTAAGGTCCTCGCCTT
>VAZG01000468.1 GCA_005885285.1 Alphaproteobacteria bacterium | reverse complement strand
CGGTGGAATGCCATAAAACACCACGCCGGCGGTGAGCTCCGGAATTTTGGTGGCGCCGATGATGGTCACCGCGCCGCCGAGACAGAAGCCGGTGAGACCGACCTTGGCACCGTTCCTGGCAAGATATTGCACAGCGCCGCGCACCGTCTGCGTGGTGGCGTCCATGAAATCCAGCGAGTTCATCTCCCTGCCCGCGGCATCGGTGTCGTGATACGGCACCACCTTGCCCTTGTAGAGATCGGGCGCCAGCGCATCGAAGCCCGCGACCGCAAAGCGATCGCACATTCCCTTGATCTGCTCCTGCAGCCCCCACCATTCCTGGATCACCACCACCCCCGGCGCGTTGCCGCGCGCGGCGTTGGCGAGATAGCCGGCGGCGTCCTTGCCGTCCGGACGCTTGAACGTAATGCTGGTGCCCATGGGTTCCTCCGGTGGTTTTCTTAGGGGCCGATCGGGGAGTATTTTGTCCGTTGCGGGGCCGGGATGCAATCCAGCGCGCGTCATTCCGGGGCGATGCGAAAGCATCGAACCCGGAATCTCGAGATTCCGGGCATGGTGCTAACGCACCATCCCGGAATGACGTCAGCGCTAAACAAAAAGCCCCCGCAGGGGCTTCTTCAAATTTCCGTCACTCGGGTCCAGCTCAGTGCGCCACGGCCCAGACCTTCTTCTTGGTGAAGTACATCATTCCGGCGAAGATGATCAGGAACGCAAACACTTGAAAGCCCAAGTGTTTGCGCGCCTCCATGTGCGGGTCCGCGGCCCACATCAGGAAGGTCGTGACGTCCTTGGCATATTGCGCAACCGTTGCCGGCGAACCGTCGTCGAAGGTGACCTGGCCGTCGCTCAGCGGCTTCGGCATCTTGATGGCGTGGCCGGGGAAATACTTGTTATAATAGGAACCTTGCGGAATGGTCACACCGGGCGGCGGCTTGTCCTCAAAACCCTGCAGGATCGCGTCGACGTAGTTCGGGCCCTGCTCCTGAAACTGGGTGAAGAAGTCGAAAATGAATTTCGGGAAGCCGCGCTCATAAGAACGCGCCTTGGTGATCAGCGAAAGGTCCGGCGGTAATCCGCCGCCATTGGCTGCGCGCGCGGCCTGCTCGTTGGGGAACGGCGCGGGGAAATAATCCGCGGGCCGGCCCGGCCGCTCGAACATTTCGCCCTGATCGTTCGGGCCGTCCTTGATCTTGTATTCGGCTGCGAACGACTTCGCCTGAGCTTCCGAATACCCGGGACCGCCGGGATCGGCGATATTGCGGAACGCGATATAGTTCAGCGAGTGGCAGGCGGAGCAAACTTCCTTGTAGACCTTGAGGCCGCGCTGCAACGCGCCGCGATCGAACTTGCCGAACGGACCTGAGAACGACCATGTCTGCGACGGTGGTGTCTCATCCTCGGCGGCCCGCGCGTTCTGCGCAGAGCCGGCGAACAGGGCGCCCGCCATCATCAGCGCGATCACGGTGGACACCATCGGCGCCGTTTTGCGTCCGGTCTTCGCCAGCACATCGTCGGCGATCGAATTCGGAAGCGGCTTCGGCTTTTCGACGCGGCTGAGCAGCGGAAGCACGATCAGGAAATAGGCGAAGTAGCAGAAGGTCAGGACGCGGCCTGCGATCACATAGATGCCTTCGGGCGGCTGCGCGCCGAGATAGCCGAGCAATATGCCGACGATGACGAAGATCCAGAAGAACTGCTTTGCCAGCGGACGATACGAGCACGATTTGGTTTTCGCCGTATCGAGCCACGGCAGGAACACCAGGATCAGGATCGAGGAGAACATCACGACCACGCCGGCGAGCTTGTTCGGAATGGAGCGCAGCATCGCGTAGAACGGCAGGTAATACCATTCCGGCACGATATGGGCGGGCGTCACGCCGGGATTGGCCGGAATATAATTGTCGGCGTCGCCGAGGTAGTTCGGCATGTAGAAGATGAACCACGCGAACAGGATCATGAAGCAGGAAACGCCGAACAAATCCTTGATGGTGGCATAAGGCGTAAAGGCCACGGTGTCCTTTGCCGTCTTGGCCTCGACGCCGGCCGGATTGTTCTGGCCTGCGACATGCAGCGCCCAGATGTGCAGCACCACGACGCCGGCGATCACGAACGGCAACAGGTAGTGCAGCGAGAAGAAGCGGTTCAATGTGGGATTGCCGACCGAATAGCCGCCCCACAACAGCGTCACGATGCTATCGCCGACATAGGGAATGGCCGAGAACAGATTGGTGATGACGGTGGCGCCCCAGAAACTCATCTGGCCCCACGGCAGCACGTAGCCCATGAAGCCGGTCGCCATCATCAGGAGGTAGATGATGACGCCGAGGATCCAGAGGATTTCGCGCGGCTCCTTGTAGGAGCCGTAATACAGGCCGCGGAACATGTGGACGTAGACCGCGAAAAAGAACATCGACGCGCCGCTGGCGTGCATGTTGCGCATCAGCCAGCCGTAGTTCACGTCGCGCACGATGGCCTCGACCGAGTGGAAGGCCATGGTGGCCTCCGGCGTGTAGTGCATCGCCAGGATCACGCCGGTCAGAATCTGCACGCCGAGCATGAACGAAAGGATGGCGCCGAACGTCCACCAGTAGTTCAAATTGCGCGGCGTCGGATAGGCCACGAACGAGGAGTGCATTAATCCGAAGATCGGCAGACGCCGTTCAATCCACTGCAAGACGGGATTGGTCGGCTGGTAGTCGGAGGGTCCGCTCATGATGCGATCCTGAAGGAAAAACGACGACGCGATGGCGTGATGCCTCGGAGTTTGATCCGAGGCTAGCCGATCTGGAGTTTGCTATCGGAAACGAACTGATAGGGCGGCACCGGCAGATTGGCGGGCGCGGGCCCTTGGCGAATGCGACCGGAGGAGTCGTATTGTGAGCCATGGCAGGGGCAGAAGAAGCCGTCGTAATTGCCCTCATGGGCGATCGGGATGCAGCCGAGATGGGTGCAGATGCCAATCACGACCAGCCACTGGTCGTGACCTTCCTTGACCCGGGATTGGTCGGTTGCCGGATCGGGCAGGCTCGCGACCGGCACCTGGCGGGCCTCGTCGACCTGCTTCTTGGTGCGGTTCATGATGTAGATCGGCTTGCCCCGCCAGAACACCTTGATGTCCTGCCCCGAGGCAATCGGCGTCAGATCGACCTCGATCGGCGCACCGGCCGCGATTGTCGAGGCGTCCGGATTCATCTGGGAAACGAAGGGCCAGAGCGTCGCGAGACTCCCGACTGCAGCGGCGGCTCCGGTTGCAACAAAGAGGAAATCACGGCGTGTCCCATGGTCCGCCGAAGACGCTGTCGTCACGATTCCAAGCCCTTTCTTATCTGCAGCCGGTGGAACCGCCCCGAAGGACGTTGAACACGTCGCCGAGGGAGGCTGCCGGCGCCCGCGGCCCCCGCGGCGGCAGAACGACCGCCTTTTCTCGCCCATCAGGCGATCCCCAGCAGTCCAGAATCGTTCTATTGGCACCCTTGCCGCACGAGCGCAAGCCCGCTATCGGCAGCTACGCGTGCAATGCATTCATTCCGCGCAGGGCCATGAATTATCAGGGCTGTCACAAAATGCAGATCGCGCTTTTCCAGCCGGACATTCCCCAAAACACCGGGACCATTTTGAGGCTCTGCGCCTGCCTCGACGTGGCGGCCCACATCATCGAGCCGGCGGGCTTTGCGACCTCGGACCGGCAATTCCGCCGGGCGGGCATGGACTATCTCGACGAGGTGCGGCTTACGCGGCACGATTCCTGGAATA
>VAZG01000467.1 GCA_005885285.1 Alphaproteobacteria bacterium | reverse complement strand
GCGGCTCGCCGCCGGTCAGGACCGTGTAGCGGTTCGCCTCCGCTGCCGCCCATTGCGCGGCAATGGTGTCGGCGAGTTCGTCCGGGCAGGCGTAGCGGCCGCCCAGCGTTCCATCGGTGCCGACGAAATCGGTATCGCAAAACTGGCAGACCGCGCTGGCGCGATCCACTTCGCGGCCGCTCCAGAGATTGCAGCCGGCGAAGCGGCAAAATACCGCCGCGCGCCCGGCATGCGCGCCTTCGCCCTGCAGGGTGAGGAAGATTTCCTTTACCGCATAACTCACGCCTCGGTTCCTTTATGGCT
>VAZG01000019.1 GCA_005885285.1 Alphaproteobacteria bacterium | reverse complement strand
GTCAGAATCCTCCTGCAACAGCACGGCCGCCGGCATATTTCGCGGCGTGGTGTTGATGGCATAGCCGAACAGCAACAACTGCATCACCGGGATCATCACGATCATCGCGAACGACACCCGGTCGCGCCTGAGCTGGATGAATTCCTTCACCACCATGGCATAGCTGCGCAGCCAGAAGCCGAACCGCGGCTCGCTGACGTCGCGTCCAGGGCTTGATTGCTCTGCGATGACGCTCATTGGAAATTATCCTTCGATCGGCCCATCAATTCGATGAAGACGTCTTCCAGCGACGGCGCGCCGTGCTGCCAATGCAAACCGGGACGTTCACGGTACGGGGCAATCGTCGCCTCCAGCGCGGCAGTGTCACGGCCAGAAACGTGAAGACTGGTGCCGAACGGCGCCACCATGTCCACCCCTGGCTTTCCTGGGAGTTCGGCGGCGACCAGCTGAAGGTCGTCGCCGATGACCGTATAGGTCGTCAGGGCCGATTTCGCGATCACCTCGTCCACGGTGCCGTGCGCCAGCAGATGGCCGTAAGCGATATAGGCGATCTCGTGACAGCGCTCGGCCTCGTCCATGTAGTGGGTCGAGACCAGCACGGTCAGTCCATGCGCCGCCAACGCGTGTATTTCGTTCCAGAAATCGCGCCGCGCCTTCGGGTCGACGCCGGCGGTCGGCTCGTCCAACAGCAGCAATTGCGGATTGGGCAGCGTGCAGGCCCCAAGCGCAAGCCGTTGCTTCCAGCCGCCGGAGAGTTCGCCGGCAAGCTGGCCCTCGCGTCCCGAAAGTCCGAGCCGGTTGATCATGTCCTGCGCGGTGCCGTGCGGATCCCGCATGCCATAGAGGCGCGCGACGAATTCCAGGTTCTCGCGCACCGAGAGATCCTGATACAGGGAAAAGCGCTGCGTCATGTAGCCGACCTGGCGCTTGATGCGGTCGGCGTCGCGGCGGATGTCATAGCCGAGGCAACTGCCCTCGCCGCTGTCGGGCGTCAGCAAGCCGCAGAGCATGCGGATGGTCGTGGTCTTGCCGCTGCCGTTTGGGCCGAGGAAGCCGTAGATGCTGCCGCGCTTCACCTGCATCGAAAGATCATGGACCACCTCACGGCCGCCGAACGATTTCGACAGTCCCTTGACGTCGATGGCGATGCCGTTGGCAGGTGCTGCAGTCATTGCTTGTTCGCGACCGGTATTTTTGGGTTGAGGTAAACGCTGATCGGCTGGCCGACGCGAAGCGCATCCGGGCGCGACGGCCTGGCCTGGATCAGATAGACCAGCTTGTTGCGCTCATCGAGGCTGTAGATGACCGGCGGGGTATATTCGGCCGATGTCGCGATGAAATAGATCTTCGCAGTGAGGTCGGCCGCGCAATTATCGCAGGTCACGCGCACCTCATCGCCGATTGCAAGCTTCGGCAATTCGGTCTCCGGCACGAAAAAGCGCAGCTTCATGTTGCCGGGCGGCATGATCGACAGCACCGGCCGCTGCGCCGGCACCATCTCGCCCTCGCGGAAGTAGATCTGCTGAACGGTGCCGGAAACCGGCGCAAAGCCGATCCGCCGCGCGAGCCGCGTCTGCGATGTATTGACCCTGGCTTCGGCGACCCGCAGCGCCGAGACCGCCGAATCCAGATTGGCCTGGGTGCCGGAGCCGGTCTTGCTCAAGGAGGACGCGCGGTCGTAGGTCTGCTGGGCGTTGGCGAGCGTGGCCTTGTTCTGGTTCAGGTCAGCCTGCTGCAGGTCATCGTCCACGGAATAGAGTTGGTCACCGGTTTTGACCTCGTCGCCCTCGCGCACATTGAGCTTGGTCACCCGTCCGGTTTCGTCCGGGCTGACAAAGATCATGTCGGCTTCGACCCAACCCTGAAAACCGGGATCGCGCGTGTCGGTGCAGCCGGCGACGCCTGCTGCCAGCACCAGCACGGTCAGAATGCTTGCCGTCATTCGCGACGAAGTCATGTCGTCCTCCGTTCGCCGAAAATCAGATCGAGATGGACGCGGAGCATCTCGGTTGCATCCAGCGGTGAATGCCGTTCGAACAGGCTTTTCCAGATCACCGCGATGATCGCGGGCGCCACGACGATCTGCGGAAAGCGCGCGAGCTCCGGTTGTTTGATCTCGCCGCGCGCAATCGCGAGCTCGATCAGGGCGCGCATGGCGGCGAGCCCGCGCGAGATCACCTCGCGGTAGTAGAAATCGGCGATCGCAGGAAACCTTGGACCTTCGGCCACGACCAGGCGGACAATGTCGCCGCGCCGCGTCGTTGCCACCTCCTGGATGAAGACCTTGGCAAATGCCTCGAGCGCGTCGCGAACCGAACCGCTCATGGACGGCGGTGGGACCAGGCGTCCAAGCAACGGCACGATCGCGGTCGAGATCAACTCCTCGAACATCGATTCCTTGTCCTTGAAGTGCAGGTAGATCGTGCCTTTGGCGACGTCGGCGCGCCTGGCGATATCGTCGAGCCGCGTTGCCGTGAAGCCGCGGGTGATGAATTCATCCAGCGCCGCCTCGATAATGGCCTGACGCCGCTCCGCCGCGCGCTCGGCGCGGTGGTTCGACCTCGCAACCGGGGCTGCCTTGGCTCCTGCCCGGCCGCGGGCCGGCTTGGGACGTGATGGTTTCGCCGCGTTTGCCATGTCATTAACATGACTGACCGGTCAGTCATTGTCAAGCGGAACCAGCTGCGACCGCTGGTCGCGTCGTCGTTATCAATGATTCTCGGATGGACCGCCGCCGACGGAACTGCCTTGCGGTAAGCGCTGGCGACCGACATCGAAGCGCTGGGCTAGCCCGGAAGGTCAGCCCGCGATATCAGCCCCTAACATTAATTATCCCTTGGCGTCGCAGGCCCAGGCGCGGATCACGCATTCCTTGCCACCGAACTTGTAGCATTCGCGGGTTGCGGCATTCAGCGAACCGGAAATGTGGGGCCTGACCGCATAGCCGTGGGCGCCGCAGGGATTTTTCGCGTCGACCGACAGCGCCGCACAGGCACGCTTCATGGTCACCGTCCTGCAATCGCCCTTGCACTGTTTTTGCGCCGCCGCCCGGGCGCCGGCCTCACCGGCATAGTCATAGGCCTGGCCATAAGCACCGCATTTGCCGATCGCAAACGCGCCCGCCGCCCAGGTCGTTGTCACGAAACTCTCGGTCACGAAGCGCGACCCGGCCACGACCAAAGTCAGCGTCAAAACGAAAATCGCACGGCGTTGCGCGAGCGCTGTCGAAACGATCAAGATCCCCTCCCCCGAGGTAGCCGGCGAGCAATCTATCCGCCGGTCGTTTCCACTTGGTGAACGGGAGATTCGAAAAGGAGCTGTGGGGTGGACAAAGGCGTGCTTACGCCTTGCCCACCAAATTTCGCTTCGAGATTTTTTTTGGCGGGCACGGCGCAAACGCGCCTTTGCCCGCCCTACGACCTGCGCGCGGCTTCAAGCGCCTGCGGCGTATCGATGTCGAGAAATGCGCCGTCACCTTCGACCGGCACTTCGGCGACCGCTTCGGCATGCTTGGCAATCAGGTGGCGGGCGCCGATATCGCCGTCGAGGGTCATCAACTCCTTGAAGAAGCGCCGCGACCACAAGACCGGGTTGCCGCGCCGTCCGTCGGCGACCGGCACCGCGATCAGATTACCGCGGTCCGGCGCAAAGGTCTCGATCAGCCGGTCGATCAGATGGGCATCGATCAGCGGCATGTCGCCCAGACAAATCACGGCGCCGTCGGCATTTTCGGGCACCGCCGCGATACCGGCTTTGACCGAGCTCGCAAGCCCGCCGGCAAAATCCGGGTTGCGCACAAACCTTACCTTGAGCCCCTCCAGCGCCTGCTCGACCAGCTCAGCCTGGTGTCCGGTGACAACCACCACGTCGGATGCCTTCGACGCCAGCGCCTGCTCGGTCGCGATCCGCACCAGCTTCTTGCCGTCGAGCTCGGCCAATAACTTGTTGGGACCGCCCATCCGGGTCGAGCGCCCGGCCGCCAGGATGATCGCGGTGACGTTGCGGCTATCTTCGGCCTCCGGCTTGGCGCGCGGCTGCGGCCGCGTCACGATCTCCATCAACAATCCGCCGACGCCCATGCCGGTGAGTTCGGCGCGTGTGACCTTCAATCCCGCGAGCAGCCGCATCAGCACCCAGTCAAAGCCGTTCTCGACCGGCGAGCGGGCGCAGCCCGGCGCGCCCAGCACCGGCACGCCCTTGGCGTTGCCGATCAAGAGGAGATTGCCGGGATCGACCGGCATCCCAAAATGCTCGATCGCGCCGCCGATCTCCGTGATCGCAGCCGGGATCACGTCGCGCCGGTCGGCGATCGCGGATGCCCCGAACACGATCACAAGTTCTGCGCCAAGGTCGAGCAATTCCCTGATCGCGGCGGCAAGCGCCTCCTCGTCATGCGGCACCCGGCGTTCACCGACGATGCTGGCCCCGGCCGGCGCCAGCCGCTCCGAGGTGACGCGGAGCGTCTTATCCACCACCTTCGGCGAAAGCCCCGGCAGCAGGGTCGAGGCCACGCCGACCCGCTTGATGACATAAGGCGCGATCCGCAGCGCGCCCTGGCCAGCTGCCCTGACGGCCGCATCGCGCAGCTTCGCTTCCACGCCAAACGGAATCAGCTTGACGGTTGCGACCATCTCGCCTTCGACCACCGGCTTGAAGGCGGACAGCGTCGCAAACGTGATGGCTTCATCGATACCATTGATGCGGTCGACCGCCGCGCGATCGACCACCAGCACGCCGGCCTTGCCCGCGAACAAATTCGCCCGCCCGGTAAAGGCGCGCTCGGCAATGATGCCCTCGCCGGTCACGGCTTGCGCGATGCTGGCGGCGGCCTCGTCTTCGGAGACGTCGCCCTCCTCCAGCCGCACCACGACCACTTGCTCGACGCCGGCCTTGTTGAGCACCTCGACCTCGGCAGGCCCGATCGTGGTGCCCTTCTTGAGCACCAGGGATCCCTGACGGAGCGTATGGACGGTGACCCCGCCAATCGCCTCGGCCGGACTGGCAGGACCGAACTTCATGCCGCTTCTTCTTTTTCTTTCGGAGGAAGACGCAACTGCGCCGTGATCTCGGCCATGATCGCGACCGCGATCTCCGATGGCGAAACCGCCCCGATCGGCAATCCGATCGGCGCATGGATGCGCGCGATGTCGGAATCCCCAGCGCCTTGCGCCCTGAGGCGTTCGGCGCGCTTGGCATGGGTCTTCCGCGAGCCGAGCGCGCCGATATAGAAGCACTCGCGCTCGAAGGCGTGCAGCAGCGCGGGGTCGTCGATCTTGGGATCGTGGGTGAGCGCGACAAAAGCCGTGTAGGGATCGACATTGAGCGGCGGCAGCGCCACGTCGGGCCATTCGGCGACGAGAGGCACATCAGGAAACCGTTCGGGGCTAGCGAATGCCGTGCGCGGATCGACCACCGTGACGTCATAATCGAGCGCGCGCGCCAGCGGCGCCAACGCCTGGCTGATATGGACCGCGCCGACAATGACGAGTTTTGCGGTCGGCGCGTAAACATTGAGGAAGAGCTTCTTGCCGGCGGCTTCGATCATACCGCTCTTGCCCATGCGCAACTGCCTGGAAAGCTCCGCTCGCAGGGGATCGCCGGCAAGATCCTCGGCCTTCACCAGCCGCTGCTCGCCACTTCCGGTATCGGTGACCAGGATCGCCGGCCGGCGCGCGGCGCGTTCGGCATTGAGTGCTGCAAGCGTCTCGAGCTTCACGACTGGCCAACCTTCTCGACGAAGACCCGGATGGTGCCGCCGCAGGACAGGCCGACATTCCAGGCGGTCTCGTCGGCCACGCCGAATTCGAGCATCTTCGGCTGGCCACTGGCGATCACGTCGAGCGCCTCGGTAACCACGGCACCCTCGACGCAGCCGCCGGAGACCGAGCCCAAGAAAGTGCCTTCATCGTTGATGACGAGGCTCGAGCCCGCCGGCCGAGGCGCCGAGCCCCAGGTCTCAACCACGGTCGCGAGCGCCACGCCGTGACCGGCCTTCTGCCAGTCCTCGGCCGCTTTCAGGATATCTTCGTCGCGATTGAGCATGAAAACCTCTTGTCAGGCTGCCGAGCGGATCAGGCTGCGGTGGTGCGGCGGCAACGGCGAAGAAAGCGCCGTGATCAGCCCCTCGATCGAACTCAAATTATGCACCGGGCGGAATTCGTCAACGTGCGGCAGCATCATTTTGATGCCCTGCGCCTTGGCCTCGAAGCCGCCCACCCGCCGTCCCCACAACTTGTTGAAAGTATGGAGTGAGGTGGCGATGCGGGTACCTCCGGCCCAGTCCTCTACACTGGACGAGCAGCTCGCCAAGGCCTCGTCGGGGTCGCGCGCCCGCAGCGCCCGCGTCACATTGGTCAGCCGGGTGCCGAACAGGAACACCGAGACGCGCTTGCGGGCATCGGTGATGGCATGCAGGAAGTGCAGGAACAGGCGGGTATATTCGCTCATGGAGCCCGAGATATCGAGCAGCGCCACGATCGGCGCCGGCTTTTCGACCCGGCCGAGCTTGCGGATATCGATGATCTCGCCACCGGTGCGCAAGGAGGCGCGCAAGGTGCGGCGCATGTCGAGCCGCAAGCCCCGCGCATCCGGCCGAAAGCGGCGGGTCTGCAATTGGGCCTGCGGCAGGCTCATCGCCGCGATCGCGCGGGTGACGTCGGCGATCTCGGCCGCGCTCATCTGCGCGAAATCCTTCTTCTGCAGCACTTCCCTGTCCGATACCGAAAGCTTGAGATCTCGCTCCTGGACCTGCGGTTGCTCGCTCATATGGGGCTGTGACATCGCCTCCTGGACCCGGCGCGAGGCCGGCGGCGGCTTTTTTCGGGCGTGATCCGGCAGTGGCACCGAATCCAGCATGTGCTTCCAATCCTCGGCGGCGCGGAAGAACAGGTTGAACGCCTGCTCGAAGATCAGCGCATGCTCGTGGCGCTTGACGAAGATCGCCTCCAAGGTCGCGTAGACGTCGGCGCGGCTGCCGATCTCGATCAGGCGCAGCGCATTCAAAGCATCGATCACAGCGCCCGGGCCGACCGGAATTCCGGCGGCGCGCAGCGCGCGGGCAAAGCCGACCACATTGTCGGCGATCAGGCCGGTCGGTGGCGTGAGATCGTCAATGGCCATAACTCACTCCGTCATTCCGGGGCGCTCGTGAAACGAGCGAACCCGGAATCTCGAGATTCCGGGTTCGACGCTGACGCGTCGCCCCGGAATGACAGCGAATCAATTCTCGCTGGTCGCTTCCTTCAAAACCTTTTGCAGTGCGTCGCCCTGCATCCGCGCGATATCGTCCTGGTATTTCAGGAGCGCGCCGAGCGTGTCGCCGACCACCTGCGGGGTCAGCGAGCGGGCGTCGAGCTCGCTGAGCGCGGTCGCCCAGTCGATGGTCTCGGCGACGCCAGGCGATTTGTAGAAATCCTGATCGCGCAGCGCCTGCACGAAGCCTACGACCTGTTGCGACAGTTTTGCGGAGATACCGGGCACGCGCATCTTGACGATCGCAAGCTCGCGCTCGGCCGAGGGGTAGTCGACCCAATGGTAGAGACAGCGGCGCTTGAGCGCATCGTGGATCTCGCGGGTCCGGTTCGAGGTGATGATGACGATCGGCGGCTGCGGCGCCTTCACCGTGCCGAATTCGGGGATCGTCACCTGAAAGTCCGAGAGAATTTCCAAGAGGTAGGCCTCGAACGCCTCATCAGCGCGGTCGAGCTCGTCGATCAACAGCACCGGCGCACCCGCCACCTCCGGCTCCAGTGCCTGCAACAGCGGCCGTTTGATCAGGAAACGGTCGGCGAAGATATCGGAAGTCAACTGGTCGCGGTCGGTCTCGCCAACGGCTTCGGACAGCCGGATCGCGATCATCTGCGCGGCGCTGTTCCATTCATAGACGGCAGAGGCGACATCGAGGCCCTCGTAGCATTGCAGCCGGATCAATTTTCGCTTGAGGCCTGCTGCCAGTACTTTGGCGATCTCGGTCTTGCCGACGCCTGCCTCGCCTTCCAGGAACAGCGGACGCCCCATGCGCAGCGACAGATACGTCACCGTCGCAAGCGAGCGCTCGGCGAGATAGCCGCGCGAGGTCAACAATTCGAGCATCGCATCGACCGATGCAGGAAGTAGCGATGCACTCATGAGAGAGCCAGTCTTGATAGGCCTGGAACAGGCAATGTCACGCCTTGGCGTTCGCAGCTTCGACGGCGCGGCGCGCCAGCACCGCGATCAGATGTGCGCGATATTCGGCGCTGCCGTGCAGGTCGCTGTTCAACCCTTCCGCCGATACCGTCAAGCCGTCGAGTACCTTGTGCGAGAAGCGCTTCTTCAAAGCTTCCTCAAACACCGTGACGCGGAACACGCCGTCGGACCCGGCGCCGGTGACGGCGAGCCGCACATCCGAGGGGCGTTTGGCGACGAACACGCCGACCAGCGCATAGCGCGAAGCCTGGTTGCGGAATTTGACGTAAGCCGCCTTCTTCGGCAGCGGAAACATCACTTTGGTGATGATCTCGTCGCTCTCGAGCGCGGTCGAGAACATGCCCTGAAAGAACTCTTCCGCCTTGAGACGGCGCTTGTTGGTGACGACGGTGGCGCCGAGCGCGAGAACCGCCGCCGGATAGTCCGCGGTCGGATCGTTGTTGGCAAGCGAGCCGCCAATGGTGCCCTTGTGACGCACCGCGGGATCGCCGATCTGACCTGCGAGTTCCGCCAAAGCCGGAATCGCCTCGCCGACGACAGCGGACGTGGCCACTGCGTTATGGGTTGCGGTCGCCCCGATCACCAGCGAGCGGCCCTTGATCTCGATCGCATCCAGCCCTTCGACATGGGAGAGGTCGACCAGATGCGGCGGACTCGCAAGGCGCTGCTTCATCACCGGCACCAGCGTGTGGCCGCCGGCAATCAGCTTGGC
This sequence comes from Alphaproteobacteria bacterium, assembly GCA_005885285.1. Lineage (GTDB taxonomy): Bacteria > Pseudomonadota > Alphaproteobacteria > Rhizobiales > Xanthobacteraceae > Bradyrhizobium. The sequence continues at coordinate 7,900 of VAZG01000019.1, read as the reverse complement.
GTCCTCGTTCTTGACCAGGAGATTGGCCGCTTGGCGTACAGTCGCCGGACGATGGTATTTGAATTCGTACATGAGGACTTCCTGATCGCGTTCGCGATGATGTCAGTTAAGCAAGATCGGAGTTCGCCATCGCCTTGGCACCGGCCGCGATCGATTGAACGATGTTCTGGTAGCCGGTGCAGCGACACAGATTGCCTTCCAGCTCTTCGCGGATGATGTGGTCGCTTAGATCGTGACCCTTGCGATGGACGATGTCGATCGCGGTCATGATCATGCCGGGCGTGCAGAAGCCGCACTGCAATCCATGATGCTCGCGGAAGGCTTCCTGCATCGGATGCAGCGGCGCGCCGTCCGGCGCTAGGCCCTCGATCGTCTTCACTTCATGCCCGTCGGCCATCACCGCGAGCGTGGTGCAGGATTTGACCGCTTTGCCGTCGAGGTGCACCACGCAGGCGCCGCATTGCGAGGTGTCGCAGCCCACATGGGTGCCGGTCAACCGCAGGTTTTCGCGGAGAAACTGGACTAGCAGGGTACGGGGATCGACATTGGCGCTTACGGGATTGCCGTTCACGATCATGGAAATTTTGGCCATCAGCACTCTCTTATCCGTACTGCCGCACGTCGGCAGAACAGGCGGTTTAAAATCATTCCAAACGCCATAATATGGGCCATCCCGGCGGTGGGCAACCTCACCCTCGGCATGTCCATATATGATCAGGGGCGGCCTTTAGTAGATTAGCCCTGCACCGCCTTGGCGAAATTTGCGAAGAAGTCGTCGGCGAGTTTCTTGGCCGTGCCGTTGATCAGGCGCTGGCCGAGCTGGGCCAGCTTGCCGCCGATCTGGGCCTCGACATTGTAGCTCAAAAGCGTGCCGCCGTCCTTTTCGGCAAGACCAACCGTCGCCCCGCCCTTGGCGAAACCGGCCACGCCGCCCTCGCCTTCGCCCGAGATCTTGTAGCCGTTCGGCGGATCGAGATCGCTCAAGACAACCTTGCCCTTGAAGCGCGCCGACACCGGTCCGACCTTCATCTTGGCGACCGCGCGAAAGCCGTTGTCCTCCGTCTTTTCCAGCTCCTCGCAGCCGGGGATGCACACTTTCAATACCTCGGGATCGTTCAGCTTGGCCCACACCGCCTCGCGCGGCGCCGCGAGCTGGACTTCGCCGTTCATCGTCATGGCCATCGTCGTGCCTCCCCGGTCGCTTCGCCTGTTGCCCCCAAGTAAAGCACGTAGGCGCCAAAAGGAAGAGCACATCGGGACCACGTGCGATGCATATTCGCAGCGCAACAAGCCGATGTGGCAGGGTCGGGGTTGGCAGGCTTGGGTTGGCAGGCTTGGGGTTGGCAGGCTTGGGGTTGGCAGCGGGCGGCGGGAGTGATTAGGTCGCGCCAATCATGAGCACTGCCCTTTCCCCGTTGCTGGCCCCCCTGTTGTCGAGCGCCGCCATGCGCGCGGTGTGCGACGATGTCACATACCTGCAGAACATGCTCGATGTTGAAGCAGCGCTGGCGCGGGCCGAAGCCGCGACCGGCGTCATCCCCAAGGGCATGGCCGAGCCGATCGCGAAAGCTTGCAAGGCCGGGACCTTCGATCTCGCTGCGTTGGCCGAGGCCGCAACGCGCTCCGGCAATCTGGCCATCCCGTTGGTGAAAGCGCTCACGGCCAATGTCGCCAAGGCCAACGCGGAGGCCGCGCGCTATGTGCATTGGGGCGCCACCAGCCAGGACGTGATCGATACCGCGACCATGCTGACCTTGCGCGCCGCCATAAACGCGCTCTTGGCTGATCTCGAGCGTGCCATCGCCGGCTTCGCGCGGCTCGCCCAGCAGCATCGCCATACGGCGACGGTCGCGCGGACCTGGCTGCAACATGCCTTGCCGATGCCGTTCGGATTGAAGCTTGCCGAATACGCCGCAGCGCTGGGGCGCTCGCGCACCCGGCTGAAGCGGCTGCGCGGTGAGACCCTGGCGCTGCAATTCGGCGGTGCGGCTGGAACGCTGGCCGCGCTCGGCGACAAGGGGATGGAGGTCGCCGAGCGACTGGCGCAAGAACTAAAACTGCCGTTGCCGGAGGCGCCGTGGCACGGCCATCGCGACCGTATCGCGGAGGCTTCCTCCGTGCTCGCAATCATCAGCGGCACCTGCGGCAAGATCGCGCGCGACGTCTCGCTGATGATGCAGACCGACGTTGCGGAGGCATTCGAGCCCTCAGGCGAAGGCCGCGGCGGCTCCTCCACCATGCCGCACAAGCGCAACCCGGTGGCGTGCGCGAGCGCGCTCGCCGCCGCCGCCATGGCGCCCAGCCTCGCCGCGACGATATTTGCCGCCCAAGTCGGGGATCACGAGCGCAGCTCAGGTCCCTGGCACGCGGAATGGCCGACGTTGCCGATGTTGCTGTTGGTCACCTCGGGCGCGCTCGCGGCGATCGTCGACATCGCCGAGGGATTGGAAGTCGACGTCGAGCGCATGCGCGTCAACCTCGATGCCACCGGCGGCCTGATCATGGCGGAAGCGGTGACATTCGCGCTGGCCGAGAAGATCGGCAAGAGCGAGGCGCACCGTCTGATCGAAGAGGCCTGCAAGAAAGCGGTTGCGGACAAACAACACTTGCGCGACGTGCTGAGCGCCGAGCCGAAGATCACTTCGCATCTTGGCGCGGAGCAACTCGCAAAACTGTTCGAGCCGATGGCTTACCAGGGCATCTCGCAAACCCTGATCGATCGACTGCTCGCTTCGCTGAACGAAAAGTAATCCAGATGTCGTTGCCGGGCTTGACCCGGCAATCCATCTTCTTGAATAGATTCGTTTTAGATGGATGCGCGGGTCATCTGGTCGAAGACGCACTTCGCGCTTTGGCCCGCGCATGACGAGGATCCCGACATGCCGATGATCGACGCCGACGGGTGCCTGCTCAATGTCTCCGTCGAAGGCCGCGACGGCGGGCCGACCCTGATGCTGTCGAATTCGCTCGGCTGCACCTTGCAGATGTGGGAGCCGCAGATGCGCGCGCTGACACAGCTGTTCCGTGTCGTTCGCTACGACCGGCGCGGCCATGGCAAGTCGGGCGTGCCGCCCGGCCCCTACTCGGTCGAGCGTTTTGGCCGCGACGTGCTGGCGATCCTCGACGACCTCAACATCGAGAAGGTGCATTGGTGCGGGCTGTCGATGGGCGGCATGGTCGGACAATGGCTGGGCGCCAACGCGCCCGAACGGCTCGGCAAGATCATCCTGTCCAACACGAGCTGCTATTATCCCGACCCCACCAACTGGTTGAACCGCATCACGGCGGTCAAGCAAGGCGGCATCGCCGCGGTCGCCGATACCGTGATCGCGACCTGGCTCTCCACGGATTTCAGGGAGCGCGAGCCGCAGATCACGGCGAACGTGAAGGCCATGCTGATCGCCTCGCCGGTCGCGGGCTATCTCGCCTGCTGCGAAGCGCTCAGCACGCTCGACCAGCGCGACTTGCTGCCCAGGATCAAAAGCCCGACCCTGGTGATCGCCGGACGCCACGACATGGCGACGCCGATCGCAGCCGGCGAATTGATCCGCAGCAAGGTTCCCGGGGCCAGCCTGACCATCCTGGACGCCGCGCATATTTCCAATGTCGAGCAGCCGCATGCGTTCACCGATGCGGTGGTCGGTTTTTTGACTCAGCGCTAGCAAACGTCAGTGCGGGCGAAGCGACGCAATCCGGAGCCATAAGGGAAATCTGGATTGCTTCGTCGCTTCGCTCCTCGCAATGACGGGGAGGAATTGAATGGACGACCAACAACGCCGTGACGAGGGCATGGTCCAGCGCCGCAAGGTGCTCGGCGATGCCTGGGTGGACAAGTCGATCGCCGGCAGGAATCCGTTCAATAACGACTTCCAGGACCTGATCACGCGTTACGCCTGGAGTGAGATCTGGACCCGTCCGCATTTCGATGAGCGCACCCGCCGCGTGCTCGTGATCGGCACCATGGTGGCGCTCGCCCAATGGGACGAATTCCGCCTGCACGTCCGCGCGGCGCTCGCGGAAGGCGGCTTCACGCCTGATGATATCAAGGAGATCCTGCTGCAGCAGGCGATCTATTGCGGCGTGCCCGCCGCCAATCACGCCGTCAAGGAGGCGTCAGCGATTGTGCAGGAGTTGGGTCTGTTGAAGGCCTGACCCGTCGGGCGCGGCTTGCGGCTTTGCGGGCCGTTCGACCAACAGCACGACGGCGGTGCCGAGCAGCAGCAACAGTTCCGTCGCGTGCAGCCTGAGCGCGGCCGTCTCGCCGGCACGCGAGGCCATTACCATCAGGGCGAAACTGATCAGGCTGCCGATGCCAAGCGCGATGCCGAGCGCTTCGTCGCAACCGCCGGCCTGGCGCACCGAGGGGCGGCTGATCAAGGCCACGAAGATCGCGAAAAACGCAACCACCGTCAGCCGGCCCAGCGCCAACAGCCACGCGGCGCGGATCGTGCCCGTCGCCGCCAATTGCAGATAATCGCTGGCGAAGATCGCGATCGATACGTTCGGCTGCTCGTAAAAACCATGGATCGGCGAGATCATGATCTTGAAAGCGATGATGGTCCAGGTCGGAATGAAGTAGGCCGCCAACAGCGCGCCGTTGAATGAGCTGATCCGCCAGTTGGTGGCCATGTCGCTTCCCACTTTTCTGCCGCGGCGCTTTTCGATTTCGAGCGCCTCGTCATGGCGGGGACGTAACTCCCTTAAAGTGAGAGCTTCAATTTAAACCTTTTGTTTACCTTAATCGGCACTGGGCGGACGTGCACCTCCCCACTAAAAGGAAAAGCCCCGCCTTCCGGCGGGACCTTTCTTGCTCTCTCGCTTGGGTTGCCCGCGTTCTGATTTTGGCTGGATATTCGGAATCCCCCTTTTTGATCGCATTGGTTGCGGCGGAACTCGGGTTCCGCGCCTATTGCGTGGGCATCGCTCGACCATCGGGTTGGCGCGGCCTAGACCTGGATTTGGCGTGACTTTCGCGGCCGGAAGCGGTGTGAAAACAACCTGTACAAATCTCGTTAGCCCGGCTGGCGGCTGTTGCCGGGTCCGGTTCCCGCCTGTTAGAAAACGGTTGGACGTTCCGTTTAAGGCTCCTGGGGTCCTCGCCGCGGCGCGTATTCCGTAAAAGTGGCACTGGTTTTGCGACTCGAATACGCGCAAACACTAAAATAAGCATGGTTCTCGCGGCAAACCCGATTCCACTTTGCCGGAAAATGCGTCAAAGCGGCAGCCCATGGACTATTTTGCCCAGCAACTGATCAACGGCTTCGTGCTTGGCTCGATCTATGGATTGATCGCCATCGGCTACACCATGGTCTATGGCATCGTCGGCATGATCAATTTCGCCCATGGCGACATCTTCATGATCGGCGGCTTCATCGCGCTGATTTCGTTCCTGGTGCTGGTGTCGTTCGGGCTCACGGCGGTCCCCCTGATCCTCTTGATCGTATTGCTGGTGTCGATGGCGATCACCGCCTTGTACGGCTGGACGGTGGAGCGCATCGCCTACCGGCCGCTGCGGCATTCGTTCCGCCTCGCGCCGATGCTGTCGGCGATCGGCATGTCGTTCGTGCTGTCGAATTACTCCCAGATCGCGCAAGGGGCGCGCGTCAAGCCGGTACCGCCGATTATCACCGGCGGCTACACGCTGCATGCGAGCTCAGGCGGCTTCGTGGTTCAATTATCCAACGTCCAGGTCGTCGTCGTCATTACCACGGTCGTGCTGCTTGCGATCTTCACCTGGCTCGTGGCGCGGACCCGACTCGGCCGCGACATGCGCGCCTGCGAACAGGATCAGACCATGGCGGCGCTGCTCGGCGTCGACGTCGACCGCACGATCTCGATGACTTTCGTGATTGGGGCGGCGCTCGCGGCCGTCGCCGGCATGATGTATCTGCTCTATTACGGCCTGGTTGATTTCTTCATGGGCTTCGTCGCCGGCATCAAGGCCTTCACCGCAGCCGTGCTCGGCGGCATCGGCTCGCTGCCCGGCGCGATGCTGGGCGGGCTTGCGATCGGGCTGATCGAGACGCTGTGGTCGGCCTATTTCTCGGTCGAATACAAGGACGTCGCCGCGTTCTCGATCCTAATCGTGGTGTTGATCTTCCTTCCGACTGGTCTGCTCGGCCGGCCCGAAGTCGAAAAGGTTTGATGGGCGTGGCAGCATCGGCGCCCGCGCAAACGCACGCTTCACGCGCGCTGGGCGCGGCCTTCATCCTCAAGAAAGCGTTGATCAGCGCGTTTGTGGCGCTGGTCTTGTTTTCGCTGATGATCGGCATCCGCACCGAGGCCGGACCATCGGGACAACTGATCTACTGGACGCGGTTCGGCGAGCTTGCCGCCATGGTCGCTACCGTGTTCGGCGGCAGCATCATCGTCGAACTGCTGCGGCAATGGTGGGGTCCGGTCGGCACGATCCGGATCGTTCCGCCCCCGGTGCAAAAAGCCCTTGCGGTGGCGCGGCGCGCGATCGCGCCGCTGCTGTTGGTTTTCACCTTTCTGGTCCCCGTCATCTTCTATGATCAGCGCTACATCCTCGATCTCGCGATCCTCGTGCTCACTTATGTCATGCTGGGATGGGGCCTGAACGTCGTGGTGGGCCTCGCCGGCTTGCTCGATCTCGGTTACGTCGCGTTCTACGCCGTGGGCGCTTATTCCTACGCGCTGCTGGCGACCAATTTCGGGCTGTCATTCTGGGTCTGCCTGCCGCTGGCGGGCATTCTCGCGGCGTTCTGGGGCATGCTGTTGGGATTTCCGGTGCTGCGGCTGCGCGGCGATTACCTCGCGATCGTCACGCTCGCCTTCGGCGAGATCATCCGCCTTGTCATCATCAACTGGCAGAGCCTGACCGGCGGGCCGAACGGCGTTTCCGGCATTCCGCGCCCGACCCTGTTCGGCATTCCGCTCACGCCTGGCGATGATGGCCTCGCCGCCAGGCTCGGCATCGAATTCTCACCGACGCATCGCATCGTGTTCCTGTTCTATTTGATCCTGGCGATGGCGTTGCTGACCAACTGGGTGACGATCCGGCTGCGACGCCTGCCGATCGGCCGCGCCTGGGAAGCGTTGCGCGAAGACGAGGTCGCCTGCCGCGCACTCGGCATCAACACCACCACGACCAAGCTGACGGCATTCGCCACCGGCGCGATGTTCGGCGGTCTTGCCGGCGCCTTCTTCGCCACAAGGCAGGGCTTCATCAGCCCGGAATCCTTTACCTTTCAGGAATCGGCGCTGGTGCTCGCCATCGTGGTGCTCGGCGGCATGGGGTCACAGCTTGGCGTGGCGCTCGCAGCGCTGACCATGATCGGCGGCTTCGAGCTGTTCCGCGGCCTCGATCAATACCGCATGCTGGTGTTCGGCATCGCCATGGTGGTCTTGATGATCTGGCGGCCGCGTGGCCTGATCGGCCACCGCGACCCGACCGTCTTCCTCAAGCGGTCACATGCGATCTCATCCGACCTCGTCAAGGAGGGGCACGGGTGAGCTCAGAACGGATTCTCAGCGTCGACCGTCTGACGATGCGCTTCGGCGGCATTGTTGCCGTCCATGACCTCTCGTTGTCAGCGGAGCGGCGCAAGATCACAGCGCTGATCGGACCGAACGGCGCCGGCAAGACCACGGTGTTCAACTGCATCACCGGCTTCTACAAGCCGTCCGGCGGCACCATGCGATTGACTCACGACGACGGCCGCGAGGTTTGGCTCGAGCGGCTGAACGATTTCCGGATCGCCAAGCAGGCCAAGGTCGCGCGCACCTTCCAGAACATCCGCCTGTTCCCCGGCATGACCGCGCTGGAGAACCTGATGGTGGCGCAACACAACGCGCTGATGCTCGCCTCGGGCCTGACCTTTCTGGGATTGATCGGCGCGCCCTCGTGGCGCAGCGCCGAAAAGCGCGCGATCGATCT
>VAZG01000466.1 GCA_005885285.1 Alphaproteobacteria bacterium | reverse complement strand
CCCCCGCACCGGGATGCCGCTCTATGAGCGGCCGGTGGCGCTGGTGATCTACCGGGAGGACCAGAGGTTCCTGCTCGACCAGATCATCCCCCGGGCCGGCCGGTCCGAGGCCAATTTCGACCTGGTCATCGCTTCGCAGCCCTATCGGGCCAAATCTTCTGTGAATTTCCGGGCCAAACGGATTATTGCGCCGTTAGGCCGCGCCTTGCGGGCTGGGGGCCGGCTGATCGGGATTCACTCCCACGGGCAGGATCCGGGCATGGAGATTATCCAGGCGATCTGGCCTGGAGAAAATCCTTTCTCGGTGAGCCGTCATGAGCTATTGCGCGCGGTGAAATACGAGCTCGGATCGGCCGGGCGCGATCTTAACTTTAACGCTTATGCCGATAACCGTTCGATCTTCCGCTATGATATGGAAGCGCTGCCCAACGAGGTCACCGGCTCGATCGGAACCTCCACGGCCTTTGCAGCTTGGAACGCGGCAGTGTATGTCGCCCAGATCGAGGACGACCGGTTGACGGAAATGACGCAAAGCGGCCGTTACCTCGATGCCGCCAGAGAGGTTCTGCGCAAGCATAACGGGCTTTGGTTCTACGACGAATCCTACGTCATCTCGCGCCGTCGCGACTGACATTTCAGGACACATTCGAAACGACCGCTGGTCACAGGCGGAAAAGGGGTTGCTTGATGCGCGCGTCTTATCTGTTCACTTCAGAATCGGTTTCCGAGGGCCATCCGGACAAGGTTTCGGACCAGATTTCCGATGCGATCCTCGACGCCTTCATCGAGAAGGACGTCAAGCTCGGCATCGCCGACGACAGCCTGGTCAACACCCGTTTGGGCTGCGAGACGCTGTGCACGACCAACAAGATCGTGATCGCGGGCGAGGGCAGGGGCCAGTTGTTCCGCACCATCCACGGCAAGTCTGTGGTCGACCGCGAATTGATCAGCGAGATCGCACGCAACGTGGTGAAGGATATCGGCTACGACCAGAACGGCTTCTCCTATCACGGCGCCGACGTCGAAGTGCTGCTGCACGGCCAATCGCCCGACATCGCCATGGGCGTCGATGCCAAGAAAAAGAAGAGCGGCGACGAAGAAGGCGCGGGCGATCAGGGCATGATGTTCGGCTACGCCTGCACCGAGAGCGAGGTGTATGAGAAGGGCTCCTACATGCCGGCACCGATCTATTTCGCGCACAAGATCCTCAAGGTGCTGGCCGAAAAACGCCGCAACGGCCAGCTCGCCGATTTGCAGCCCGATGCCAAGAGCCAGGTGACGGTGAAATATGTCGAGGGCAAGCCGACCGGCTGCACCAAGGTCGTGGTCTCGACCCAGCACAACGAGAAAAGCCGCAACAACAAGAAGTACACGCCGGGCCTGATCAAGGACATGATCTCGACCGCGGTCGAATCCGCGCTGCCGAAGGGCTGGATGCCACAGCGGCCCTCCGACTTCCTGGTCAATCCCACCGGCAATTTCGTCGTCGGCGGCCCCGATGGCGACTGCGGTCTCACCGGCCGCAAGATCATCGTTGATACCTATGGCGGTTACGCCCCGCATGGCGGCGGCGCCTTCTCGGGCAAAGACCCGACCAAGGTCGACCGTTCAGCCGCCTACGCCGCGCGCTATCTCGCCAAGAACGTGGTGGCGGCGGGCCTTGCCGAGCGCTGCACCATCCAGGTCGCCTATGCGATCGGTGTTGCCGATCCGATGTCGCTGTTGGTCGATACCCACGGCACCGGCAAGGTCGACGAGAAGAAGCTCGAGAAGGTGCTGCCGGAACTGTTCCGCCTGACGCCGACCAATATCCGCCGCTCGCTCAAACTCAACCGGCCGATCTATCGCCGCACCGCCGCCTATGGCCATTTCGGCCGCGCGGCCGAGAAGGATGGCGGCTTCTCCTGGGAGAGGACCGACCTCGTCGAGGAGTTGAGACGCGCTGTGTGATTACGTATTTGAGTAGGCTGCAGCGACATATTTAAGCCGTCATGGCCGGGCTTGACCCGGCCATCCACGCCTTATTCTTTGCTGTGGCCAAGACGTGGATGCCCCGGGACAAGCCCGGGCATGACGAGAACAATGGGAAAAACACATGACCGCCGCCGCCAAGAAGCCCGCCTTCACCGACTACATCGTCAAAGACATCTCGCTCGCCGAATTTGGCCGCAAGGAAATCTCACTGGCCGAGACCGAGATGCCCGGCCTGATGGCGACGCGCGAGGAATTCGGCCCGAATCAGCCGTTGAAAGGCGCGCGGATCGCGGGCTCGCTGCACATGACGATCCAGACCGCGGTCCTGATCGAGACGCTCGCCGCGCTCGGCGCCGATGTCCGCTGGGTCTCCTGCAATATCTATTCGACGCAAGACCACGCCGCGGCGGCGATCGCCGCTGCCGGCATTCCGGTGTTCGCGGTCAAGGGCGAGAGCCTCAGCGACTACTGGGACTACACCGCAAAGCTGTTCGACTGGCACGGCGGCGGCACGCCGAACATGATTCTCGACGACGGTGGCGATGCCACCATGCTGGTGCATCATGGTTTTCGCGCCGAACAGGGGGACACTGGCTTCCTCGACAAGCCTGCTTCCGAGGAAGAAGAGATCTTCTTCGCGCTGATCAAGCGGCTGCTGAAAGAGAAGCCAAAGGGCTGGTTCGCCGAGATTGCGAAGAACATCAAGGGTGTCTCGGAAGAGACCACGACAGGCGTCCATCGGCTCTATGAGATGGAGAAAAAGCGCACGCTGCTGTTCCCGGCGATCAACGTCAACGACAGCGTGACAAAATCGAAATTCGACAATCTTTACGGCTGCCGCGAGTCGCTGGTCGACGGCATCCGCCGCGGCACCGACGTGATGATGTCGGGCAAGGTCGCGATGGTGGCGGGCTTTGGCGACGTCGGCAAGGGCTCCGCCGCCTCGCTGCGCCAGGCCGGCTGCCGCGTCATGGTCTCCGAAGTCGACCCGATCTGCGCGTTGCAGGCGGCGATGGAAGGCTATGAAGTCACCACCATGGAGGACGCCGCCCCCCGCGCCGACATCTTCGTCACGGCGACCGGCAACAAGGATATCATCACTATCGACCACATGCGCGCGATGAAGGATCGCGCCATTGTCTGCAACATCGGCCATTTCGACAACGAGATCCAGATCGCGGGCTTGCGCAATCTGAAATGGACCAATGTCAAGCCGCAGGTCGACGAGATCGAATTCCCCGACAAGCACCGTATCATCCTGTTGTCGGAAGGCCGCCTCGTTAATCTCGGCAATGCCATGGGCCATCCCTCGTTCGTGATGTCGGCGTCCTTCACCAACCAGACGCTGGCGCAGATCGAACTGTTCGCCAACAACAGGAACGGCAAATACGAGAAAAAGGTCTATGTGCTGCCGAAGTCCTTGGACGAGAAGGTGGCGCGGCTGCATTTGGCCAAGATCGGCGTGAAGCTGACGCAGTTGCGCCCCGACCAGGCCGACTATATCGGCGTCAAGCCGGAAGGCCCGTTCAAGTCGGACCATTACCGGTATTGAGGTCGTATCTCGTCGTTGCCGGGCTTGACCCGGCAACCCATCTTACGAAGATGATGGAT
>VAZG01000018.1 GCA_005885285.1 Alphaproteobacteria bacterium | reverse complement strand
TAACCGGAATAAATGGCGCTGCCGATTTAGCTTTTGTCGTCGCTTTCCGGCTCGACCGCTGGCGCCAGTGCCAGTTCCAGATCGCCGATTTCGAGCGGATCCTCGTCCTCGCGCAACGCAGGATCGTCCGACGGCGTCGGTACGCTGAAGCCGGTGGGCAGCCGCGAATCCAAAAGCCCGGTTCCCTTGAGTTCCTCCAATCCCGGCAGATCGGACAGCGCTTCCAAGCTGAACTGCGACAGGAAGGCTTCGGTGGTTCCAAAGGTGAGCGGCCGGCCCGGTGTCTTGCGGCGGCCGCGCGGCCTGATCCAGCCGGTCTCGAGCAGCACGTCGAGCGTTCCCTTGGATGTGATCACGCCGCGGATCTCCTCGATCTCCGCGCGCGTGACCGGCTGATGATAGGCGATGATCGCCAGCACCTCGATTGCCGCGCGCGACAGCCGCCGCGTCTCGGTGGTTTCGCGCGTCATCAGCCAGGCCAGGTCGCCTGCCGTACGAAACGTCCATTTATTGGCGATGCGCACCAGATTGACGCCGCGCGTGGCGTATTCCGCCTGCAATTGAGCTAACGCAGCCTTGATGTCGACGCCATCGGGCATGCGCTTGGCAAGCGCTCCCTGATCAAGTGGCTCGGTCGAGGCGAACAGCAGCGCTTCCAACAGCCGCAACTCCTCGGGCCGCGCCTGCGGATCGGCCGGGGCCTCCTCGGCATCGTCTTTGCGTTTTTCCGCCAGGCTTGCCATGGCACGGTCTCCTTCTTCCACTTACTCGACCGGTAAATCCGACATCGCGCCGGATGGTTGCGGCGGGCGCTTTCGAAAATAGAGCGGAGCAAACGCCGCTTTCTGGTTCAGTTCCATCTCGCCTTCGCGCACCAGTTCGAGTGCTGCGGCAAAGCTCGAGGCGAACACGGTCGCCCGTTGTGAGGGGTCGACGACATAGCTCATCAAGTATTCGTCGAGGCAGCTCCAGTCCTCGGCCATGCCGACGAGGCGCTCCAGCGATGCTCTCGCTTCGGAAAGCGACCACACCGTGCGCTTGGCAAGATGCACCGAGGCCAGCACGCGCTGCTGCCGCTGCGCGGCATAGGCGGTGAGCAGGTCGAACAGCGTTGCGGTAAATCGCGGATGGCGGATTTCGGCAATCGTTTCTGGATCGCCGCGCGGAAAGATATCTCGCTGCAGTTGCGGCCGATTCATCAGCCGGTTCGATGCTTCCCTGATCGCTTCGAGCCGCCGCAGCCGATTGGCGAGCGCAGTCGCCATCTCCTCGGCGCTCGGCCCGTCGGGGGTTGCAGGCTCGGGCAGCAGCAGCCGCGATTTCAGGAATGCGAGCCAAGCCGCCATGACGAGATAGTCGGCGGCGAGTTCGAGACGAATCTTTCGTGCCGCTTCGATGAACTGCAGATATTGATCAGCCAAGGCCAGAATGGAAATCTTGGCGAGATCGACCTTCTGCTGCCGCGCCAACGCCAGCAGCAGGTCGAGCGGGCCTTCGTAGCCCTCGACGTCGACGACAAGCGCGGGCTCGCCATCGGCGAGCTCCGCGGGCCGCCCGGTTTCAAAAGACAGGATTTCAGCCGTCATGCGCTCGCCGTTCCCGTCTGATCGATCAGCGCGTCCAGCTCAGTTCGCGCCGCCAGCCGGTCGAACGGTTTTGGCGCCTTGCGTGATGCCAGCGCGTTGCGGGCGCGCTCCAGCGCCTTGCCCGACAATTCGGGTGTCTCACGGGCGACATCGCGCATTTCGTCGAGCACGCCGCTGCAATGAAGAACGACATCGCATCCTGCGGCAAAGATGGCCCGGGTGCGCTCGGCGAGGGAGCCGGCCAAAGCGTTCATGGACACGTCATCACTCATCAACAAGCCCTGGAACCCGATCACACCGCGAATCACCTGCGTTACCATTGTCGCAGAAGTGGTGGCAGGTTGGGTGGGGTCAAGCGCGCTGAACACAACATGCGCGGTCATCGCCATCGGCAGGTCCGCCAAGGGTCGGAACGCTGCAAAATCACTCCTTTCGAGCTCGATCCCGGTCGCATCAACCCGGGGAAGGCTGAGATGACTATCCGCCGTCGCCCTGCCATGACCAGGGATGTGCTTAAGTACCGGTAAAATACCACCTTCTACCAATCCCTCGGTGACCGCCCGGGCAATCGCCGCCACCTTATCCGGCGCCCTGCCGTAAGCTCGATCACCGATGACGTCGTTGGCGCCAGCGACCGGCACGTCGGCTACCGGCAAGCAATCGACCGTCACGCCGAGTTGGTGGAGGTCATCCGCGATCAGGCGCGCGCCCAGGCGTGCCGCCCTGAGGCCGAGCGCCGGATCGATCTCATAGAGCCGGCCGAACGACGCACCCGGCGGATAAAGTGGCCAGTGCGGCGGGCGCAAGCGCTGCACCCTGCCGCCCTCCTGGTCGATCAAAACCGGGGCATCCGGCTCACCCACGGCGTCGCGCAATTCCGCGACCAGCGAAGCCACTTGTTGCGGGGCTTCGACATTGCGCCTGAACAGGATGAAGCCCCACGGGCGTTCACGGCGGATGAACTCACGCTCGGCGGCGCTAAGCTCCGTTCCGGATACACCGGTGATGAATGCGCGTGTGCTCATGGCGGGCCGATTAGCCCGCAGTTCGCGGGAGGGTCAAGGAAGCGGCGGTTAATTCCTTTGGACGACGCACTGGCCGCCGGCAGTTTTCAGGTTGCCGCAGAATTGCGAGGCCTCGTCCGCCGATCCAAACGGACCGACCATCGCGCGGTAATAGACACCCTTGTCACCCAAATCGGCGCGTTTGATCAGGGGCGACTGCGATCCCAGCACGGTCGGGAACTTGCTCTGCAGGGCCTTGAATGAAGCCTGGGCATCGGCTTCGCTCCGTTGCGAGGAAACCTGAACCACATAGCCGCCGTTGCCGCCCGTAGCCGCCGCGGGCGATGAAGCGGTCTGTGCGGGGCTACCGGTCGTAGCGACACGGGTCCGCGTTTCGGCTGGAGCCGCGGCCGGAGCCGGTTGAGCGGTCTGCGGCGACAAGGACAGCGGCGTATTGGCGCTCGCTTCTGCAGATGGTGCCGCGCTTCGCGAGGCAACCGGCGCGGTCTTCGGAGCCGGTGCGGGCTTTCCTGCCGGCGGCGCAACCGCAGCCACCGGCGCGCCGGTGCCGTCAGCCTGGTCGCCGCGCACCGAGAACGTCTTGATCTTGCGCGGCTCGTTGTTCGGCAGCGTGCCGTTGCTCGGTACCGGACCGGCGCTTGCGACCGGCACATTGCTCGGAGCCACGCTCGCAACCGAGGGTGGGTTGCCGTTCGGGTTCAGCGGTGGGAACACCACGCGCGGGCCACCGCCAGTCCTGGCATTGACGTCGACCGGCGCCTCTTCGCGCGGGACGATTTTCTCCGCTCCGTCGCCGGCCGGCATGCGATCCGGCGTCTTGCTGGTGGTATCGCCTGGCGACGGCACGATCTTGGTCGGGCTGTTGTCGGCCCTGATGACCGGCGGGTCTCCGCTGCGAGGCGTTCCAACATAACTGCGATAGGCAAAGGCAGCCCCGGTGCCCACCACCGCTAGCGCCAGCACCGCGATCACCGTGACGAGGCCGCCGCGGCGCCGTTCGCGTTGATCGTCGCCGCCGTCCTCGTAGCCGTCCTGATAGGCGTAGGGATCGTCCGGATAGGCAGGCTCGCGCTGATAATCCTGCGCGCCTGATTCGATCTGGCCATACAGTGCGTCGTCATAGCGCGACGGATCGGCCTCGCCTTCGGTTTCCTCGTATTGCTGTTGGTGAGAATCCTGTTGTGGCGCGGCCTGCTGATGCGCCGCGTAGCGGTGCAACGGATGCACCGGGCTCGGTTCATAGTCCTGTTCGGGCTCGGGCTCGGGTTCGTCGTAAGCCGGCTTCCTGATTTCCTGCCGGTTGGCGCGCTGCATCCATGGCGGCGGGCCCGCAGGATGGTCGTCTTCCACAGCTGGCGGCGGCTGATGGCGATAGGGATCAGGTACGGGAGCGCTGCGCGGCTGCACTTTCGGATTGGCGCGGCCCACGGACCCGAACGGGTCGGTCTGCCCGATTAGTCGCGCCAGCTCCGCCAAGGGATCGCTCTCGCCCTTGTCGTCATCGGCGGGAAAAGGTCTGCCCTGATATCGATCAGCCATCGTGATGATGCATCCCCTTCGGGAAGCGCCAACCCGCTACGACGAACGAATTGGCCCCTGCCAGATGCTTTCACAAACCCCATTCGTGAAAGCCGTCACCCTTTATGCTTACCGCATCTCGGTCGGGGCGTTAACGCCCAGAATGGCCAGCCCCGATGCCAGAACCGAGACGACGCCCTGTACCATCGCCAGTCGCGCCTTCGTGATCTCTGCATCATTATTGATAATGAAGCGTAAATAGGGCAAATCGCGCCCCCTCGTCCATAGCGCATGAAATTCGCTGGCAAGATCATATAGATAAAAAGCGATTCGGTGCGGCTCATGTGCGGAAGCCGCCGATTCTACCGTTCGAGGATAGAGCGCCAGCCGCTTGAGCAGCTCGATTTCCTCCGGCGCCGTCAGTTGCTCGAGGCGGGCATTTTCAAGGTACGCGGCCCGTGCGCACCCCTCCTCTGGCAGATCCGGAACCACTTCCCTTGCGTTCTTGAAGATCGAATGACCGCGGGCATGGCCGTACTGGACATAGAACACCGGATTGTCCCTGGACTGCTCGATCACCTTGGCGAGGTCGAAATCCAGCACGGCGTCGTTCTTGCGGAATAGCATCATGAACCGCACCGCATCCGAGCCGACCTCATCGACCACTTCGCGCAAGGTGACGAAGTCGCCCGATCGTTTCGACATCTTCACCGGCTCGCCGTGGCGCAGCAGTTTGACGAGCTGCACGATCTTCACATCGAGCGAAGCCTTGCCGGCGGTGACGGCCTTCACCGCGGCCTGCATGCGCTTGATATAGCCGCCGTGATCGGCGCCCCAGACGTCGACGAGGTCGCGAAAGCCGCGGTCGAACTTGTCCTTGTGATAGGCGATATCGGAGGCGAAATAGGTATAGCTGCCGTCGGATTTGAGCAGCGGACGATCGACATCGTCGCCGTAGGCCGTGGCGCGGAACAGGGTCTGCTCGCGATCCTCATAGTCCTCAATCGGACCGCCTTTGGGCGGTGGCAGACGGCCTTCATAGACGTCGCCCTTGGAACGCAGGAAGTCGATCGTCTGGGCAACCTTGTTGTTGCCGGTTTCGATCAGCGAGCGCTCGGAGAAGAAGACGTCATGCTTGATGTTAAGCGCGGCGAGATCACCCTTGATCTCCTCCATCATCATGGCAACGGCCTTGTTGCGCACGATCGGCAGCCATTCACTTTCGGGCACGGCCCTGAGCTTGTCGCCGTGCTCGCCCACAAGCGCTTGCCCCACTGGTTTCAGATAGTCGCCGGGATAAAGTCCGTCGGGAATCGCACCGATGTTCTCGCCAAGCGCCTCGCGATAGCGCAGGTGTGCAGAGCGCGCGAGCACGTCGACCTGGGCGCCGGCATCGTTGATGTAATATTCGCGTGCCACCTCGTAGCCGGCGAAGGTCAAGAGGCTCGCCAGCGCATCGCCAAATACCGCGCCGCGGCAATGGCCGACATGCATCGGGCCGGTCGGATTGGCGGACACGTATTCGACATTGACCTTTTCGCCGGCGGCGCTCGCGCGTCTGCCGTAGGACGCGCCCTCGCGCAGCAGCGTGAGCAGCTCGTTCGCCCAGGCTTTTGGCTTTAGCGTCAGATTGATGAAGCCGGGACCTGCGACGTCGACAGAGGCAATCAACTCATCGGCGCGCAGCTTGGCAGCGACCTGTTCGGCGAGATCACGTGGTTTTGCCTTGGCTTCCCTGGCGAGCACCATTGCGGCGTTGGTGGCCATGTCGCCGTGGCTGATATCGCGCGGCGGCTCGACCACGACGCGCGACAGATCGATGCCGGCGGGCCAATTGCCCTCGGTTGCGAGCGCACTGCAGGCCGCATGCACGCGCGCCAGCACGTCGGCAAAAAGATGTTGCGGGGTCGATTTGTCGGCCATGGCCGCCGCCTAACGCAAATCCGGGGTCGAGTCAAAAAGCCTTTGATGTTCGATAAGCGCGAAACGGTCGGTCATCCCGGCAATGAAATTGCCGATCCGCCTGGCACGCTCGGCTGCGGTCTCGGCTTGCGTTCCTTCCAACCATTCGGCCGGGAGATCGCGGGGGTTGTCTTGATAGCGCGCGAACAGATCGAACAGGATCGCTTCCGCATCGCCCATCACCCGCATCACCCGCGAATGGCGGTACATGTGCTCTCTCAGGAACGCTTTGATCTCAGCCTCTTGTTGCGCGACTTCAGGCGCAAACGCGATCAGCGCGTGGTCTTGTCGGCGCACGACATCGGCGGATTGCGGCTGTGCGGCTTGCAGCCGCGTTGCCGCCTCCGAAAACACCGCTGAAATCAGATAGGAGATCAATTCGCGCACGAACTCGGCGCCGCGCCTGATGTGGTCGAGACCGGGGTAATGCTTGCCGATCGTACCGATGATCTCGGCGGCGAGCGGCATCACCTTGAGGTCGTCGACCGCAAATAGCCCGGCGCGCAGGCCATCGTCGATATCGTGCGCATCATAGGCGATGTCGTCGGCGATCGCGGCGGCCTGGGCCTCCAGCGAGGCAAAGCTCCACAATTCGAGGTCGTACAGCTTGACGTAGTCGGCGATGCCGACCGGCACGCCGCGATCCCTATATCGTCCGACCGGCACCCCGCTTCGGTCGGTCAGCGGGCCGTTGTGCTTGACGATGCCTTCCAGCGATTCCCAGGTCAGGTTGAGCCCGTCGAATTCGGGATAGCGATGTTCGAGCGCGGTCAACACGCGCAGCGTCTGGGCGTTGTGATCGAATCCGCCATGGGCCTGCAGGCAGGTATCAAGCGCGCGTTCCCCGGCGTGCCCAAACGGCGGATGACCGAGGTCATGGGCCAACGCCAGCGTCTCCGTGAGATCCTCGTCGAGGCCGAGCTGGCGCGCCAGAGCACGGGCAATTTGCGCTACTTCGAGCGAATGGGTCAGCCGGGTGCGATAATGATCGCCCTCGTGGAACACGAAGACCTGGGTTTTATGCTTGAGGCGGCGGAAGGCGGTCGAATGGATCACCCGGTCGCAATCGCGGCGAAATGGGCTGCGGGTCTTGCTCGGCGGCTCGTCAAACAGTCGGCCCCGGCTGCGGTCGGGGTCGCAGGCATAGATCGCGCGTGGGGCAGCCATTCCGACCGACACCGTGTTTTCCGTCCTTATCCGTTTGATTCTGCGTGTTTGCGCACTTAACTATGGAGAGCGCAGGATACCAAATGAATTGGGTATCACGCAGCCCTTGGAGAGACCGATGACCACAGCCGTCACCATCAGCGAGCGGGCCGCCCGCCGCATCGGCGAAATCCTCAGGAGCGAGGGTGACGGCGCCAAGCTTCGCATCAGCGTCGAGGGCGGCGGTTGCTCCGGCTTCCAATACAAATTCGACATCGATCACGCTCAGGCCGACGATGATCTGGTGATCGCGCGCGACGCCGCCGTGGTGCTGGTCGATCCCGCGTCGGTGCCCTTTCTGGCCGGATCCGAGGTCGATTTCGTCGACGACCTGGTCGGCGCGTCGTTCCGTGTGCACAATCCCAATGCGACGGCGTCGTGCGGTTGCGGCACCAGTTTTTCGGTCTAACAATTGGCACCTAAAACCTGACCTGTGCGGCTTTCGGCCGGAACCTCCTCCCATGCGCATCGCCACCTGGAACGTCAATTCGATCCGCCAACGGCTGGAGCCGCTCATGGCCTGGCTGAAGGATTGCTCGCCCGACATCGTTTGCCTGCAGGAGACCAAGTGCACTGACGAGGCGTTTCCGCGGTTCGAGTTCGAAGCGCTCGGCTACAACGTCGTCACCCACGGCCAGAAAACCTTCAACGGCGTGGCGCTGTTGTCGAAGCTGCCGTTCGACGAGACCAAATCGGGGCTTGCCGGCGACGACGAAGACGCCCACGCCAGGTTTCTCGAAGGCGTGGTCACGCTGAAAAAAGGCGTGTTGCGGATCGCCTGCCTTTATCTGCCCAACGGCAATCCGGTCGGCTCAGACAAATACCCCTACAAGCTCAACTGGATGTCGCGGCTTCTTGAGTATTCGAAAGAGCGGCTCAAAACGGAGGAGCCGCTGATCATGGCCGGCGATTTCAACGTCATTCCTGCGGCTGAGGATGTTCATAATCCGGCGGGGTGGGTCGAGGACGCCCTGTTCCGCTCAACCACCCGCGAAAGCTTCCAATCGCTATTGGGCCTCGGGCTTACCGACGCGCTGCGCGCGGTCAACGAGGCGCCCGGACAGTACACGTTCTGGGATTATCAGGCCGGCGCCTGGCAGAAGAACTGGGGGTTGCGGATCGATCATCTGTTGCTGTCGCCGCAGGCCTCAGACCGGCTCATCGATGTCGGAATCGACAGTTATGTGAGGGGCTGGGAAAAGCCGTCGGACCATGTGCCGGTCTGGGCCGATCTCGATCTCGAGGCGGCCTAAGCGCTGCGCGCAATCAGTCCCGGCGGCCCTGCACCCAGTGCTCGAGCATCTGCAGCGCCGTGGCACGATCATCGTCGGACGCTTTCGCAAACGCCCGGTTGTAGCTTTCCTTGATCCAGACTTCGTCCGAGCTCGCGCCGTCACGCGCGAGCGTCAACCACATCAGGCCGCGCGCGGCCTGCCGCGGCAGCCGGTCGCCGTTGAACAGCATCTGGCCGAGCAAGGCCTGCGCCTGGTGTTGGCCCTTCTGCGCAGCAAGGCCGAGCCAGCGCGCGCCATAGGTGAAATCATCCCGCGACGCATCAGGGGTCTTCAGATAGAGCCGCGCCAGATCGTATTGGGCGTCGGCACTGCCGAAGTACGAGGCGGCATAGGAGAACATCTCCCGCGCCCGATCCGGATCGGACTTGATCTTCGAATTGGGAATGCCGTTGAGGTAATAGCGCCCTAGCGCGACAAAGGCGTTGGCGACGATCGCCGATTGCGGCGCCGAGGGGCTGTCCTCCGCATGTGCGCTGGCGATGCGGCTGAAATATTCGAAGGCGCGTACGTCGTCCTGGGCGACGCCGTTGCCGTCGGCATACATCCGGCCCAATTTCCACTGTGCGATCGGATGGCCGCCCTCGGCGGCATATTGCAGTGCGGTCAGCGAAGTATCCGGGATGGCCGCAGGAGCCTGCTTCTTGAGCGCGGCCGCGGTTCCAGGCTGCGCCGAAATCACCGGGATAGCCGTATCCTGGTTGACCGGAGCGCCGTCAAAGGCGTGCGCGGGACCAGCCAGCGGAGCTGACCCCAGCATCAACGCAAAAATGATACGCTCAGATGTCCGCATAACACTGTCTCTCGCGCGCACTCCCCGGATGGGTCACAGCCCCAGCCGATGCTGGCCCAACCTGCTGGGCATACTTCCAGAGCGCACCCGACGTATGGTTTGTCTCGCGAGGCGCCCATTTGGTTCTGCGTTCCGACAACTCAGCGTCGGTCAATTTTACGTTAAGGGTTCCGGCGACGGCGTCGATCTCGATGATATCCCCGTCCCTGAGCAGCCCGATCGGGCCCCCGACGGCGGCTTCGGGGCCGACATGGCCGATGCAGAAGCCACGGGTGGCGCCGGAAAACCGACCGTCGGTGATCAGTGCGATCTTGCCGCCCATGCCCTGTCCGGTCAGCGCAGCCGTGGTCGAGAGCATTTCCCGCATGCCGGGACCACCCCGTGGTCCCTCATAGCGGATGACGATGACCTCGCCTTCTTTGTAGGTTTTGTTCTGGACCGCCTCGAATGCATCGTCTTCGCGATCGAAGCACCGGGCTGGACCGGAAAACCTGAGGTTCGACATCCCCGCGACTTTCACGATCGCCCCTTCTGGCGCGAGATTACCCTTCAAGCCGACGACACCGCCGGTGACGGTGATCGGCCTGTCGGCAGGCCG
>VAZG01000017.1 GCA_005885285.1 Alphaproteobacteria bacterium | reverse complement strand
TTTCCTGACTGTCCTGGCTTCGTGAGAAAGGTAACGCCATGAAGAGAACTTTGATGGCATTGGCTGCCGTCGCCACCTTGGCCGTTTCGGCCTTGGCCGTGCCCGCTCCGGCCCATGCGCAACGCGGCGTCGGCGTCGGTATCGCCGCCGGGCTGCTCGGCGGCGCCATTATCGGCGGCGCGATCGCATCGAGTCCGTATTACTACGGGCCGGGATACTATCCGGGCTACAGGCCCTATGGCTATTACGGCGGTCCCGCCTACGTCGCCGATGATCCGTATGGCGGCTGCTACTGGCAGCGTCAGCGTTTCTGGGACGGCTACGGCTGGCGGGTGCGCAACGTACGGGTCTGCGGCTGATCCGTTCATCTTCATTAAAACTGCAGGCGCGTCCCGGAAAACAACCAACTATCCGGGGGCGTATGCTCTAAACCCGGCGCGATCGATGGCGCCATCTCCAGGAGAGCCCAAGACATGACGAAGACCATTGCCGCCTTCCTCGCGGTCGCGACGATCGCCGGCTCGATAGCCGGGGCACCTGCGCCCGCCCACGCCCAGCGCGGTGTTGCCGCAGGCGTGGTGGGAGGACTGATCGGCGGCGCGATCATCGGCGGCGCCATCGCTTCCAGCCGTCCCGCCTATGGCGGACCGGTCTATGTGGAAGGCCCGCCCCCGCCGCCCCCCGGCTGCTACTGGACCCGGCAACGTTTCTGGGACGGCTACGGCTGGCAGGTCCGCCCCGTGCAAGTCTGCAACTAATCCGATCGATCGGCGTATCCATCAGAAGCCCGGCCGAAATCTCGGCCGGGCTTTTCTTTCTATCTTCACCAGCCGATCGTATTTGCCGTCATTGCGAGGAGCGGAGCGACGAAGCAATCCAGTAGAGGGCAAAGCAAGTCTGGATTGCTTCGCTGCGCTCGCAATGACGGCATCAAACTTCGATTTATCTTGCCGCGCTGATCGAACGCAGCACCGCTTCGCTCGGCCAGCAATCGACCTTAAGCCGAGCGGATTTCTGGTAGGCCCCGAGTGCGGCGCGGGTCAGCATGCCGGCCTTGCCGTCGAGCTTGTCCTTGTACAACCCGATCCGCGTCAGGGCGCGCTGCATGGCTTCGACATCGGCGGTGCGAAGTTGCCTCGAGGCCGACCACGGCGTTGCGAACGGTTGCGGGCTTACCATCCGGTCGGACAGGTGGCCGACGAACAACACGTAGAGGTCGGAAAAATTGTATTCCTTGATCACGAAGTAATTCTTGGTGGTCAGGAACGACGGTCCATAAATGCCTTCGGGCTGCAACAGCGACGCCGGCTGCGCCAGCTCGGCTGCGCTGAGCTTTTGTCCGCGCACCGGCACAAAACCTTCGCGCAGCCATTCGCCGATCGGCTTTGTCACTTCCGGAACGCCCAGTGTGCAATCGACATTGGCGGGAGCCTCGACCTCGTAGGCCCAGCGCACGCCGCTCTGCCAACCCTTGTTGACGAGCTGCTGGGCTGCGGAGGCGAGCGCATCCGGCACCGAATGCCAGATGTCGATGCGGCCGTCGCCGTCGAGATCCACACCGTGCTTGTAATATTCCGACGGCAGGAACTGGGTTAGCCCGATGGCGCCGGCCCAGGACGCGCGCATGTCTTTTCGCGCGACGTTTCCCTCGCCAAGGATCTTCAGCGCCAGGATGAATTCGTTGCGGTACTGATCCTTGCGCCGGCCGACATAGGCCTGGGTCGCCATCACGCGCACGGCATCATAGGGCAACGTGTAGCGGCCGAAATCGGTCTCGCGGCCCCAGATCGCCAGCACAACGGTGGCGGGAACGCCGAAGCGCGCTTCGATCGCGTTCAATGCGTCCCTGTATTTCTGCATCAGCCGCTGCCCCTCGGCCGCGAGCCGCGCGATGGCCGCTTCCTTGATATAGTCAGCGGGCACTTGCACGAATTCGGCCTGCGACGGCGCGCCGGTCGCGGGCCGTCCGGGCAGGATCAGATCGGGCAATTTGTAATCGGGCTCGAGGCCTTTCGTCTCGGCATCAAACGTCGCGCGTGAGACGCCGGCAGCCTGCGCCTCCGGCCATAGCGACGCGATGAATTGGGTGAAGGCGGGGTCACCTGCGAGCGCTGGATGCGATCCGCAGAACAAGGCGATCACCGAGGCAACGAACGCCAACCGGCTCATGAGCAATCACCGCGTCAGCTTCTTGTACTTCACCCGATGCGGGATGACGGAATCCTGACCGAGCCTTCGCATCTTGTCTTTCTCATAGTCCTGGAAATTGCCTTCGAACCATTCGACATGGCTGTCGCCCTCGAAAGAGAGCATGTGGGTGGCGATACGGTCGAGGAACCAGCGGTCGTGGCTGATGATGACGGCGCAGCCGGCGAAATCCTCCAGCGCCTCTTCCAGCGCGCGCAGCGTGTCGACGTCGAGATCGTTGGTGGGCTCGTCGAGCAAGAGCACATTGGCGCCCGATTTCAGCATCTTCGCAAGATGCACGCGGTTGCGCTCGCCGCCCGACAGCGAACCGACCTTCTTCTGCTGGTCGGCGCCCTTGAAATTGAACGACGAGCAATAGCCGCGCGAGTTGACTTCGCGCTTGCCGAGCAGGATCAATTCGTTGCCGCCGGAAATTTCTTCCCACACCGACTTCTTGCCGTCGAGCGAGTCGCGCGACTGGTCGACATAGCCGAGATGCACGCTTTCGCCGATCGTGATCGTGCCCTTGTCCGGCTTCTCCTGTCCCGTGATCATCCGGAACAGCGTGGTCTTGCCGGCGCCGTTGGGGCCGATCACGCCGACGATGCCGCCCGGCGGCAGCTTGAAGCTGAGATTGTCGATCAAAAGCCGGTCGTCGCCAAACCCTTTGGTGAGCCCCTCGAAATCGATCACGTTCTGGCCGAGCCGCTCGGCCACCGGGATCGTGATCTGTGCGGTCTGGGTGTGCTTTTCGCTCGCTTGCTTCAGCAGGTCTTCGTAACGCTGATAGCGGGCCTTGGATTTGGCCTGGCGCGCTTTTGGCGATGCCGCGATCCATTCTTGCTCGCGTGCCAGCGTGCGCTGATGGGCGGCCTCCTCGCGGCCCTCCTGCTCGAGGCGCTTCTGCTTCTGCACCAGCCAGGATGAATAATTGCCTTCGTAAGGAATGCCGCGGCCGCGATCGAGCTCGAGTATCCATCCGGTGACGTTGTCGAGGAAGTAGCGGTCGTGGGTCACGATCAGGATGGCACCGGGATAGTTGCGCAGGTGCCCTTCGAGCCAGGATACCGATTCGGCGTCGAGATGGTTGGTCGGCTCGTCCAGCAGCAACAGCTCAGGCTGGTCGAGCAACAGGCGGCACAGCGCGACGCGGCGGCGCTCGCCGCCGGAGAGCTTGGTCACATCGGCGTCGTCGGGCGGGCAGCGCAACGCATCCATCGCCTGATCGACCTTGCTGTCGAGATCCCACAGGCCTTGCGCTTCGATCTCGTCCTGCAATTTCGTCATCTCGTCGGCGGTCTCGTCAGAATAATTGGCCGCCAGTTCGTTGTAGCGGTCGAGGATCGCCTTCTGCTTGGCGACGCCCTGCATCACGTTTTCGCGCGCCGTCAATGTGGCATCGAGCTGCGGCTCCTGCTCGAGGTAGCCGACGCGGGCGCCCTCGGCGACCCAAGCCTCGCCGTTATATTCCTTGTCAAGGCCGGCCATGATGCGCAGCAGGGTCGATTTACCGGAGCCGTTGACACCGAGTACGCCGATCTTGGCATCTGGATAGAACGACAGATGGACGTTATCGAGCACCTTGCGGTTGGGCGGATAGGTCTTGGACAGACCCTGCATGAAATAGACGAACTGGCGGGCCATCGCGATCCCTTGGAAACGAGCGGATTTATGGGAAATTTGCTGCCGCTGATGTAGCGGCGGCGGCCCCAAAGGGCAACGTTTTCCATCCGTTCACCACGGATGAATACGGGATGGACACCATGTGTGCGGCGAATGACGGCAATTGAAACTATCTTTTAACAAATCAGGCCAAAACTCGGCTTCAGCGCAAAAAAGGCGCCCCGCGGCAAAGCCGCGAATGAAAAAAGAGGCCGCGTCATGGCAACGATCACTTCGGCGTCCCTTTCCTCCCCGGCAACCCGCCGCAACGGAGAGCCCGCGCCTTTCGCTGAACTCAAGGCTTTCTGGCAGCATTTCTTCGCAAGGGCGTTTAACCCCTACCGGCCGGAACTGCATTATATGCGCGGCCCGGGCCCCGCCTGGCGCGCCAAGCAGATCGCCCGCTCGAACTGATCCATCTGATACCGGCCAAGGCGTTCTATAGCCCGCAGGCGACCTTTCACGGACGCAGGCGCTTGCGCCCACGTCGATTGCGCGCGACCATGGCAGTTCCCGGACGGTGCGTTTTCCGCATCGTCCCCTCGCCATGAATGGACCCCAACATGACGCGGCTGCGCTGTGCAATTCTCGACGACTATTTCAACCTCTCGCTTTCGAGCGCGGACTGGTCGAAGGTCACCGACCGCATCGACGTCACGGTGTTCAATCAGCCCTTTGCCGGGTCCGACGCCGCCGCCGGCGCGCTGAAAGATTTCGAGGTCATCTGCGCCATGCGCGAGCGCACGCCGTTTCCGCGCGCGCTGTTTGCAGCCCTACCCAAACTGAAGCTCCTGATCACCTCGGGCATGCGCAATGCCGCCATCGACATGGAAGCGGCCAAAGATCACAACGTCGTGCTCTGCGGCACGCAATTTGCCCGCGATCCGACCGCACCGCTGACTATGGGCCTGATCTTGGAGCTGACCCGCAATATCGGTCGCGAGAATGCGCGAATGCATGAAGGCCAGCCGTGGCAGAAATTCGTCGGTCACGAGATCGAGGGCAGGACGCTCGGCGTCATCGGCCTCGGCAAGCTCGGCAGCAAGGTCGCGGGACTGGCGAAAGCGTTCGGCATGAACGTCATCGCCTGGAGCCCGAACCTGACGCCGGAGCGGTGCAAGGAGGTGGGCGTGACCTACGCCACCAAGGAGGAACTGTTCAAGACCGCCGATGTCATCACTATCCATGTGGTGCTGGGTCAGCGGTCGCGCGGTCTGGTCGGAGCTGCAGACCTCGCGCGCATGAAGCCGACCGCCTACCTCGTCAACACCGCGCGCGGCCCCATCGTCGATGAGGCGGCGCTGCTGGAAACCTTGCAGCAGAACAAGATCGCAGGCGCCGCGGTCGACGTGTTTTCGGTCGAGCCGCTGCCGGTCGATCATCCTTTCCGCAAGCTCGACAACATGGTGCTGACCCCGCACCTCGGCTATGCCACCGAGGAAGGTTTTCGCAATCACTACGGCCAGATGGTCGAGGGCGTTGACGCCTGGTTCAAGGGCGAGCCGTTGCGGCGGCTCGCCTAGGACCGCGGCGCTCAAGCGGCAACCTGTCGCCCAACACTTTGCCTCGCGATCTCGGCAAACCCGAAGCGCCACGATGAATGGGCCGGATGCCAGCCGAGCTCACGTTTTGCTTTGGCGTTCGAACCCGCCCGCACCTGCGTCATCATGGCAACCATGTGCTCGCCTGCAACGATGCGGCCGATCCAGGCCGGCACGTGAAGCGGCGGCTTGGCGCCCAGCATCCCGGCAAGCGCGGGCAGCCATTCGCTGACCTCCGCCGGTTCGTCGTCGACGATATTGTAGATGTTGCCGGCGCTGCCGCGCTCGATCGCAGCAGCCGTGGCGGAAGCCGCATCATCGACATGAATGAACGACCAATAGCCGGCGCCATCGCCGATCAACGGCACGCGCCTATGACGCAGCTGGTCGGTCATGGCAGGGGCCAGCATGCCGGTATCGGGTCCGTAGAACGCTCCATAGCGCAACACAATGCCGTCGGGATCGGCCGAGCTGGTTACGGTGCGCTCCAAATGCTGGATGGCCTGCAGCGTCCGCCGGAATTCCAGCGGCGGGTCCGGATCAAGCTCATCCGCCTCGGTTTTGACCAAACCGTCCGTACGCGCAAAGGTCCAGCCACAGTAGCTCTGGGCAATGAAGCGCTTGACGCCGGCCTCGCGGGCGGCCACCAGCAGATGGTCGGTGCCACGGGTCCGCAACGCGTTGGTGGCCGCAAACGTGCGATCGAAATGCCTGAGATCCATCACGTTACCGAGATCGGTCATTTCATGGATGATGATCTCGGGCCTGACGGACACTACCGCCGTCCGGATAGAAGCCGCATCGAGGCCATCGGCCACGACAGGTTCCGCACCCATCCGCTTGATGGCTTCGACCTTCGCTGCCGAACGAGTGAGTCCTGCGACCGAATGCCCAGCCGATACCAGTGCGCGAACCAGCGGACGGCCCACGGCGCCGGTAGCGCCTGCAACGAAAATGCGCATGTGCTGATCCTCCTACTTACAACGCTCGGCAGGTAGTCGGATCAAACGTGAATTCAAGCGCGCGAATGTGGCGGCGTGTAAGAAGCGCGCCGAGAAGCGTCACCGATCCAAGATCCAGCGGAAAGCGCGCCGTAGTTCCGCTTGGCCGTTGCGGTCATACCAGCGTCCGTGTGCGAGTATCACGCGTTCCGGATTCCAGCCGATCATCTTCCGGATGGCGGCTCTCAATTGCGGCCTGCTGTTCGAAAAAGTCATCCGCATGTCCCGCGGCGTACTGCCGTCTGGATCTCGAACACCCCCGATCCAGGTCAAAAACCGCACGAAACCTGGGCGCCGTTGCATCACTTGGCGTGCAATGCCTGCGCCAACAAAAGAGGCACGCCGCGGCGTGCCTCTTTTGAACGTTGGCTTTGAACGTTGGCGTTTGCGGCGCCCGTTAGCGCACGGTCACCGGCGCGGGCAGCGGCGGCACGACCGTGGGCTGCGTGCCGGGAACAGGGCCATTCGACATCGGCGCCGGCGGCATGGCCGCTCCGCCGGGGGCAGCAGATCCCGGCACCGGCTGCACTGAGGCGGTCGCCATCCCTGGCGGCGGGCCGCCCGGCAATACCACCACGCGGGTGCCGAGCTTTACCCGGTCGAACAGATCCGAGACGTCCTCGTTCAGCATTCCGATGCAGCCCGACGAGACGAATTTGCCGATTGTCGAAGGCTGGTTGGTGCCGTGGATGCGATACACAGTATTGCCGAGATACATCGCGCGCGCGCCGAGCGGATTGCCAGGACCGCCGGCCATGAAGCGCGGCAAATAGGGCTGCCGCTCAATCATCTCAGGCGGCGGATGCCAGTCCGGCCATTCGGCCTTGCGCGAAATCTTTTGCACACCGGTCCAGGTAAAACCGTCGCGGCCGACGCGGACGCCGTAGCGGATCGCGCGACCGCCGCCGAGCACGTAGTAAAGGTAGGTATGGGGCGTATCGACGATCAGCGTTCCCGCCGGCTCCTTGGTGGGGAACGCAACCTCCTGGCGGCGCAGGTTCGGCGGAAGCTGCACCGGAGCGACTTCCGGCTGTTCCTCCGGCGGCAGCGCCGCCAGCGATATTGGTCTGCCGTCAGCCCCGACGGAAGGCTGCAACGTATTGGTGGCGCCGGTTGGCGCACCAACGGCCTCCGGCGGACGCAAGCCGCGGTTGTCATAGTTGGGATCCATGGCCTGCGGCGGACCGCCAGGACGATCGGCGTAGATCACCGGCGGTGGGCCGGCCGGGCGGCCGTAGCGCGGATCGTCTGGTGAAAGGACCGGACCGGTCGGTACGGCGGAGTAGACCGGCGGGGCACCGAGCGGCCGGCCGTAGCGCGGATCGTCGGGCGAGAGCACCGGGCCGGGCGGCGGCAGCGCGGCAGAGTTCTGCGGCGCCTCTTCGTCCTCCAGAGCGTCAAAATCGGGCGCGCCCGGACCACGGCGATAATCGGCCGGATATCCGCCGGGTGGATAGGGTTGAGCTTGAGGTGCGTACACGGCGCCGGGGGGTACCGGATAACCTTGTTGGGCCTGCACAAGCGAGGTTCCGGCCGCGCTCGCCGCCGCGACCGCACACACCGTCAGAACGTGTTTGATCATCATCGCCCTTGTATAGACCCCAAAGCCCAACCGGATCGTTAATCGGAAATGACCGAAGATCGCGGCGCATTCAAGACTTATCCGGTCGATCTGCGCCAGATTTAGTCATTTGTGATCGGCCGCGAGCCCCCGTTGCAAGCAAGTCTCACGGCCAAAGAAAAGCTGTCCGGAAGCTGACGCGGCCTTCATGCCGCCGATTTTTTACAAACGGCGGTGGATGCGTTGCGATATCCTCAAATCAACCTGATTCGCGAGCGCGGCCTGGCCCGATGCGCCGCGAACGCGGCCGGTTCCGTTTTCACCGCGTTCCCGCTGGCTCAAAGGCCTTCGCAGCAACCTGCCAAGGCGGAATTCACCCTCCCGATGCTGCCCGGCTTTCGCTTTCTGCTCGCCGCGATCATCTTGGCGACGTCGATACTCATTTTCGGCCTGGGCGCAGCCGCACTGCTGCGCGCGGCTCACGAGGAGTTTGCCAGTAATCCAACGTGGCGCGCGCCGCCGGAAACGATGTTTGCCCAGCAGAGCGAGCCCACCAAGCCTGTGCTGGCAGCGCTCGTCGTCGAGCCACAGCCGGCGAAGCCGAATACTCCGGAGACGCTCGTCAGCACCGCGCCCGACGCGCCGGCCACGATCGCTCCGCCACCTGAAGAGCCTAATGAGATCGCTGCGCCCAAAGCGGAACCAGCTTCACCGTCCGAGACTGCCCAGGAGACCGCCAAATCTGAAACGCCTGCGGAAACGCCGGCGTCAAGCGAGCCGGCCTCGGTTCAGGCCAATGCAACCGCCGGGGCAGCCGCGACCGAAACCAAGATCGCAGCGATCGACAAAATTGCCGCGATCCTGGAGACACCGCCACCGGCGAGCGACGCCGCGCCGGCGCAAGTGAGCGCGCCGGCCGCGTCCGAAATCGACACCACTCAAACCACGATCGCAACACTGGGCAGCGCGCCGGTCGCTGTCGATACCCCCGCAAGTCCAACGCTGGACAAGACCGCGATCAAAAAGCAGCGGCTGCGGGCTCGGCGCGCCCGAGAGCGGCGCAGACTAGCGGCAATACGGCGCTCGCAACTGGCGCAACAGCCGGCGCTCCAACCGGCGACCGACCTGTTCGGGCAGACAATTCCGGTCACCACACAGTCTAGTCCGATCACACGGGCGCGTGCGGTCACACAAATCCGTCCGATCACGCAGGCACGTCCAATTACACAGGCACGTCCGACCGCACAGGCACGTCCGACCGCACAGGCCCGTCCGATCACGCAAGTGAGCCCGATCACACAGGTTGGTCCGCTCACACAGGCGCGCTAATCAGACGCTCAGGCGGGGCCGGTTGCAATCGCCGGCCCGTCAGGCAAACCCCATTCCGACCATGATCCGTCGTAAAGCGCCGGATTTTCGACACCCAGCCGATAGAGCGCGAGCGTGAGGACGGCAGCCGATACGCCGGACCCGCAGCTCGTAACGATCGGCGCATCGAGCTTCACACCGGCGCCGGAGAATGCCGCGCGCAGCTCGTCAAGCGGCTTCATCACGCCGGTCGCAGGATCAAACAACTGGTTGTAGGGAACATTGCGACTGCCGGGGATGTGACCTGGCCGGAGGCCGGCTCGGGGCTCCGCCACACGGCCCTCGAAACGATCGCTGGCACGCGCATCGATCACCTGCTCGGCCCTGCTTGCGACATTGGCGACCATCTGCTGCATGGTGCGCACGCGCTTGGCATCAAATGCCGCCTTGAACGTCGCGGGCTGCGGCGTGACCGCGCCGGCATCGACCGGATGTCCCTCGGCGCGCCATTTTTTCAATCCGCCGTTGAGCACGCGCACATCGTTGTGACCGCAAGTCAGGAACATCCACCAGGCGCGCGGGCCGGCGACCCAGCCGCCGGAATCATAAACCACGACCGTATCGCCGTTGCCGATGCCGAGTTCGCCGACGTCGCGGCCGAATTGTTCCGCGCTCGGAAACATGTGTGGCAACGGATTATCGTGATCCGAGACGGCGTCGACATCGAAGAACACCGCCCCGGGGATGTGCGCCTTGAGATAGTCATCCTTCGGCAGCGGCGTGACGCCCGGCATCTTGAACGAAGCGTCCACGACTTTCACATTGGCATCGTTCAGATGCGCGGCAAGCCAGTCGGTGGAGACGAGCGGATCGGTGGCGACAGTCATTTCAAGCTTTCTTCTTCGGCTCGTATTTTTCGACCGGACCGCCGGCGTCGCGCCAGGCGGCAAAGCCGCCGCCCATATGCGCGACCGGCTTTAAGCCCATGTCCTGCGCGGTCTTTGCCGCTAAGGCCGAGCGCATGCCGCCGGCGCAATGGAAGATAAACTTTTTGTCCTGTTGGAAGATCGGTTTCGCATAGGGGCTCAAAGGGTCGATCCAGAATTCCAGCATGCCGCGGGTGCAGGAAAACGCGCCGGGGATCCGGCCGTCGCGCTCGATCTCGCGGGGATCGCGGATGTCGACGATCACCACATCATCGCTCTGCGCGGCCTGGATTGCGTCGGTTGCGCTGAGCGTTTCGATCTCGGCGTTGGCCTCGTCGATCAGCGACTTGATCCCGCGGTGGATGGTCTGGGGCATTTTTGTTGCATCTCCCTAAATATCGAAAACAACCCCATGCACAGTAGCCTTTCCGGATCGTCCGGGGACCAGACCCGGAGTCTCGATCCTATCTCGCATCATCGAGATTCCGGATCAGCCGCTTCACGGCTGTCCGGAATGACGACACCCGGTCTAGCGCACCAATTCCTTCATCGCACTTTCCAAACCCTCGATCGTGATCGGGAACATGCGCTCCGAAAACAGCCGGCGGATGATGGTGGTCGATTCCGAATAGTCCCAGTGCTTCTGCGCCACCGGATTGAGCCACACCGCGTGCGGGTAGGTCCGCGTGATACGCTCGAGCCAGACCGATCCGGGCTCTT
Organism: Alphaproteobacteria bacterium; assembly: GCA_005885285.1. Classification (GTDB taxonomy): domain Bacteria; phylum Pseudomonadota; class Alphaproteobacteria; order Rhizobiales; family Xanthobacteraceae; genus Bradyrhizobium. Next base: position 17,218 of record VAZG01000017.1, on the reverse strand, counting down.
CATTGACATGCTCGACCGAGCCGCCGGGGACCAGGATCTCGTAAGGCGACATCGAGGCATCGCCGACGAAGACCACCTTGTAGTCGTGCGGGTATTTATGCAGCACGTCCCAGGTCGGCGTGCGGTCGGTGAAGCGCCGCTTGTTCTGCTTCCACACGCCTTCATAGAGGCAGTTGTGGAAGTAGAAATATTCCATGTGCTTGAACTCGGTCTTTGCCGCCGAGAACAATTCCTCGACCTGTTCGATGTGCGAGTCCATCGAGCCGCCGATATCGAAGAACACCAGAACCTTGACCGCGTTGCGCCGCTCCGGGCGCATCACGACGTCGAGATAGCCGTGGTTGGCGGTCTCCTTGATCGTGGTGTCGAGATCGAGCTCGTCGGGCGCGCCGGTGCGGGCGAATTTGCGCAGCCGCCGCAGCGCGATCTTGATATTGCGGATGCCGAGCTCGACATTGCCGTCGAGATCCCGAAACTCGCGCTTGTCCCACACCTTCACCGCGCGATTGTTGCGGTTCTTCTCCTGGCCGATGCGCACGCCTTCGGGGTTATAGCCATGCGCGCCGAACGGAGAGGTGCCGGCAGTGCCAATCCACTTGTTGCCGCCCTGATGGCGGCCCTTTTGCTCCTTCAAGCGCTCGCGCAAGGTTTCCATGAGCTTGTCCCAGCCCATGGCCTCGATCTGCTTCTTCTCTTCTTCGGTGAGGTACTTCTCCGCGAGCTTCTTCAGCCATTCGGCTGGAATGTCCGCCGTCTCCATGGCGTCAAGCAGGCTCTCCAGCCCCTTGAACACGGTGCCGAACACGCGATCGAACTTGTCGAGATTCCGCTCGTCCTTCACCAAGGCCGTGCGCGACAGATAGTAGAAATTCTCTACTGTCTGTTCGGCGAGGTGGGCGTCGAGCGCCTCCATCAGCGTCAGATATTCGCGCAAGGTCACCGGGACCTGCGCATCGCGCAATGCGGTAAAGAATTGCAGGAACATTATTATTAGATCGCCCGGCAGCCCCAAGACGTCAAGGGGCTGGACGGGCCTGGACCAGGAAGGTTTTTCAACTAGAATTGGGCTAGCGAGATTTTGGCGGGGGCTTTCTCAAATGGGCATTATAGCGGCACTCGTGATCGGCGCGATCGCCGGCTGGCTCGCCGGCCTGATCGTGCGGGGCGCCGGTTTCGGGCTGATCGGAAACATCGTGGTCGGCATCATCGGCGCGCTGGTCGCAAGCTGGCTGCTGCCGCAACTGGGCGTCAGCCTTGGCGGCAGCGCGATCCGCGACATCGTCAACGCCACCATCGGCGCGATCATTGTGCTCGTCATCCTTTCGCTGGTAAGACGCGCCTGACGCATTCCCCCATTCCCGCAACGAATGCTGTTTTGGCGGACATTTCCTGTTAAGCCAGAGGCGCTGTCCCGCGCTCGAAAATTGCCGCCAAAATTACTCGAAGATAGGCACCAAGATTAGATGAAATTTACCGGCACCAAAGACTACGTCGCCACCGACGACCTCAAGATCGCGGTCAACGCCTCGATCGTGCTGGAGCGCCCGCTCCTGATCAAGGGCGAGCCCGGCACCGGCAAGACCGTGCTGGCCGAGGAAGTCGCCAAAGCGATCGGCGCGCCGCTGTTGACCTGGCACATCAAGTCCACCACCAAGGCACAGCAGGGCCTCTACGAATACGACGCGGTGTCGCGCTTGCGCGACAGCCAGCTCGGCGATGCCCGGGTCTCGGATATCGGAAACTACATCAAGCGCGGAAAATTATGGGACGCTTTCACGTCCGAGAAGCGCCCGGTGCTGCTGATCGACGAGATCGACAAGGCCGATATCGAATTCCCCAACGATCTTCTGCTCGAACTCGATCGCATGGAATTCTTCGTCTACGAGACCGGCGAGAACATCAAGGCGAAGCTGCGCCCGATCGTGATGATCACCTCGAACAACGAGAAGGAATTGCCGGACGCGTTCCTGCGGCGCTGCTTCTTCCACTACATCAAGTTTCCCGACGCCGAGACCATGGGCCGGATCGTCGACGTGCATTTTCCCGGCATCAAGAAGCGCCTGGTGGAAGAAGCCTTGCGCATCTTCTTCGAGGTCCGCGAGGTGCCGGGCCTGAAGAAGAAGCCCTCCACCTCGGAGCTATTGGACTGGCTAAAGCTCCTGCTCAACGAGGAAATGACGCCCGAGATGTTGCGGGAGCGCGATCCGCGCAAGCTGATCCCACCTCTGCACGGCGCGCTGCTCAAGAACGAACAGGACGTGCATCTGTTCGAGCGATTGGCGTTTTTGAGCCGACGGGAAGTCTGAGGCGGACGTAGTCTCCGACACCGTCATTGCGAGCCAACGGATCGCGCGAACGCGCACCCGATGACAGGCTCCGCGAAGCAATCCATGACGCCGCGAAGCAAGAGTGGATTGCTTCGTCGCTTTGCTCCTCGCAATGACGAAACTCAAACACCTGTCCGGCCAACGGCTGCCTCCGGCAGTCTCCGCCCGCGGATCATATCCGAGGCCTTGTCGGCGATCATCATGGTCGAGGCGTTGAGGTTGGCGGAGATCATCCGCGGCATGATCGAGGCGTCGATCACGCGAAGCCTCTCGAGCCCGTGCACGCGCAACTGGTCGTCGACCACAGCCCAAGTGCTGCCGGCCGGACCCATCCGGCAGGTGCAGCCGGGATGGAATGTCGTGGTGCCCCGCTGCGTTGCTGCCGCCAGGAATTCATCGTCGCTCTGCACGCCGGGTCCGGGAAAATCCTCATATTCGTAATAGGGCTCAAGCGGCGTCGACTTGAGCAGCCGCCGCGCCAGCTTCATGCCGGCGACGACGACACGACGGTCGAGCTCGGCGGCGAGATAATTGGTTTGAATGATCGGCTGCTGGAACGGATCGGCCGAGCGGATGCGAACGTAGCCGCGGCTCTAGGGGCGCTGCTGCCAGGATGCGACCGTCATGCCGGGCCGCTCTTCGAGCTGGCCCTGGACACCCTCCTTGTAGCTTGCAGGCGTAAAGGTCAGTTGCAAATCCGAGCTCTCGGTGGTCTCGCCGGAATGCCAGAAGCAATAGACCATGGTCGGTGACAGCGAGAGCAGACCGCGCCGGGTCGTCGCCCATTTGAGGGCTTCCATCCAGAGATGGAGACCGCGCCTGAGTTCGTTGATAGTCTTGATGTTCTTGACGCGCGCGACCGAACGCGGCGCGTAATGATCCTGCAACCCCTCGCCGACGCCCGGCAACGCGTGGCGCACCTCGATGCCGAGCGAGCCCAGCAGGTCGGGTGAACCGATGCCCGACAATTGCAGAAGCTGCGGCGAATTGTAGGTGCCGCCTGCAAGGATCACTTCCTTGGCCGCGCGTACCTCCACGGCCACGCCGTCTTTGCCGCCCTTCATATAGCGCACGCCGACCGCGCGCTTGCCTTCGAAGATGATGTTGGTGGCATGCGCATGCGTGCGCACATCAACGTTCGGCCGCTTCCGCGCCGGGTGCAGGAACGCAGTCGCAGCACTGACGCGCAGCCCGTTCTTGATCGTGCGCTGGGCGTAGGAGACGCCTTCCTGGATCGCGCCGTTGTAATCGAGGTTGCGCGGAATGCCGAGCGAGATCGCGCCCGCCATGAAGGCTTCGCACAGCGGATCCTTCCAGTCCATGGTGGTGACCGTGAGGGCGCCGTCGCGGCCGCGATAGGTGTCATCGCATTCGCCGATCCGGCACTCCAGCCGCTTGAAATAGGGCAGCACGTCGGGATAGCCCCAGCCGCGATTGCCGAGCTGCGCCCAGGTGTCGAAATCCTGGCGCTGGCCGCGATTATAGATGTGGCCGTTGATCGAGGAGGAGCCGCCGAGCGTCTTGCCGCGCGGCGCATAGATGCTGCGTCCGCCCGTGTAGGGGCCGGGCTCCTGCTGGTACGCCCAGTTGATGCTCTTCATGTGGAAGGTCTTGATGAAGCCCGCCGGCAGGTGGATGTAGGGGTGCCAATCGCGCGGACCTGCTTCGAGCACGCAGATGGAGGTCGTCCCATCCTCGCTAAGCCGGTTCGTCAGCACGCTTCCGGCCGAGCCCGCGCCCACGATCACATAGTCGAACGTTTCCATCGGACTTTCTCTAAACGCGCTCTTTGTTTTGGTTTTGACGCGTTTTCTTCACGCGAACCGGTTTCCACCCCGGATCAAGTCCGAGGGCATGCTTCGCTTGAAAACGCTATCCGCGCGCCTTTTCGTTCAGTTGATAGTTCAAATGCGCTTTCACCGTCGGCCATTCGGCGGCGATGATACTGTAAACCACTGTATCGCGCAGTGTGCCGTTCGGCGCAATCTGATGGCTGCGCAAAATGCCGTCCAGCTTGGCACCGAGCCGCTCGATGCCGCGACGGCTCTGGTGGTTGAAGAAGTGCGTGCGGAATTCTACCGCAATGCAATCCAGTTTTTCAAATGCATGGGTCAGCAGCAGCAGTTTGCACTGGGTATTGACCGCGCTGCGCTGCACGCGCTTGGCATACCAGGTCGAACCGATCTCGACGCGCCGGTTTGCGGCATCGACGTTCATATAGGTGGTCATGCCGGCGATCTTGCCGTCGGCATCGAATACCGTCCACGGCAGCATGGAACCTGCGGCCTGTAATACAAGCCGGCGGTCGATCTCCTTGCCCATGTTCTCCGGCTTCGGAATATGGGTGTACCAGAGCTTCCACAATTCGCCGTCCTTCACAGCTTCCACCAGACCATCGTGGTGATCATGCGACAACGGTTCAAGCCGCGCATGTGGGCCGCGCAAGGGTGTTGGTTCAAGCCTGGGCATCGGTGATCTCACTCACTTGTTCAAGAAATTCAGCGGCAGGCCGGGGCGCGGCCAATCCATCGCGATCAGTTCACCCTTGCCCGACAGTGTGATGTAGGCGGTCTTCAGCTCTGGTCCACCGAAGGCGATGTTGGTGGTGACGCGGTCGCCGGTCGGCACCTGCTCGACGAGCTCGCCACCCGGCGCGATCACGGAGATGCAACCCGAGATCAACGTCGCAACGCAGACATTGCCTGAGGCCTCGACCGCGAGCGAATCGAACATCTGATAGCCGCCGAGGCCTGCGATCGGCTTGCCGCGTTCGCCGCGATAGATCACCTCGCGTGGGCGAACCGTGCCGGGCGCGGAGAGGTCGAACGCCCACAGCCGCGCCGTCGGCGTCTCCGCGATGTAGACAATGTTCTCGTCCGGCGACAGTCCGATGCCGTTGGCCGGCAGCATGCCGAAGGAGCCTTCGACGATCTCCTTCATTCCGGGCTTGATGTAATAGAACGCGCCTACATCCATGTCGCGGGCGCGGCGCTTGCCGAGATCGGAGAACCACAAGCCGCCGTGGCTGTCGAACACCAGATCGTTCGGCCCCTTCAGCGGATGCTCGCCGCATCTGTCGACCACGGTCTCGACTTTGCCGCTCTGGAGATCGACGCGCTGGATCGAGCCGCCGGTATATTCGTGCGGTTCGGGCGCGCCCGGCATGATCGTGTTGCGCGTCGGCACCCAACTGAACCCGCCATTGTTGCAGACATAGCATTTGCCGTCGGGGCCGATCGCCGCGCCGTTGGGGCCGCCGGGGATCTGCGCGACCACCTCCTTGCGCCCGTCCGGCCAGACCCGGGTCAGCCGTTGCCCGCGGATTTCGACCAGCAGCACCGAGCCGTCCAGCATCGCCACCGGCCCTTCCGGAAACTGAAGATCGGTGGCGAGCACGCGAACATCGGGCATCGGAATCCCCCGGCTTTTTTGGCGCAGGCGGATCTCAGGCTCGATCCCGCGCGCAACGATTTCGTTGCGTGAGGTTATGGCAAAGCCGCGCACGCTTGCCAAGCAATCGCGCGGGCCACGTCATGCAAGGCTGCGTTGCGGGCGGGTTTAGTCCCTGACCGGCACCCAGATTTCGAACCCGCCATTGCCGGTCGCCGGATCGAATTTCTCGTCATACCGCTCGAAGTTCGGCGCGTCGGCGATCTTCAACCCCGAAGCCGGCAGCCAGTGATTCCAGATCGTGTTGACGGTGCGGCGAATAGTCGAGACGTGCTCTCGGTGGGTGAACACCGCGTATCGCTGCGCGGGGATGCGGACCTTGGCAAATTCACGCGGCAGGTCGGAATAGTCCGACACCTCGACGCCGGCGATGTAATCGAAATTGCCGGCATCGTCCCCGTTGCAGCAGACGCCGTAGGCCACCCGGCCGATCCGGCCGGGGATGTCCGCTGACGTCTGGTGAAAGCGTTGCCACAGGCCCGGAATGCCGGCGCCGTTCTCGTGGCTGAAACGGTCGCCGACTCCGGCAACGAGGAACGCGTTAGCGGCCTCAAAACGCGGCGCCTGAAGATTGTCGATGAGGGTTGAATCCATGAGGATCGGCTCCTGGAGCTTGAGATGATCAAGGCACGTCGAGCTGCGGACCGCTTCGGGCGTCACCCCGAAATGATCGCGGAACGCGCGGGTGAATGCTTCGTGAGAGCCGTAATCCGCATCCAGTGCCAGCGAGAGAATATCCGGTGCGCCGCGCGCGAGCGCGCGGGCCGCCTCGGTCAAGCGCCGGGCGCGCGCGTAGCGCATGACCGAAAATCCCGTCGCCGCGCCGAACGCCCGCACCAGATGGAAGCGCGAGACGCCGGCGATGCCGGCGATGTCGTCCAGCGTCAGCGCATCGGCGTGCTGACTTAGCGGTCTGCGCATTTGATAGTTCTTGCTCATCGCTATCGGCAACGACCGTTCCGGCCAAATCTATTTCGCACCGTCCTTCGGCGCCGGCTCCTTCGCTGGCGGCGCATCAACCTTCTTTTTCAAATCCTCCGCGGTTTTCTTCTGCGCGCTCTGCAAGTCGTCGACGATTTTCTGCACGGAGGCGAGGCTCGCCTTCAATGTTTCGACCTGCCGATTGGCGGCATCGAGTTTCTGCTGATGGTCCGTGCTCAATTTCAGAATCGTCTTTTGCAGGAAGTCGACATTGCTCTGCAGGCAGCTCGTGCGGCGCTCCATGGTCTTTTCGACCGTGCAGATTTCGATACCGGGAACATCCTGTGCCCGCGCGGAGATCGTTGCTAGGGAAACCGCGAGGATCGCAGCAACGGCGCGCGCGATTCGGCCGATCGTGGAAATCTTCATTCAGATAATACCTTCTGATATCGCCGATCACGGCAAATTGCGCAGCGCTGGCAGGGGATTCCGAGGATACCACATTGAAACCTCAATCGCGCGTTGAGGTTTTGCGGCGACGCGCGGCGGATGCAGGGGTGCTCAAGCTGCGCGGCTGTTTGACGGGAGACTGATGGAATGGCGACGCGTGAACGACGTCTGGCTGAATTCGATGGCGAAGGGGAACCGCCGCCGGGGTTGCCGGTCCAGGTGCTGTGCGAAGATCACAGCGGAACCTATCAACTGCCGTTCGCCTGCCGCTATATCGACGGCCGATGGCGCAACGGGGAATCCGGTCATACCGTTGAGGCGACGGTGATTGGCTGGCGGTTGCCGCGGCTGAAACAGTCAGGCGCGGCGTGAGGCGGGCAGCCGCTGTGCCAAAACGCGACGGAAGTTCGCGCGCGTCTTAAGCTTCGGAACGCGGCGAGAACGAACCGCGTCCGAATCAGTGGCTGGGCGCCGTACTCACTTGTTCACGGCTAGCTATCGGTGGCCGCCCGATAAGGCGCACCACATCCAGCACCACAAAGGGTCGATTGCCGCCAGCGGCCGGCGACAAAGGTTAATTCCTCCGGCGAGGACATCCAAGTTCACTTCCACGGCGTGACTGGCGGCACATTGTCGGTCGCCGGCGGCATGTCGATGGTCTTGAAATCGGCTGGGCTGACGATTTCGAGATACTCCATGTCGGGCGAATAATCGAACAAGTAGTGCACGATCCCGGGCCGCTGATGCACGACATCGCCGGCCTTAACCAGCGTCGGCTTGTCCTCGTACATGAAGCGCGCCCAACCCTTCATCATGATCACGATCTGAAAATCGCATTCGTGTTTGTGCCACCCGGTGCCGTCTTCCGGCGGCATGTCGGCGTTGGCCTTGACGAGGTGGCAGATCACCTGCCCCCCGGTTGCCTCGGCGATACCGAGATCTCGATAGAGGAAGAAGTCGCGCAGACCCCCGCCCTTGAATTCGGTGTCGGTCGGTTTGACGTGGGAGAATTTGCTGACGACTGTGTGCTGATTCATGACGGCCTCCACCGTTGTGCTGGTAGCGAGCGCGACCATTCATGAGCGTCCAAATTTTCGGCAGCGCCGCATCGTCGCGTTCACAGCTTGATTGTGCCATGCGAAAATCGCGCCAAGCGCGTTGCAGTGCGGTGGCTTGGCCGGCGCGGCCGCGAACCTCTTGAAGCGCGGACTGAATCCAAAATTGGATGATGTCTTGGTTTCGCGCGCACCGGTCAGAACCGGACACAGGCACACCCCGATGGCACCGGCTTAAGCAAAGCCTGCCGTGCGCTTAAGCCGTTCAAACAGGCAACGGGACGTATTCGCTGCCTAATATTCAACCTCGAGTTCTTCGATTTCGGCGGGCTCGGCCTTCGCCGCCTCGATCCATTCCTGCATCTCGGGCATGGCCATGATCGTATTGGCGTAGCCTGCAAGCTCCGGATCGAGCTTCACGTCGTAGGTCACGAAGCGGGTGACGACCGGCGCGTACATGGCGTCCGCCATGGTGCGCTCGCCGAACAGGAAGGGCCCGCCGGACTCGGCGAGGCAATCGCGCCAGATCGTGCAGACCCGGTCGATATCGGCCTGCGCGCGCGACCAGATCTTGAAGTTCGGGAAATGACCTTTCAGGTTGACCGGCAGCGACGCCCGCAGCGTCGTGAAACCGGAATGGATTTCACCGCAGATCGAGCGGCAATGTGCCCGCCGCACGCGGTCTGCCGGCAGCAGGCCGGCATAGGGCATCGCCTCGTTGAGATATTCGCCGATCGCCAATGTGTCCCAGATCGTGGCGCCATCGTGCCGCAGGCACGGCACCAGGATCGAGGACGACAGCAACAGGATTTCTGCGCGCGCGGAAGGATCATCCGGCGCAGTGACGATCTCTTCGAATCCCAGCCCGGAAAACTTGGTCAGCAGCCAGCCGCGCAGCGACCATGAAGAATAGTTCTTGCTGCTGATGGTCAGTGTCGCCTTCGCCATATGGTCTTTCCCTCACAGCTGAACGTCTGCGCAGGGTCTAAAGGGCGCGTCGGATGCCCCTGCCCGGCGCCTCGCGGCCCATGCCCATTGCCTGTGCTTCCGGCCTCTTTCGCAGCAAGCGACGTGCCAGTTTGGCAGGCGGTCCGGCCCCGATATTGCATGACAATAAGGGCAGGGGCGTACCGGATGAAGTCGATGTTATATCAGGCCTATCAAAACCATATGGACCTGACGGAGCCATGGCGAAGGGGCGCCGCATCGGCCTTGAAATACCTCAACCTGGCGCCGCAGGGCATGTCCGACAAACTGTTCGGACGGCTGTCCGCTGCGCTTGAGCTGATCTCACGCTCCTCCCTTAGCTATGCCCGCCCGGCCTACGGCATCGACCGGGTGCAGGTCGGCAACAGGGAGTTGGAGGTGACCGAGGAGGTCGTCTATGCAACGCCGTTCGGATCGTTGCTGCGCTTCAAGAAGGAGGATGCGCCGGAGCAGCCGCGGCTGTTGTTGGTCGCGCCGATGTCCGGACATTTCGCGACGCTGCTGCGCGGCACCGTCAAGACCCTGCTGCAGGACCACGACGTCTACATCACCGACTGGCATAACCCGCGCAACATCCCGCTCGACCAGGGCCGGTTCGGCCTCGACGAGTACACCGAACACCTCATCACCTTTCTCGGCCAGTTGGGGCCGCGCCCGCACATGGTTGCGATCTGCCAGCCGTCGGTGTCGGCGCTCGCCGCGGCAGCGATCATGTCGGAGGATGATCATCCCTCGCGCCCCGCAAGCCTGACCTTGATGGCGGGGCCGATCGACACCCGCATTCAACCGACCAAGGTCAACGATTTCGCCAAGAGCAAGCGGCTGCGATGGTTCGAGGATAATCTGATCAACTACGTGCCATTGCAGTGCAAGGGCGCCTTTCGCCTGGTCTATCCCGGCTTCGTGCAGCTCACCGCGTTCGTCTCGATGAATCTCGAACGCCACATCAAGCAGCACATGGATCTCGCCAACCATCTGGTGAAGGGCGAGAAGGAAAAGGCCGAGACCATCAAGACGTTTTATGACGAATATTTTGCGGTGATGGACCTGCCGGCGGAATTCTACATCGACACCATCCGTGACGTGTTTCAGGAGCACCTCCTGCCGCAGGGCAAATTGACCTATCGCGGCCGGCCGGTGAAGCCCGCCTCGATCAAGCGGATGGGCCTGATGACCGTCGAGGGCGAGAAGGACGACATCTGCTCGATCGGCCAGACGCTGGCGGCGCAGGACCTCTGCACCGGCGTGCGTGCCTATCGCAGGGTGCATCACATGCAGGCCGGCGTCGGCCATTACGGCGTGTTCTCAGGCCGCCGCTGGAACAACGAAATCTACCCGCTCTTACGGGATTTCGTGCACGTCAATTCGTGAGCTGCCGTCATTCCGGGGGGCGCGTGAAACGCGCGAAAGCCGGAATCCCGAGGACAGGAGTCGCACTTCACCTCGAGATTGCGGATCGGTCCGCCTTGCGGACCGTCCGGAATGACAAACCCCGATTTGCGCGATACGCTGTCCCCCTCATCAACGAGGCCGCCCAAGAGCGTCCCGGGGAGGAACGACCATGCGATTTCGATCCGCACATTTCCGCAACCTGGTGCTCGGCTGCGCGGCCGTGCTGCTGCTGGCAGGCTCGGCAGCCGCCGCCGAAGTCCGGGTGATGATCTCGGGCGGGCTGACCGCGGCGTTCAACGCGCTGGTGCCTGAATTCGAGCGCACCACCGGCAACAAGGTCTCGACCGCTTACGGGCCGTCGATGGGAACGACCGTCAATGCGATCCCGGTCCGGCTCGAGCGCGGCGAGCCTGCGGATGTGCTGATCATGGTCGGCTATGCGCTTGGCGACCTCGTCAAGAACGGCAAGGTCATTGCCGACAGCCGCGTCGACCTCGTCAAATCCTTGATCGGCGTTGCGGTGAAGGCGGGCGCGCCGAAGCCTGATATCAGCTCCGCGGATGCGCTCAAGCGCGCGCTGTTGGCGGCAAAATCGATCGCCTATTCCGACAGCGCCAGTGGCGTCTATGTCTCGACGGAGATGTTTGCCAAGCTCGGCATTACGGAGGAGATGAAGGACAAGGCGAGAAAGATTCCGGCAACCCCGGTCGGCGAAATCGTGGCTCACGGCGACGCCGAGATCGGCTTCCAGCAGTTCAGTGAATTAATGCCCGTGCAGGGCATCGACATCGTTGGTCCCTTGCCGAGTGAATTGCAGAAGGTCACGGTGTTTTCCGCCGGGATCGCCGCGGTTTCCAAGGAGCCCGAGGCCGGCAAAGCGCTGATCAAATTCCTCACCTCGCCCGCGGCCCGCGCCGAGATCATCAGGAGCGGCATGGAGCCGATAGCGAACGGCGGGACGAATTGATCGGCTACGGCTACTGCACCCTTATCGGCGCATCCTTTAGCCCGTTGTTGTCGTAGGCCTTGCGCAGGGTCCCATTCGAAATGGCGTCCGTCATGAATTTGGAAACGAAGGCCAGCGCTAGCGGATGGTTGAGCGGTACCGCCACCGCGGTCGCGGTTTTCTTAAACGTCTCGTCCAGCACCTTGGTGCCCGGAATCTTCTGTGCCATGGCGTTGAGCTGATCGCGCGAGAGCGCGAACGCATCGACCTCACCGTTTTTCAGAAGATTGAAGATTTCGTCATAGGTCTGATAGCCCGTGACCTTGGCGTTCTTCAGATGTGCCTGCGCGCCGCGCATGGTGGTGGTGCCACTGACCGCCACGACCTTGACGCCGGGCTGGTCGAGTGCCGCAAAATTCGCGATCGGCGAACCCGCCTTGATGATGTAGGTCGCATCCGCCACTTCGTAGATCGGACCGAACAACATTTTGGTCTCGCGCTCCGCATCCTTTGGCAGGAAGGTGACGTCCCAGGCGCCTGTCGCGGCGGCGTCGGTGATCTGCCCGGAGTTGGGGTACGCGACGTATTCGACGGGAACGCCGAGCTGCGCCGCCATCTCCTTGCCGAGATCGACCGGCACGCCGGTATAATCCCCGTTTACGTTCTTGTTGGACCAGTAAGCGCCGGCGGACCGGCTGATTCCAATTCCCACCCGCAATTTGCCGGTCGGCGCGATTTCGTCCTTCAGCCCGTCGGCGCTTGCCGAGACTGTTAGCGCGGAGACCCCCAGGAAAAGGCCAAAGACAATGCCATGGACATGGCTGGCGAGGCGCGGCAGAGATCGGCTAGGCATTTGCACTCCTTTCCTATCGGCTCATTTTTTTGACGAGCCTTTACGGCAATTGTGGTCGGTCAGGGCAAATGTTCAAACCCAAATTGTTGATCGAAACGATCAAATTGTCAGGGTGCAGCGACAAGGATTGCGTCAACAGGATTGGCCGATTCCGTTTTGAAGCCAGGCAAGCGCTTTCCGGTTTCGCCGCGAACGGATTGTTGCTATTCAGAATGATGGGAGGCCTGCTTCTCAGGCGCAAGAAATGGGGCACTGCAATGAAGCCTGCGCGTCTGTCAAATCCCGCGCGAAGCGATCGCAGGCATCGCCTGCGGATCGGACGGGCGGCAACCGCTGCGCTCGTAGTGGCCCTGCTCGCAGGCTGCGAGCAAAACACGTTTGTGCCGCCGCCGCCGCCGAAGGTTGATGTCGCCGCTCCGGTGCAGCGCACGATCACGCGCTATCTCGAAGCAACCGGCAACACCGCCCCGATCAAGACCGTCGATCTTGTCGCGCGGGTGCAGGGTTTCCTGCAATCGATCGATTATCAGGATGGTGACTTCGTGAAGGAGGGAGCACCATTGTTCACGATCGAGCCCGAGACCTACAAATTGAAGCTCGATCAGGCACAGGCGGCCGAGGCCGGCGCGCAAGCCTCCGTCAAGCAGGCCGAGGCCGATTTCAAACGGCAGACCGACCTGGTCGCGCGCCAGGCGGTGTCGCAGGCCACCCTCGATACCTCGACTTCCAACCGCGACAACGCCCAGGCCAACCTGCAGCAGGCTCAGGTCAATACCCGGATCGCCGAAGTCAATTACAACTACACCAAGGTCACCGCGCCCTTCGACGGCATCGTCAGTGCGCATCTGGTCTCGGTCGGCGAACTGGTCGGCGCCGCTTCGCCGACCCAGCTTGCCACCATCGTGTCGCTCGACCCGATCTACGTGAATTTCAACGTCAATGAGCAGGATGTGCTGCGGATCAGGGCGGAGGCCGCGCGCAAAGGACTGACGGCGGCCGATCTCAAGTTGGTGCCGATCGAGGTCGGGCTGCAAACCGAAACCGGCTATCCGCACCAAGGCAAGCTCGATTACGCGGCGCCATCAATCAATCAATCGACGGGAACGCTGGCGGTGCGCGGCGTCGTGCCCAATCCGAACCGGGTGCTCTTGCCCGGCTATTTCGTCCGCGTCCGCGTTCCTGTCGACCAGCAGCCGAACGCGCTGCTGGTTCCAGACACGGCGCTGGGCAGCGATCAAAGCGGGCGCTACGTGCTCGTGGTGACAGGCGAAAACGTGATCGAGCAGCGCAAGGTGGACACCGGCCCGCTTGAGGGCGACCTGCGCGTGATCGAGAGCGGCCTCAAGCCGGAAGACCGCGTGGTGACCGCCGGACTGCTCCGCGCGGTCCCCGGCCAGAAGGTCGACCCGCAACTGCAGAAGATCGAGCAGCCTTCCGCATCGGCCAAATAGGACCGGCCCATGATCTCAAAGTTCTTCATCGCGCGGCCGGTTCTTTCCAACGTCATCGCCCTGCTGATGATCTTGATCGGCGGCGTCGCGCTGTTCAATCTCGCGGTCGCGCAGTATCCCGACGTGGTGCCGCCGACGGTACAGGTCACGACACGCTATCCCGGCGCCAGCGCCAAGACCGTTATCGACACCGTCGCGCTGCCGATCGAGCAGCAGGTCAACGGCGTCGAAGACATGCTGTACATGCAGTCCTATAGCGGCGCCGACGGCACCTACACGCTGACGGTGACGTTCAAGATCGGCACCGACCTCAACTTCGCGCAGGTGCTGGTGCAAAACCGCGTCTCCAGCGCATTGGCGCAGTTGCCGCAAGTGGTGCAGAACCAGGGCGTCACAGTGCAGAAGAGGTCGACGTCGATCCTGTTGTTCGTGACGCTGACCTCGCCGGACGCAAAATATGACAGTCTCTATCTGAGCAATTACGCCACCATCAACCTGAGGGACGAGCTGTCGCGGCTGCCAGGCGTGGGCAACGTCACGGTGTTCGGCGCCGGGCAATACTCGATGCGGATCTGGCTTGATCCCAACAAGTTGCAGGCGCGCGGGCTGATGCCGCAGGACGTGATCCAGGCGATCCAGCAGCAAAGCCAGCAGGTCGCCGCCGGCCAGGTCGGCAGCCCGCCGACGCCGCCCGGCCAGGCGTTTCAGTATACGCTGAACGTCAACGGCCGGCTCGACGACGCCGGTCAGTTCGAGGACATCATCGTCAAGGCCGGCAACATTGGCGACGTGACGCGCGTGCGCGATGTCGGCTCGGTCGAACTGGGCGCGCAAACCTACAGCCAGCTGTTTTCGCTCAACAAGCAGCCCTCGACCGGCATCGGCATATTCCAGTCGCCGGGCGCCAATGCGCTTGAAGTCGAGAAGGCGGTCGGCAAGAAGATGACCGAGCTTTCGCGCGCATTCCCGGCAGGCATCAAGTACGACACGCCTTTCGACACCACGAAATTCGTCTCGGCCTCGATCCACGAGGTCTACAAGACCCTGATCGAGGCAGGCTTCCTGGTGCTGGTCGTGATCCTGGTGTTCCTGCAGGACTGGCGGGCCATGCTGGTGCCGGCGACCACCGTGCCGGTCACCATCATCGGCGCCTTTGCCGCGATGGCGGCGCTCGGCTTCACCATCAATCTGTCGACGCTGTTTGCGATCGTGCTTGCGATCGGCATCGTGGTCGACGACGCCATCGTCGTGGTCGAAGGCGCCGCACACAATATCGAGCAGGGCATGTCCGGCCATGACGCCGCGATCAAGGCGATGGATGCGCTGTTCGCGCCGATCGTCGGCATCACGCTGGTGTTGATTTCGGTGTTTCTGCCCGCGGCGTTCCTGCCGGGGCTGACGGGCCGCATCTATGCACAATTCGCGCTGGTGATCGCAGCCACCGCGCTACTGAGCGCCGTCAACGCGGCGACCTTGAAGCCGACGCAATGCGCGCTGTGGCTGCGCCGCCCGGTGCCGCCAGAGCAGCGCAATTTTTTTTATCGGGGCTTCAACAATGTCTATAATCGGCTCGAGCGCGGCTATGCCCGGCTGATCGGCCGCATGGCCGCGCACAGCAATGTCTCGGTGATCGTCGCCCTGATCCTGATCGCGATCGGCGGTTACGGCTTGTCGCGCGTGCCGACCGGTTTCTTGCCGATCGAAGACCAGGGCTATCTGATCGCGGCGGTGCAGTTGCCCGACGGTGCCGCGCTCGACCGCACCCAGAAGGTGCTCGACAAGGTAGCCGAGATTGCAGGCCAGACCCCGGGCGTTGCGCAGGTCATCACCATTGCCGGCATCTCGGCACTCGACAACAGCGCGAGCCTCGCCAATGCCGGCGTCGGCTATATCATCCTGAAAGACTGGGATTCGCGCGGCGCCGGCGAGGATCTGCGCTCGCTGGTCTACGGATTGAACGACAAGCTTTCCATCATTCAGCAAGCGCGGGCGCTGGTGCTGCCACCGCCGCCGATCCAAGGCATCGGCAATGCCGCCGGATTTGCCATGCAGGTCGAGCTGCGCGACGGCAATAGCGACTTCAGCAAGCTGCAGGCGATCACGCAAGCCATGGTCGCCAACGCGCAGACCCAGAGCGCGCTGCAGCGCGTCCAATCGCCGTTCCGCGCCACGGTGCCGCAATTCGACGTCGAGGTCGACCGCATCAAGACCCAGACGCTGCACGTCACCACCGATCAGGTGTTCTCGACGCTCGCCTCCTACATGGGTTCGTCCTACGTCAACCAGTTTAACAAATTCGGCCGCGTGTTTCAGGTCTATGCGCAGGCCGACTCGCAGTTCCGCCTGACCACGCGCGACATCGCCAATATGATGGTGCGCAACCAGAACGGCGACATGATCCCGATCGGCACAGTTGCCAAGATCACGCCTTCGGTCGGCCCCTCCCTGATCAGCCTGTACAACCTATATCCGTCCTCGACCATCGTCGGCCTGCCCGCGCAGGGCTACAGCTCCGGACAATCGCTGAACCTGATGGAGCAGATCGCCGACAAAACCCTGCCGCCCGGCACCGGCTACGAGTGGACGGCGATGTCGTACCAGGAAAAAGCCGTGACCAGCCAGATCTACTACGTGTTCGGGCTTGCCATGCTGCTGGTCTATCTCGTGCTCGCCGGACAATATGAGAGCTGGTACGCGCCGATCTCGGTGATCCTGGCCGTGCCGCTGTCGCTGCTGGGGCCGATGGCGGTCCTGAGAGGCCTCGGCATTGACAACAACCTCTACGTCCAGATCGGACTGATCCTCCTGATCGCGCTGTCGGCCAAGAATGCGATCCTGATCGTCGAGGTCGCGCTCGAATTGCATGTGCGCGACGGCAAGCCGATCCTGGAATCGGCGGTCGAGGCGGCGCGCGCACGATTCCGCCCCATCCTGATGACGTCGTTCGCCTTCATCCTCGGCGTCGTGCCATTGGTGACAGCGACCGGCGCCGGCGCCAGCGCGCGCAAATCGATCGGCATCACAGTGTTCTCCGGCATGCTTGCTTCGACCTGCCTTGCGGTGTTGTTCGTGCCGGCCTTCTACGTCGTGATCCAGCGCTTTGAGAACTGGCGCGCCGAGAAGAAGAAAGCGCCGAAGGCGCAGCCGGTCTCTCAGACGGGGCCGTAGCTTCAATTCAAGAGTCACCTGATCAGTTCGCGCCCGCGGGCTGTGTCCTGGTCTCCCGCGGCAGGATGAGCGCCGCCGCGATCACCAACAGGCACAGCGCTCCGAAGGCATGCAGCATGGTGACGAATCCACCCTCTTGGTAGAGCCACGCCGCGAGACCGACGGAGGCGCCGGCCGCGGTGAAGCCCACGAAATAGCGCACCGCATAGGCGCGCGAG
>VAZG01000269.1 GCA_005885285.1 Alphaproteobacteria bacterium | reverse complement strand
CGATCGCGACCAGGCGCTGCTGCGCTCGGCGGTCTCCGACGCCGCGGCCAACCTGCTCTCCTTCGTACCCTCGCTCGGCACCCGCGAAGTGCTGGCGTTCGGCGAAGGCGTAGCGCTGCCGACCCGTTTGCGCTTCAAGGAAGTGCCGGCGCATCAATTGCCGCGCAGCGAGGCCGCGATCAAGACGGTGCCGTCGGTCGCCGCAGGTCACGACATGCATTTTGTCAGCGCCGTACTCGAGCGCTGGCGCGGCGCCACCTCGCAACGCGACGTCGCCAACGATCCCGGCGTCAGCGACCGGTCGGCCCCACGCCCAATGGAACCGCGCACGCTCGAAGCACCGATGCTGCAGCCCTCGATGGGATTCGATCCCGACCGCTTCTCGCTGTTGAAGAAGCCGCTGCGCTAGCCAGGCTCTGCGTCCGCGCTTTGCGCCAACCCCGGCATCGAATATGGTTCGCCCGGATCATGCCGGAACCACATCATGACGCAGCCCACCGCCGACCGCTTTCCCACGCCCGCCCTCGACACGCTGCCGGAAGACATCCGCACCCGCCTGCTTGCGGTGCAGGAGAAATCCGGCTTCGTCCCGAACGTTTTCCTGACGCTCGCTTACCGCCCCGACGAATTCCGCGCGTTCTTCGCCTATCACGACGCGCTGATGGACAAGGAGGGGGGCCTGACCAAGGCCGAGCGCGAGATGATCGTGGTCGCGACCTCGAGCGCCAACCAATGCCAGTATTGCGTGATCGCGCACGGCGCGATCCTGCGCATCCGGGCGAAGAATCCGCTGATCGCGGATCAGATCGCGGTCAACTACCGCAAGGCCGATATCACGCCGCGCCAGCGCGCCATGCTCGATTTCGCAATGAAGGTGGCGATGGAGGCGCACCAGATCTCGGAAGCGGATTTTGCCGCTGTGACCGCCCATGGCTTTAGCCATGACGACATCTGGGATATTGCAGCGATCGCCGCGTTCTTTGCGCTGTCGAACCGGATGGCCAACGTCACCGGCATGCGTCCGAACGACGAATTCTATCTGCTGGGGCGGCTGCCGAAATAAGCACTAATCGTCGGACGCCGGTCCGCACCACCCGGGCAGATAGATCGCATCCTTGCTTTTCGCCAGCGCCAAGCTTTTTTCCATCGCCTCGTCGAAATCGTCCGCCACGCTCTTGTGCGACATCTTGCGGCGCAGGAAGTCCGCCCACAGGAATTCGCTGAACGGCGTGGTGTCCTTTGCAAAACCGCCGGAGCGTCGCAACTCGCCGGCGAGGCTGCGGAACGGGTCGTCCTTGAGGTCGGTGATCGTTTTCGGAAGATCCTTGAAGTGCCGGCGTTCGCCCTTGGCATCGTAAGGATAGACCCATCGCTTGTTATCCATCACGCCCCAGAACGCGTCGGGCTCGACCATGACGAGATCGCCGATGACGGTGACGAGAATGTCTTCGATGCCTTCATCGTGAAGCGCGCGCGCGAGATGGTGGTGGTCGACCACGTAATGGCGCTTGTCCGGTCCGAGAACCACCGGGATCATGTGCCTGCCGAGATACTCGCCCTGCTTCTTCTTCGACTTGTGCTCCTTCCAATACTCCCGCAAGCGCTTGCGCTTTTCCTTGACCTCCCTCATTCCAACCGTCATCTGCGTCGGACGCAGCGAGAGGATCGGCACCGGCTGCAGGATCGGTTCGCGCGTATTCGCCATGACCTAGAACCCCTTTGGATTTGCGAAAAATTGCTCTGAAATCCCTGCGATTATGACATGATGACAGAGACGGTTAAATGCCCTCAAGAGATGCGGAGAAGATGACTACACAGCAGAGCGAACGGATGCCGAAGGCGCGGGTCGTCCGGCTTGGAGGTCGCGAGATAATCGTTTCGGAAAGCCAGCATCTTAGTTTCTGGGCCGATATCAGTCATCGCTCCATGACGGCCTCATGGCTGTCTTTCATCGCCGGAGCCGCGCTGGTGTTTGTCGCCTTCAACGCGATTTTCGCGCTGTTTTACTGGATTGCCGATCAGCCGATCTCGAACGTGCCTGGAGGCGCCTATATCGACTATCTCTATTTCAGCATCGAGACGCTTTCGACCGCCGGCTATGGCGACATGCATCCGCAGACCCATTACGGACATTTCGTCGCCGCCGTGGAGCTGTTCACGGGAATCTTCTCGATGTCGCTGATGACCGGGCTCATCTTTGCGCGGTTCTCGCGGCCAAGTGCCCGGCTGCTGTTCGCCGATCACCCGGTCATTTCAAGCCATGAAGGCAAGCCGACGCTGATGATTCGCTTCGTCAACGAGCGTCACAACATCATCGGCAATGCCACCGCCAAACTGTGGTTGCTCAGGAACGAGGTGAGTTTGGAGGGCGGGTCGTTTCGGCGATTCTACGAGCTGGCGCTGGTGCGAAGCGAGCATCCCGCACTCGCATTGAGCTGGACGCTCTACCATGTCCTTGACGAGCAGAGCCCGCTCTACGGCCTCAACGCCGAAGACTTCGCCGCAGCGGACGTTTCGCTGGTGGCAGTAGTCTCCGGATATGACGTTGTTGCGGCGCAAACCATCCACGCGCGAAAGTCCTACGATTATCCCGCTATTCGTTTTGGGCAGCGCTACGCAGACATCCTCGAGCGCGCGGAAGACGGCCGACTGAGGATAGACTACGCCAGGTTCCATGAGACTTTGGACGGATAGTTTATCGCATCGCTACCATGTCAAATTTTCTGTGAGGCCTGCCACGAGCGTGCTAAACAAGATCACGACGCTCCCGGACTAACACCCGTGAAAAGCCAGCAGCCCATCGCATCGGATCAAGAGCACCGCGTGCTCGAGTTCCGGCCGCGCGCCTCGCTAACTCCGTCCACCCGGCAGACCAACGTGGTGGTCCAGCCACGGCATAAGGATAGCAAGAACGAACCGCTGGATTTGTCGCGCTATGAACGCCCGCGGGAGCAGCCGGACGATTTTCGCCAGCGCATGCTCGCAAACATTGCCGCGTTCGCTTTCACCGTGGCGCTGACGGCGATCGGCATATGGCTTGCGATAAGCATCGCCGATCTGCGCAGGACCCAGGACTGCGTGCTGATGGGGCGGCGTGATTGCGTGCGCATTTCCGCGCAACCCTCCTAGCCGCCGCTTCGGCCAGCCCAGTTCGGCCCCGAAACCGGCCACAGCCGGCCCGGTCCGCCTCCATTGAACTCAGGGCGTCGCTCCGTTATACGGGCACTCGACTCCGTCCCGGCAGGCATCGGACGATCCGGGCCGCGATTCCGCCTGTGGCGCCATCTGGAATTTATCTCCAATATAATCAAAGGCTT
>VAZG01000268.1 GCA_005885285.1 Alphaproteobacteria bacterium | reverse complement strand
CATGGTGCTCGATCTGGTCGGAATCGAGTTTTGCGAGGGCGAAGCGCCCAGCGGCAGCGCGCTTCTGCTGTTCGCCCAGGGCGGGGCGCTCCGCCTGGACGTCGAATGCCTGGAATGCGAGCTGACCGACCTTGGTGCCGACGATCTCGGCACCGTCGATCTCGGCGAGCCCGGGGTGGGTGCGTGAGTGGCTGCGTCATTCCGGGGTGGGCGATAGCGCGAACCCGGAATCTCCAGATTCCGGGTCTGGTCCTTCGGACCATCCCGGAATGACGCGTCGCTTCAAGGGTTGACGGCGCTCGGCTGCCACGCCATTGCAATAGACTTGGCAGCAACCTTTGCGAATCCCGCCGGATCATTTCCATGCCCCTTCGACTGGACCGAAGCAGCGCCGATTTCGACGAGCAATTTGCGAAAGTTCTCGCCGCCAAGCGCGAAGTGTCGGCCGATGTCGAGCGGGCGACCCGCGCCATTGTCGATGACGTCGCGACCCGCGGCGATGCGGCGCTGATCGAGGCGACACGCAAATTCGACCGGGTCGAGCTGGATGCGACCGGCTTGCGCGTCTCCGCGGCCGACATCGACGCCGCGGCGAAAGCCTGCGACGCAGCGACCCTCGACGCGTTGAAATTCGCGCGCGACCGGATCGAAACGTTCCATCGCCGCCAACTGCCGAAAGACGAGCGCTTCACCGACCCGCTCGGTGTCGAGCTCGGCTGGCGCTGGAGCGCGATCGAGGCGGTCGGCCTCTATGTCCCGGGGGGCACCGCGGCCTATCCGTCGTCGGTGCTGATGAACGCGGTGCCGGCAAAGGTCGCGGGTGTTGCGCGCGTCGTGATGGTGGTGCCGGCGCCCGACGGCAAGCTCAATCCAAAGGTGCTGGCGGCGGCGCAGCTCTCCGGCGTCTCCGAAATCTATCGGGTCGGCGGCGCGCAGGCTATTGCCGCGCTCGCTTACGGCACCGCCACCATCGCGCCGGTCGCGAAAATCGTCGGCCCCGGCAATGCCTATGTGGCGGCCGCCAAGCGGCTGGTGTTCGGCAAGGTCGGCATCGACATGATCGCGGGCCCTTCCGAAGTGCTGGTGATCGCCGACGACACCGGCAATGCCGATTGGATCGCGGCCGACTTGCTGGCGCAGGCCGAGCACGACACCAGCGCGCAGTCGATCCTGATCACTTGTTCGAGCAGGCTCGCCGATGAGGTCGCGCGTGCCGTGCAATCCCAACTGAGCACGCTGCCGCGGGCCGACATCGCACGGGCTTCCTGGAACGATTTCGGCGCGATCATCATCGTGAACAGCATCGGTGACGCGATCCCGATCGCGAATGCGATTGCAGCCGAGCATGTGGAGATCATGACGGCGGATCCGGAAATGCTCTCGGCCCAGATCCGCAATGCCGGTGCGATCTTTTTGGGCCCCCACACGCCGGAGGCGATCGGCGACTATGTCGGCGGCTCCAACCATGTGCTGCCGACGGCGCGCTCGGCGAGATTCTCGTCGGGCCTTGCCGTGCTCGACTTCATGAAGCGAACCTCGATCCTCAAATGCGGGGCGGACCAGTTGCGTGCGCTGGGGCCGGCGGCGATGACGCTCGGCAAGGCCGAAGGTCTCGAAGCCCATTCACGCTCGGTCGGACTGCGCCTCAACCTGCCATGACCAAGCCTGCCGCAGGGGACGATTCGCAAAATCGCATCGTGGCGGTGACGCTTGACGAAGAGAGTATTGGACGTTCCGGGCCCGATATCGAGCACGAACGCGCGATCGCGATCTACGACCTGATTGAGCAGAATCTGTTCGCCCCCGAAGGCGCCGACAACGGGCCGTTCACGCTGCATATCGGCATCACCGGCAACCGGCTGATGTTCGACATCCGCCGCGAGGACGGCACGCCGGTGGTGGCGCATCTGTTGTCGCTGACGCCGTTCCGCCGCATCGTCAAAGACTATTTCATGATCTGCGATAGCTATTATCAGGCGATCCGCACCGCGACACCGGACAAGATCGAGGCCATCGACATGGGTCGCCGCGGCATCCATGACGAAGGCTCGCGCACGCTGCAGGAGCGGCTGAAGGGCAAGGTGCGGATCGATTTCGAAACCGCACGCCGGCTGTTCACGCTGATCACTGTGCTGCACTGGAAGGGTTAACCCCAGATGGCGGCACCCTCGCGCGCGCGCAATCCGCAGGCGGTGCTGTTTGCCTGCGGCTTGAACAGCGTGCGTTCACCGATGGCCGCAAGCCTGTTGCGTGCGATGTTTCCGCAGGCGCTCTACGTCAAATCCGCAGGCGTGAGGAAGGGCGAGCTTGATCCGTTCGCGGTCGCGGTCATGGCCGAGCTCGGCCAGGATATTTCGACCCACAAGCCGATCACGTTCGAGGAGCTCGACGATTGGGAAGGCCTCAATTTCGACCTCATCATCACGCTATCGCCGGAGGCGCATCACAAGGCGCTGGAGCTGACGCGCACGCTCGCAGCCGATGTCGAATATTGGCCGACCCACGATCCCACCGGCACCGACGGCAATCGCGAGCAGAAGCTTGCCGCCTATCGCGAGGTCTGCGACACCCTGCTGCTGCGTATCCGCAAGCGATTTGCCAGAGCGGGCGCGGCCAGCGATTGATGACTCTCGGATGACAGGGCGCAAAAGCGCGATGTTCCCCAGTTGTTAAAGGCGAGCCCTTCCGATAGGTTCCGCGCGAAAATTCCTGCGAATCTCTCCTTCCAAAAATCCGCATGCTTGGCCGCCCCAAATTTGTTCTTGCTTCCGGCTCGCCGCGGCGTTTGTCGCTGCTCAATCAGGCCGGCATCGAGCCCGATGCGCTGCGTCCCGCCGACGTCGACGAGACGCCGAGGCGGGGCGAGCTGCCGCGTGCCTGTGCCAATCGCCTGGCGCGCGCCAAGGCCGATGCCGCGCTCAAATCGGTGCAGCTCGATGACGAGTTGCGCGGCTGCTTCATTCTCGCCGCCGACACCGTGGTCGCGGTCGGCCGCCGCATCCTGCCCAAGGCCAATCTGGTCGACGAGGCCTCGCAATGCCTGCGGCTGCTGTCGGGCCGCAACCACCGTGTCTACACCGCGATCTGCCTGGTGACGCCGAGAGAAGATTTTCGCCAGCGCCTGGTCGAGACGCGAGTGCGCTTCAAGCGCCTGAGCGAGGACGACATCCAGGCCTATATCGGCTCGGGCGAATGGCGCGGCAAGGCGGGCGGCTATGCCGTGCAGGGCATCGCCGGCTCGTTTGTGGTCAAGATGGTCGGCTCCTACTCCAACGTGGTCGGCCTGCCGCTCTATGAATCGACGGTGCTGCTCGGCGGCGAGGGCTTTCCGGTCCGATTCGGCTGGTTAAATGCCGGCTAAGCCGAAAAACAGCCCGGCGAGGGGTAAGGGCAAGGGCAAAGCCAAAAGCAAGCGGTGCCCGATCTGCGGCGAACCGGCATCGCCCGAGTGGCTGCCATTTTGTTCGCCACGCTGCCGCGATGTCGATTTGAATCGCTGGCTGTCCGGCTCCTACCTCATTCCGGGCTCCGAGAAGGACGAGGAAGACGCGGAATGAACGGCGGTTGATCCGATGCGAACGATTATTCGCTGACGGGTTGCATTGATTT
>VAZG01000016.1 GCA_005885285.1 Alphaproteobacteria bacterium | reverse complement strand
GACGATGATCTCGTCCTTGAGCTTCTTGTATTTGCGCTCCTGCGCCGGCGATAGCGTCTCGTTCTGGAGCTGGTTACTGATGTCCTGCTCCTGCAGGCGCCGCAGCTTCTTGTAGTTGTCCGCGATCTTGTCGAAGGTCTCGACCACCTTCGGCTTCAGCTCGGCCTCGATGGCCGCGAGCGACATCTGGTTTTCGAACTCGTCGTCGTCCATGTCGGATTCGGCAGCGGCTTCCGCCGGATCCTTTTCCTCTACCCCGGCATCAGTGGCAGGCGCAGCGCGGAACGGAGTCGGCGCAGGCGGAGCCGCCGGCGGCGCGACATGCGCGGGCGCAACCTGCGTGATGACCGCGGCACCATCGTCGTTGGCGGCCGGCTGGGCCTCGGCGCCAAGAGGGGCGCCCATCATCGCCGGGTTCATGTTGTTCTTGGCGTCGGGGCCGGCGTAAGTCGCTTCGAGATCGATAATGTCACGAAGGAAGATCTTTCCTTCGTTGAGCTCGTCGCGCCAGATGATGATGGCCTGGAACGTCAGCGGGCTTTCGCACAGGCCTGCGATCATCGCCTCGCGGCCGGCCTCGATGCGTTTCGCAATCGCGATTTCGCCCTCGCGCGACAACAGCTCGACGGTGCCCATCTCGCGCAGATACATGCGCACGGGATCGTCCGTCCGCTCGCCGGGCTCGGATTTCTTGACCTCGGTGACGGCCTTCTGGGTGACCTCGACCAACTCGTTGTCGGTCTCGTCCTCGGGCTCTTCCTGTTTCTCTTCCTCACTGTCGGCGTCGTCGGCCTCGGTGACGTTGATGCCCATGTCCGAGAGCATCGACATGATGTCTTCGATCTGCTCCGGCGAGGTGGTGTCGGAGGGCAAGACCTCGTTGAGCTGATCGAAGGTCACGAAGCCGCGCTTCTTGGCCTGCTTGATCATCTTCTTGACGGCAGCATCCGACAGGTCGAGCAACGGCGACGGCGCGTCCGGGGCATCCTTCTCAGGGGCATCCGCTGCCTTGTCGTCTTTTTCCTTGTCCTTCACCTGCAGCGTCTTTGCCTTGCTGGCCATTCATCGCTCTCCAAAACGCGCTTCGTGCGGATGCGTGGCCGCAGCCGCCTGAACTTGATGAGCGAGATGCCTCTTCTGTCGAAGAGTCTTCTCGCTGCCACTTTTTTCGTTTGAGCATGATCTTTTCGGAAAACCGGTACCCACTTTTCCGGATCATGCTCTCGTTCGTTTGAGCATGACCTTTTCGGAAAACCGGTACCACTTTTCCCGATCATGCTCTCGACGCGGAAAGGGCGGCGCAAATCTGTCGCCACCCCCGAATCTGTCTCGCTGGTTGACGCACTCTATTAAAGGTGCGGTATTAAGCTTCGCTTAACCCTGTTTTTGCAGCCAAACCATAGGTTTGGCGAGTCATTTTGCGGTTCCGGACGCGGCCGTCCGCATCATTTTTTACTCAAACGCTCCGCTGGAACCGGCCCGAGAGCTCTCCAAAACCTTCGATCAGGGCTTCCGTGCCATCGACTTCCGCCATCCTGGCCTTCACGTCCCGCAACCACACAAGATTGGCTTCGGTGGATTGCTCGCCCAGCGCCAGTTCGGCATCCTTCAATTCCCTAAGTAAGGAGTGCCATTGGCGATGCAAGGCAACGAGCTGGCGCCAGGTGGAAAGAACGTCTTCCCGCGCCGCCCCTGATCTGGCCCCCCACACCGCGCCGGTCGTGATTGCCCGGTCAAGCCGTTGAAGAATTGGCGAGAATCCGCTCGCTTCGAGATCGGCCCGCATTTTCCCGGCCGGCTCGGTGGCTTCGGAGACCTGGTGGTGGTCGTTGGCAAAGGCCGCGATGATGCCCGCGCGCAGCTTGTGGGCCTCGGGATGGGCCAATTCCAGCGCCGCGACCTCCTCCAAATGCTCGTGCAAGAGCCAAGGATGGTTAATCAGGCATTGCAGGATCAGCGCCTCGCGGCGCGACAGCGCGCTGCGCTGACCGCGCATGATGGGGCTTGCCGCCAGTTGCGCGCTTGCCGCCTGATAGGGCCCGCGGGGCAGGCTCGCCGTTCCCGCTATCCCCAGCCCGCGGAGACCGCGAGGGGGAAAACGCCCACTCGAACCGGGCGTGCGCGGGGGAAACCGTTCAGGTGATTCGCGGCTGAAATTGCCGCGGCCGGCGTATGAGTGGCTACGGTGCCACCTGTAACCCTGTCCGGTCGGAAGACCAAATTCGGGTTAAGGCATTTGCCTCTTCCGCGAGAGCGAGACCTTCGGCTTGGATCTCGGCATGAGTCTCTTGCCGCGCTCTGACGAGATTTAGCAGCCGCTCCATGGCCACATCCCCTCCCGGTTGCCCGGCGTCGAACTGAACACTTGCGATGTCATCGTCGAGTTCATGCAAATGAATAATTGCTATGAAGTGATCCATGCAACGAGAAATGAAATCACGCGACGGGTCGTGCTTCAGAGTTGGAAAACGTTGAAGCAAGCGATATCCCCATGGGCGCCCATCCTTCTCCTCACCATGTATGCTTTCCAAAATCTCATAGAAGTCGCGCTTCAGGCTTGCATAGATACTCTGGACAGTGAGCTTCTCCTCAGCGATCAGAAGCCGGTGAAGAGACTCCCAAAACTCGTGGAGTTCAGGTGCAAACTGCAGACGCAATACTTGGTCCTGCTTTTCTTCTAAGAAATCCGGATAGTGCACGAGCATTCCGAGCAAGAGTCTCTGAAGGCCGTGCCGCGGACCATCTTTCGAAAGCTTGAGTCGATCTCGGACTAACTTGCTCGGACTCGTCTCCTTCGCGTTCGCTCCTTTGCTCTTGCCAACTTGCCAGAACAAATTGGCGAGTTGCATCCGACACGTTCGGAAGTAGGCTTTATGGACAATTGGGTCTTTGATTGTACGCATGAGACCATAGAGCTTCTGCTCAAGCGCTGCTTGCTTGTCTGGCGTTCTAACGTCAGTGTCAGCAATCTCACGTTCCCACAGCACGTCCCACATCGGCAATGAACCAGCTAGTACATTCTTGAAAGCTTCCACTCCCTTCTCTCGAATGAGATCGTCCGGGTCCTTTTCTTCCCGCATAAAGACAAAGCGGAACGTTCGTCCAACTGACAGGAGCGGCAGAATTCTATCTATAGACCTGTGCGCCGCCGCTATACCCGCACGATCGGAATCGAAACAAATCAGCGGCTCTGGAGAAAGCCTCCAAAGAGTCGCGATGTGATCCTCGGTAAATGCTGTTCCCATTGTAGCAACAACGCTCTTGATACCGGCTTGATAAATGGCAATGGCGTCCATGTAACCTTCGACAGCCACGACAGAGCCGGCTTTGTGAGCAGGTTCACGCGCTCGATGAAAGTTGAAGACGACCGACCCTTTATGAAAAATCGAGGTCTCCGGCGAGTTCAGGTATTTCGGTTGAACGTCACTCCTTAGGGTGCGACCGCCAAATGCGATGACTCGACCACGCTGATCGTGTATGGGAATAATGATGCGGTCGCGGAAGCGATCATAGGGAACGGGAATGTCATCGCCGGCAATTAGCAAGCCGGTTTCGATCATGTCTGTGACCGACACACCCTTTGAACCCAAATATTCCTTCAACCCGAACCGATTGGGAGTCGCGTAGCCGAGTCGAAACTCAAGGCTCGTGGACGGAGCGATTGCGCGATCGGACAGATAGCCGCGAGCTTGCGCACCTATGTTCGAAGCAAGATTCTGCTCAAAGTACTTCGTTGCCAATTCCATCACATCGTAGAGGGATTTCTGACGCTCCTCCCTCTGTTCCTCCTCTCGGGAGGTACGAGGCAGCGCAAGCCCCGCCAATGATGCAAGCCGCTCGACCGCTTCGGGAAATGAAACGCCTTCGGTCTGCGTCACGAAGTCGAAAATGTTGCCATTCTTGCCGGAAGAGAAATCGAACCAGGCCTGCTTCTGATCGTTGACGAAGAACGAGGGCGTCTTCTCCTGCTGAAACGGCGACAGCCCTTTCCACTCGCGCCCCGACTTCTTCAGCTTCACGCGCCGTCCAACCACGTCTGAAACGGGAAGACGCGCCTTCAGCTCATCCAAAAAGCTAGGCGGGAAGCGCATGCGCTATCTCACTCACTACAAATTCGAGGGAAAGCGTGTCCACGCTCACTAACAACGGTCGCGAATCGCGAGTTGTAACGCCAGTATTGTTCTCTGTTTGTTCTAGTCAATATCCACAACTTCGATGTTATCCACATAGCAATATATAGTCGGAGGCAATTGCTTCGGCGTCTACATATAGCAGCAAGTATAGCGAGAGTGAATAAATTCTTACTGGCCTTTCGCAGCCCCACCGTTCGGGCGCGCGACGAAGTCGCGAGCCCGGTAACAAGGATCGTGTTGACTTACGGAATACAAACGTATATACATGTCGCAGCGCAATTGTGCGCAACATGAGAGGACCAACCAATGAAAACTGAGATGAAAAAGGAAGTTAGAAAATGGCCGATGACGGCCCTGACCTTGAGTTCCTCTCACCTGCGTCATTCGAATGGGACGACCGGAAGTGTGAGTTAAATCTCGCCAAGCACGGAATCGATTTCGATAGCGCGATTGAGGTTTTCTATGGTCCGATAATTCTTCGCCGATCGGATCGCAACAATGAGGAGCGTTGGACCGCTTTGGGGTATTCGGGCAATCGATTGATCGTCGTGGTGCATACACGACGGCTCGAGGTGATCCGGATCATCTCAGCGCGTCGCGCTAGGAAACATGAAAAAAGAGAATATCGTAACGCGAAAGTGGGGTGATCGCCGGAAGGGCAAGACTGACTGGGCGCGCGTCGACGCGCTGACCGACGAGGACATTGCCGAGGCTGTCGCAAACGATCCTGACGCAGCACCCATCGATATCGACTGGTCGGACGCCGTTCTGGTGATTCCTGCCAGGAAAAAGGCGATCTCCATTCGTGTTGATGAAGATGTGCTCGACTTCTTCAAGAAGGAGGGCGAAGGCTATCAGCGCCGCATCAACGCAGTGTTGCGTTCCTACGTGCAACAGAAGACCAAGCCGAAGAAGCGGGCCTAAGGCCGACCCCCACCTTGGCCCTCCCCGCGACTTGGCAACACTACCCCTCCAAAAACCGCCCCGAGGCGATGCGCGGCAGGCGCGCGACTGGCCAGTTATAGACATAGGTCCAGGCCTCGCGCGCGCTGCCATCCCCAAGCGTCACCATGAGCCGCTTGCGGATGTATTCGGTCGGTTCGGCAAAACCTTCGCCGCAGGCTTCATACATGTCGAACTCGCCCAGCAAGGCGTCGCGCGCGCGTAAGTGATAGACTTCGCCGAACACGATGTCGGCGGGATCCTCCGACAGTACCAGCCCCGGATAATGCTTGACGCGATAGAGCCGGCCACGGCATTGGGCCTCGCCGACGAAGTCGGCACTGCCTGACAATAGCTTCGCCATCGGATGGTCGAAGCCGCGCATCAACGTGCCGTAGACGAACAGATGATCGGAGATTATGGGTTGTTTCTATACCCGTCATTGCGAGCGAAGCGAAGCAATCCATAGCGCCGCAACTGGAAGGGTGGATTGCTTCGTCGCGTCGCTCCTCGCAATGACGAGAGGAAAGAGCTAAGCCGCCACCACTTCGTCGCTGACGACGACGAACTTTGCGAGATTCATCCGCCCGAAGCTCGTGGTCAGCGCCACGTCGGCGGCGTCGCGCCCGGTGGCCATCAGGATGCGGCCGATCCGCGGGTGATTGTGCCGCGCGTCGAAGGTGTACCACTGGCCGGACAGATAGGCCTGAAACCAACCGGAGAAATCCATCGGCTCCGGATCCGGCGGAATGCCGATGTCGCCCATATAGCCGGTGCAGTAGCGCGCCGGGATGCCCATGCAGCGGCAGAAGGTCAGCGCCAGATGCGCGAAATCGCGGCACACGCCATTCTTCTGCTCGTAGACGTCATGCGCCGATTTCATGTGATGGGCGTGCTGATAACCGAAGGTGACGTGGTTGTGCACGAACTCGGTGATGGCGGCGACCCGCGCCCAGCCTGCCTGCGTGTTGCCGAACAGCGACCAGGCGATGTCGGTGAGCTTGTCGGTCTCGCAATAGCGGCTCGGCATCAAATAGAGCAGCAAATCGTCCGGCAGCTGATCGATCGGCACCTGTTGCGCGCTCGGGTTCACCGCATCGGGCAATCCGCAATCGCGCACCAGCGCGCTGCCGCGCAAGGTCACGCCGCCGGCGGGTGCCACCAGCCGCCCGCAGACATTGCCAAAACTGTCGCGGTAGAAGCCGATCGGCACGTTGGGCTCGGCAACGATGGTCTCGGTCCCGACGATATCGGCGAAACGCGACGGATGTATCGACAGCATGATCACCATCGGCGTCGGCTGGACCGCCGCGTAGGAAATCTCGAAGCCGACCTTGATCTCCATGATTTACGCCTCCGTCCGTTCGTCGGCCGAGGTCACGTCAATGTTCACCTCCATGCCGAGATACGCGTCGGCCGGACCGAGATAGGTGCCGTGCAGCGGGATCGCCTGGCGCGGATCGCGCGCCACCGCGACGCGGATCAGATCGCGGGTGCCGACGATGCCGTTGGTCGGATCGAACTCGATCCAGCCGGCGCTCGGCAGATAGACCTGCACCCAGGCATGGGTCGAGCCGCCGCCGGCATAATTGTCGCGATCGTCGGGCACGAACAGATAGCCCGAGACGAAGCGCGCGGCGATGCCGAGCCGCCGCAGCGCCTCAATCATGAACAGCGCGTAGTCGCGGCAGGTGCCGGAGGCGGTCTGCAGCGTGTCGAGCGGATGCTGCGTGCCCTGCTCATGCCGCTTGCGATAACTGAAGGCCTCGCGGATGCCGTGGGTCATGCCGCTGAGAATCCGAAACGTCGGGGTCGGCGCTTCGGCATCGAGGAAGTTGCGCGCCCACCCCGCCAGCTCGCCGTTCGGATCAGAATATTGCGGCGTGATGAATTGAAGAAGGTCGGGAAATTCCTCGTCGTCGTAACGGAAGGGATAGAAATACGCCCGGTCATCCGGCGTCAGCGCGAACTCCTCGGCGGGATTATGCTCGACGGTCACGGTGGAGGTGAAGACGAGCATTTCCGCGCGCTCGTCAAAGTCCGCGATCGCCACGCTGTTGCCGAACACGTCATGGATCCAGCGGAGCCGCATCGGCTCCGGCATGATGTCGAGACGGCTCTCCAGCACGCGCAGATCATGGCCGTCGCGCGGGCGCAGCATGATGCGGTGTTCGCCAAACGCCACCGGACGCGCATAGCGGTATTCAGTCTTGTGATGGATCGTCAGGAGCGGCATCGTCGAGCGCAATCATCGTGATTCCAGGCTATGTAATCTATAGCGATCTCTGCTTATTTCTAGGCCGAGATGCCGCTTCGATAGGCAACAACGGGGGGCCAGCTTTGAGTATCGGCGACATTTCGTTACTTCTTGGAAGTGAAGATCCTCCGCCGGTGCAAGAATATAACGCCGCAGGGCGCTCGCCGTTTCTGCTCCTTTGTGATCACTACGGGGCGCTGATACCCGAAGCCCTCGGCGATCTCGGCTTGGGCGAACGCGAGCTAACGCGGCATATCGCCTGGGACATCGGCATTGCCGGCGTTGCCGAGCGGCTTTCGAAACTTCTCGACGCCCATCTGATCGCGCAGCGCTATTCGCGGCTCGTGATCGATTGCAACCGCCCGCCGCATGTGGCGAGCTCAATCCCGCCGATCAGCGAAGCCACCACCATCCCCGGCAATGAAGGGCTCTCCGGCGAAGCGGCAACATTGCGGCGCCGCGAGATTTTCGATCCCTACCACCGGCGGATCGGCGCGGTCATCGATCGCCGCCTGCATGAGGCGAGGCCGACGGTGCTGGTCGCGCTGCACAGCTTCACGCCGGTCTATGCCGGCATCGCCCGTCCCTGGCACATCGGCACGCTGTACCATCGCGACACCCGATTGCCGCCGCTATTGCTGAAACTGTTGCGCGCGGAAGGCGATCTCGTGGTCGGCGACAACGAACCCTATGCGGTCAGCGACGAGACCGATTACACGATTCCGGCGCATGGCGAGGCCCGCGGGTTGATCAACACCGGCATCGAAATCCGCCAGGACCTGATCGCCGATCAGGCCGGCGAGCGGCAATGGGCGGAACGGCTGGCGCGGATTCTTGGGCAGATCGAACCGATGTTGCGCGCGGAGCGGTTGATCTAGATTTTTATTTTGAGCATGATCTTTTTCGGAAAACCGGTTCCCACTTTTCCGGATCATGCTCACCGCGAGCGCGTCAGCGCGAGCCAGATGCCGCCGCCGATCATGAAGCCGCCGGAGATGCGCGACAACAGCCGCGTCCGCCGGCCTGAAAAGAACGTCCGCGCGCGGCCCGCCAACAGCGCGTAGATCGAATCGGTGATCGCACCCGTGACCATGAAGGTGACGCCGAGCAGCGCCACTTGCGAGACGTGGTCCCGGTTCATGTCCATGAACTGCGGAATGAACGCGCCAAAGAACACCAGCACTTTCGGATTGGACAACAGCACCACAAACCCCTGCAGGAAGAACCCGCCGCGCGGCGGCGGTGGCGGCGCCTCGGCCTTGACGCCTTCGACGGGAAAACGAACGAGCTTGATGCCGAGCCAAATCAAATAGGCGGCGCCCGCAAACCGCACCCAGTCGAACCAGTAACCCATGGTCGCCATCAGCGACGTCAGGCCGACCGCGACGATCCCGATCACGATCGCAAGCCCGGCCTGAACGCCCAAGATGTTGGTCAGCGCCGCGCGGGTGCCATGGCGCAGGCCGTTGGCGATCACCAGCGTCACCACCGGTCCCGGAAGAAGCGCCAGCGCAATGCAGGCGGCGACAAAGGCGAGATAGACTTGCAGGGACATGGGAGGGCTCGCGGGAATAGAGAGGCGATCTCCGCATTATGCACGCCAAGCGCTTGGGTGGAAGCCGCGCGTCTCTCCCTCTCCCGTCCTTACGGGGAGAGGGTTGGGGTGAGGGGCAGCCTCCGCGGGCTCGACTCGCGGAGAGTCCCCCTCACCCGAATTGCTTTGCAATTCGACCTCTCCCCGCACGCGGGGCGAGGTGCAAGGAGGCATCGCGACTCGCAACTACCGCCCTTCCAGCGCGGCCATCATCCAGTGATGCATTTCATGCGAGCCAAGAAACTCCAGCGCCGTGCGTTGCAGCTCGCTTGCGCCGCCTGCGCCTTGCGCCACCGCGACCAGAAGGTCGCAACGATGCGACACCGCGATGCCGATTGCGGCATGGCGCGCGCCGTCGGACATATCGAGATGATAGTTTCGCAAGCGCCCGGACATCTCGGCAATGCGGATCACCCTGCCGGGCTCCAGCGGCGCAAAGCGTTCGCTGATCAAATCGAGATCGGCGACGCGATCGACTTCGTCGTCATCGGCAACGCCGGAGTCGCAGTTGCAGAAGCCGATTTTTGGCCGCACATAGAGCTCGGCCTCTGCCCCGCATGACGCGACATCGCAGCGGAAGGCGCGGCCGGCCGGCCAGCCGTCGCGCGGAAACGGCCAAGCGATTTCCTGCCAATGCGACCCGTGCGCTTCGCGCGGCGCCGCGTAATGAACCCCCGCAGCGGTCGACAAGGCGGCGATCGCCAATACCGCACCCCCGATGAGTGGCAGGGCCCGCATCGTTCACTCCGCCGGCAGGCCGGCGACGGCGCGGGCGTCGCCGGAGAGTTCGAGAATGTGCAAGCCGGTATTGGCGCGGTCGACGATATAGATGTAACCGCGATCGTCGGTCTCGACATTGTTGGTCTGGATCGCGACCTTGCAGCGCTCCTTGCCCTCGACGGGGACG
Source organism: Alphaproteobacteria bacterium (assembly GCA_005885285.1). Classification (GTDB taxonomy): domain Bacteria; phylum Pseudomonadota; class Alphaproteobacteria; order Rhizobiales; family Xanthobacteraceae; genus Bradyrhizobium. Next base: position 7,059 of record VAZG01000016.1, on the reverse strand, counting down.
CAGCGCTTGTCGGTTTTATCCGTGATCGAGGGGATGAAATAGCCGACTTCCGTGGGGTGATAGGGATCGCGGATGTCGAGCGCGCGCACGCCGGCATTGAAGAAGGCGATGAACGCCATCTTCTTGTAATAGACGCCCGCCATGCTCTCGTTCGAGGAATGCGCGCCGAACCGCCCTCCCCGTTCGCAGAACGAGCCGCTCGCCTCGGACGCCGTGTAGCTCGAGATCATCATCGGCCGGCTCTCGACCGTCACATCGGCGAACCACACCATCTGCCTTGGCTCGGCGCATTCGTTGAGGATCGCCTCGTCGACGATCATCACGATGTCGCGCCTCTTGCCGTCCTTGTCGTGAGCGAATTCAGCGATCGGCATTTGCGGCATCGGGAATGTGGTGTGGGCGCCGTTGAAGGCGGACATCGCAAGCCGCGCGATCTCGGGAAAGCGAAGATTATCCGGCGTTGGCTCCTTCGGTCCGTTGATCAGCTTGTCGCGATCGACGATCTGCAGGATGCCGCCTTTGTCGGTGCCGTATCCGAAATAGACGCGGTTGCCCGCGGGGCCAGTCGAGATCGGCCCGTGCAACTCGGTCGGCACCGCGCCGGTCGAACCCGGCTCCTGACCGGGCAGACCGAAGTCACGGATCTTTATCGGATGGGCGGGATCGGAGAGATCATAGACCTGCGTCATGCGGCGCGTGCGCCAGTCGGGCGCGCCCGACACCAGGAAGGCAATGCCGGTGTCGCATTCCCACCAGTTCTTATGCGTGTCCTTCAAGCCCTCGCCGATGTGGGCGACGAGAACGGGATTGGCGGGATCGGCGACGTTCCAGACCTCATGCCCTTCGCTGCCGACCGCGCGCAGCATGTAGACGGCGTTCGGATCGGCTTTGGGCAAATTCTTGCCGTCGCAGACCCGCACCATCTGTGCGCCGCCGCTCTCATATTTTCCTTCCTGGCCTGGAATGTGATGCAGGTATTTCGGGTGGGCGGGATCGGTGACGTCCACAATGGAGGTGCCGTTCGGCTCGGCCTTTCCGGTCAACGGATTGAGTGGATCAGGAATAGCGTCGGTGCCGCCGTGATGTCCGATATAGGCGATCCAGCGGTCGCCCTGATGATGGATGGTCGGCTGATAGGCGCTGCGCGCCTGCAAATCGTTGGTGCCGACGAGCTTCATATTGGAGGCTTCCGGCGGTGCGCCGATCACCTGCTGCTGCGCCTGTGCGGCGGCGCCCCACGCGAGAGCTAACGCCGAGAAATACAACGCGAATTTGACGCGACCGGACATCCTCTCCACCCCGACTGTTCAAGACCAATCTTCGCTGGCTGGCCGCGACGTTAGCACGGCAAAACACATTTTGCGAAAACACAGCCTTGACATGCAACCATTTGGTTGCCTATTATCCGAACCATGGATGAGGTCTTCAAAGCGCTGGCGGATGCTTCGCGACGCTCGCTCTTGGACAGGCTTCACGCCAACAACGGACAGACCCTGAACGAATTGTGCGACGGCCTCGCCATGACGCGGCAGGCCGTGACCAAGCACCTTGTGATTCTCGAAGAGGCCAACCTGGTCACGACCTTCAGGCACGGCCGCGAGAAGCTGCACTATCTCAACCCGGTGCCGATCCACCAGATCGGCGAGCGGTGGATCAGGAAATTCGAGCGCGGCAAGCTCGCCGCGCTCAGCGAATTGAAACGACAACTGGAGAAACGCGATGAGTAAGCCCGAATTCGTCTATGTCATTTACATCGCTTCGACACCGGAGAAGGTATTCCAGGCGCTGACCGACGAAAAAATGTCGGAGCAATACTGGGTCGGCAATCGCGTCGTCTCGGATTGGAAGATCGGCGCGCCATTCACGCTCAAGCTCAAGCGTGAAGAGAAAGACGTCACCGGCAAGGTACTCGAGTTTGATCCGCCGCGGCGCCTTGCCTATTCGTTTCGTGCAGCGCATGCCGGCATGGAAGCCGAACCGCCATCGCGCGTAACCTTCGAGCTTGAGCCGCAGAGGGATCAGGTGAAGCTCACCGTCGTTCACGACAAGTTCGAGCCCGGCAGCAAGGCGTTCGAGAGCGTCAGTCGCGGCTGGCCGTTGGTGCTGTCGAGCCTGAAGAGCTATCTGGAAACCGGCAAGGTGCTGCACGCGCCCTGGTACGAGGACGCGCGGCAAGGCGCGGCATAGATCGCTCATTCATCAGCCGGAGAAACGTGATGCGTAAGCCTGAATTCGTCTACGTCACCTATATCGAGACCACGCCGGAGAAATTGTGGGAAGCGCTGACATCGAGCGAATTTTCGGAGCGATACTGGTGGGGCACCAAAGTCCTTTCCAACTGGAAAGTCGGCTCGCCTTTTGCGCTCGAATGGCGTGGCAAGGTGACGGACACCGGTGTGATCGTCGAGGCTGATCCGCCGCGGCGGCTATGCTACACATGGTCAAACACGTCGGAGGAATTTCGCAACGAAAAACCGTCGCGCGTGACCTTCGCCCTCGAACCCTACGGCAAACTCGTCAAGCTCACGCTGACCCACGAAGATTTCGAGCAGGACAGCAAGATGCTGCAGGGCATTTCCAAGGGATGGCCAGCCATCATGTCCAGCCTCAAGAGCCTGCTGGAATCCGGGCGGGCGCTAGATGTCCCGCTTGCCGCCCTGCAGATCGAGGGTGTGGAGTAATGGCGATGGATATCAGCCAATTCAAGCCCGCGATCGTCTACACCATCTACATCGTCTCCACGCCCGAGAAGGTCTGGCAGGCGTTGACCTCAGCGGAGTTCAGCCAGAAGTATTTTTTCCGTAATGCCGTCGAGTTCGATCTGAGGGTCGGCGGCGTGTTTTTCGTGCACACGCCGGATGGGTCGGCGCCGCGCATCTCTGGCGAGGTGATCGAATGCGATCCACTTAGGAAGCTCACCTTCACGTTCAACGTCAACTGGCCCGGGCTGGTCGAAAAGCTCGGGCCCACGCTCGTCACCTACGAGATCGAGCCTGTGGGTGATGTGGTGAAGCTGACGTTCGCGCAATCGCACGACCGGCCGCTTAGCGACGACATTCTGTCCGGCGGCCGCCTGGGCTGGCCCGCGATCCTCTCCAGCCTGAAGAGCTTGCTCGAAACGGGAAATGCGCCCGTCATCCCGATCGGTCCACCGCCGCCGCGGATGCTGGCCGCGCTAAAGGCGATGGGGATCGAGACGCCTTGAACGGGTGGTCATCCCGCGAAAACGAAGGACGGTGACGACGCCCGCCCCAACGAGCCCAGGGCATGCAACAGGGCGCGATTCGTGCTATCTTGAAACCATGGCTAAGCAAAAGAAAACTATTGCAAAGGGTGCCAAGACCGGCCGCTTCGTGATCGGAAGCGCCGGCTTTGGCAAAATAAGTGCGGTCGAGGGGATTCGGACGACTGCCGAGATGAAAAAGCGGGCTAGCGATGCGCGCGCCAAGGGGCTCACGGCGGAAGAGTATCGCCGCAAAATCGTTCGGAGCTATCGCAAAGGATAACCGAGCTGCATGTACGATGCGGTAGACGATCCCTACACTTACGAAAATTCGACTGTATTGGTGAACAAGCTCGACCTCCGCGTCCAAGAGGAGCTTGATGCTTTTGAAGCCGAAATTTCCACTGCGCGTGCCGAAGAGCCGCTACCGGAAGGAGCGCTCGACTTCACACACTATAAGGCCGTCCACCATCACCTGTTTCAGGACGTCTACGATTGGGCCGGCCAAGTTCGTACTGTCCGAATCTCAAAAGGAGGCAATCCCTTTTGCTTTCCTGAAAACATCGAAGATCAAGCGGGGAAACTCTTCGGCGATCTACTAGCGGCCAACTATTTGCGGAATCTCGATGCGCAGGCGTTCTCCGCAAAGGCCGCACATTTCCTCGCCGAGTTGAACGCCATCCATGCCTTCCGTGAAGGCAACGGCCGGTCACAGCTCACGTTCTTCGCTCTGTTGGCCGATCATGCGGGATATTCCCTCAATCTCGACAAACTTGAACCGAGGGAAATGCTGGACGCCATGATTGCAAGCTTTGGCGGCGACGAGCACAAGTTGGCCGCCATCATCGAGGGGCTTATCAGCTGAACGGCGGAGTATGCTGCTGCATCGGTGTGACATGCGCAGCAAATGCAGGGGTAATCCCTCGCCCCGCTCCTTGTGCGCCGAAGCCCGCCTTCGGGCGATGGCGGATGCGGGGCGGAGGTGAAACGGCATCACCCCCGCGCCCGCAACTCCCGCCGCAGCACCTTTCCCGTGGCGGTCATCGGCAGCGTTTCCGTAAACTCCACGAAGCGCGGGTATTCGTGGGCGGCGAGTTGCACCTTGACGAACTCCTGGATCTCGCGCGCCAGCGCCTCGCCGGGCGCAAAGCCCGGACGCAGCACGATCCAGGCCTTGATCGCTTCCGTGCGGATCGGATCGGGAATGCCGACCACCGCCGACATCGCCACCGCGGGATGCTTGAGAAGCGTATCCTCGATCTCGGCAGGACCGATGCGGTAGCCGGCGCTGGTGATGACGTCATCCTCGCGGCTCACGTACCAGAAATACCCGTCCTCATCCTGCCGGCCGAGATCGCCGGTCAGAAGAAAACCGCCGGCATGTTTCTTGCGCGTCGCTTCCGGATTGCGCCAATATTCGATCATGGTCACGGGATTCGGCTGGCGCACGCCGATGACGCCGCGGCTCCCCCGCGGCAATTCCTCGCCCTTGTCGTTGATGATGCGGACGTCGAATCCCGGCGTCGCCTTGCCCATCGAGCCGGGCTTGATCGGAAAAAGCTTTGCATTGTTGCCGACCACGAGATTGCATTCGGTCTGGCCGAACACTTCGTGAGCCTCGATGCCGAATGTGGCCCGCACCCAGTCCAGCAGTTCGATGCCGAGCGACTCGCCGCCGGTAAAGATGCTGCGCAGCTTGACGGCCGCATGCTTGACCTCGGCCTGCCGCATCAGCTTCAGCGCGGTCGGCGGCAGGAACACGTTGCGCACGCCATGATCGGCCATCAACTGCATCGCGGCCTGCGGCTCGAATTTTTTCGCGCGATGCCCGACCACCGGCACGCCGTGATACCAGGCCGGAAACAGCGCGTCGAACAATCCGCCGATCCACGCCCAATCCGCCGGCGTCCACATCACGTCGCCGGGCTTGGGGAGGAAGTCATGCACCATCTCGACGTTGGGCAGATGGCCGAGCAGCACGCGATGGGCGTGCAGCGCGCCTTTGGGATTTCCCGTCGTACCGGAGGTGTAGATGATGATCGCGGGATCGTCGGACGAAGTCTCGACGGTCACGAACCGGTCTGATGCGGCTTCGATCTCTTTCCAGAACGATTTGGCGCCGCTATTGCCGGCACCGGCGACATAGACGTTCTTCAAATCCGGCAAGCGGTCGTGGATTTTGGAGAGCTTCTCCCAGCCGGCCTCGTCGGTCACCACCGCCTTGGCGCCGGAATTTTGTAATCGAAACTCCAGCGCGTCTTCGCCGAACAGCGTGAACAACGGAATCGAGATCATGCCGGAGCGAAACGCGGCAAGATGCGCGACCGGCAATTCCAGCGATTGCGACAGGAACACCGCGACGCGGTCGCCGCGCGACAGGCCGTCGGCTTTGAGCACATTGGCGAAACGGCGCGACATCCCGGCGATCTCGTCGAACGAGGTGCGCGCCGCGGCGCCGTCCTCGTCGACATAGATCAGCGCGAGGCGGTTTGAGCCATCGGCGTAGCGGTCGCAGCAGGCGGTCGCCATGTTGAACCGCGGTGGAATATCCCAGCGGAAGTCCCGGTAGAGCTTGGCGTAGTCGCTGGTTTCGGTGAGCATGACGCGCCTCTCTCTTTCTTCACCTCTCCCCGTTCTTACGGGGAGAGGCCGGGTGAGGGGCTTTCACCACAAGCACCGTCATCGTGGAGAGTCCCCCTCACCCGGCGCTTCGCGCGGACCTCTCCCCGCAGGCGGGGCGAGGTTAAGAAGTGAGTGCTGCCTTCACCATCGAGCTCGCCTTGCCAAAATCCATTTGGCCGGCGTATTTCGACTTCAGCACGCCGATCACCTTGCCCATGTCCTTCATCCCGGCCGCGCCCGTCTCGGTGATCGCCGCCGAAATCGCCGCCTTGACGTCGGCTTCCGACATCTGCTTCGGCAGATAGGCGGAGATAATCGCGATCTCCTCGCGCTCCTGGGCGGCGAGTTCGGCCCGGCCGCCCTTGTCGTAGAGCTCGACTGATTCCTGGCGCTGCTTGATCATTTTCTGGAATACGCCGAGGAGATCGGCGTCGGAAAGCGGCGGTTTTCCTTCTCCGCGCGCGGCGATGTCGGCGTTCTTGATGGTCGAATTGACCATGCGCAGCGTCGATAGCTTGCGCTCGTCCTTGGCCCGCATCGCGTCCTTGACCGCGTTGTTGATGTCGTCGCGCAGCATCGGCTTGTCCTCTCGTATTCTCGCGAGTTTGATCTAGGCGCTTCGCACCACCGAGACAACTACAACCGCAGCCATTCAACCAACGCGTCCGCGGTCGCCTGCGGCTGTTCCGGCTGCGGCAAGTGGCCACAACGCGGGAGGACCACCAGTTTCGCGCCGTGGATGCCGCCGGCCATCTCCGCCGACAGCGCATTCGGGATGGTGTGATCCTCGTCGCCAGTCAGGACCAGGGTCGGACATTTGATCCATGCCAGCACCGGCCGCGAGTCCGGACGGCCGATGACGGCCTGCTGCTGGCGGACGAACGCGTCGGGCCCGACATCCTCCCCCATGTCGTAGACGAGTTGGCGCAAGGCGCTATCGGCGCGCCGCGACGGATGCACGAAGCCCGGGAAGAGCTCGTCAAGCACGGCGCGATATTCGCCAGCCGTCGCGCGCGCCATCATGCCGCGCCGGCGGGCGGTCGCTTCAGCCGTATCGGGCCGCGCCTGGGTGTTGATCAGCGCCAGTTTGGCGACGCGCTCGGGTGCCTGGCGCATGATCTCAAAGGCGATGTAGCCGCCCATCGAGTGCCCGGCCAGTGCAAAGCGCGGCGGCGCTTCGGCCAAAATCCGCCGCGCGATCGCGCCCATATTGT
>VAZG01000267.1 GCA_005885285.1 Alphaproteobacteria bacterium | reverse complement strand
ATCGATATAGTCATTGCAAACGTTGTCCGACTGCAAGCCAGCGGTCTCGTGATCGCCAACGATCCATTCTTCAGTAGCTGGAGCGAGCGGCTTGGCGCGCTGGCGGTCCGCCACCGCGTGCCCGCGATCTATGAGTTTCATCCGTTCGTCGCGGCCGGCGGATTAATGAGCTACGGAGGCAGCATTACAGACTTGTATCGTCTTCTCGGCACCTATACTGGCCGAGTCCTAAAAGGCGAAAAGCCAGCCGACCTGCCTGTCCAGCAGGCGACGAAAGTCGAGTTGATCATCAATCTCAAGACCGCGAGGGCGCTCGGCCTTACGGTACCAACCGGTTTGCTTGTCCGCGCCGATGAAGTGATCGAATAAATTGCTGTTTGCTGCGGCGCATAAAGTCGCTAATGATGTGGTGGACGGCGCCCGCTCCCGGCGACGAATCGCCGTAAGGTGATTGTTGCTATGAATCACATCAGGGAGCCGTCCACATGCAAATTACCACGATTGGTTTCGATATTGCCAAGAACGTATTCCAGGTGCACGGCATCGACGCGGCCGAGAGGGTCGTCGTCAGGAAGCAGATTCGCCGCGGTCAGCTGATGAAGTTCTTCGAGGCGTTGCCGCCCTGCCTGGTTGGCCTGGAGGCCTGTGCTACGGCGCACTACTGGGCGCGCGAATTGACGAAGCTCGGCCATGAGGTGCGCCTGATGCCGGCGAAGGATGTAAAGGCGTATGTCAAACGTAACAAGAATGATGCCGCCGACGCCGAAGCAATCTGCGAGGCGGTTCGGCGCCCGAGCATGCGTTTCGTTCCGGTCAAGTCGGCCGAGCAGCAGGGTCAGTTGATGCAGCATCGGACGCGTGATCTGCTGATGCGCCAACGTACCCAGGTAATCAATGCGTTGCGCGCGCATTTGGCGGAGCTCGGCATAACGGCTGCGCAAGGACGCGAGGGGATAAGAGATTTGCTGGCGATTATCGCGGACGATGGGGATGCCCGGTTGCCCATCGATGCTCGCGCGAGTCTTATCGTACTGGCGGCGCAGCTTCAGGCTATCCAGACCCTGATCGGATCAATGGAAAAGCGCATCATTGCACGACATCGCTCGAGCGAGGCGAGCAAGCGGCTGCAGACCATTCCTGGCATCGGCATTTTGGGTGCGAGCACCATCGCCACCATGGTTACCGACCCGAAGGCGTTCCGGTCTGGTCGTGATTTTGCCGCCTGGGTCGGACTTGTGCCGCGACAAGATTCGACCGGCGGCAAACGAAAGCTCGGGCCCATCTCCAAACAGGGCGATCGCTACTTGCGACGCATCTTAGTCGTCGGTGCGCATGCGGTCTTGAAGCGTGCCCGCCTGCATCCGCAAAAATATCCCTGGCTTACACAGCTGCTGGCACGGCGTCCGTTCAAGGTCGTCGCGATCGCGCTGGCCAATAAAATGGCACGCGTCGCTTGGGCACTGCTGGCGAAAGGTGAGACCTACCGGGTGCCGCGGCTCGCGGCGGCCTGACAAGGCTAGCCGATGGGAGGCTGAGGGTTGCGTCCGTGCGTTGATGAACTGCAGGGGTGATGACGACGTTGATGCGAAACGGTCGAGACCGTCGATCGGGAAAACCCGTGAAGTGCCACGCGAGGAAAGAGCGCGTGCTAATGGTTGGGACCTGATCAGCGAATCACATCAGGGCCAGCAGCCATAGCGGCTGCACTCAAAGGCCGGATACATGGCTGCACCCGAACGCTTCGCGGAAACGTCAGATTCCTCTTGCATCGCGGGCGCCGTCCATACATGGCACTTCAGGCAGCCTGATTACCGGCGCGATGCGGACCTGCGCAGGACGTATTGGCGCAAGGCGCCGCCAATCACCGCAATAGCAGTCAAGTCGTTTGTGTATTGCTCGATACATTCGCGGTCGAACGGGCCGAACTCTTCCGTGCGATTGCGCAGCATCCCCGCAGTCAAGGAGCGTGCTTTTTGCGAGAGGTTGCGCGTGGACGTGGCTCGTTCGGGCCGGTTCGCTCGCCATCATCTCACTTGAAAGGAAACCCAACGCCATGAGCTTGACCGAAGCCACAGTGCGCCGCAAAGCATCGCTCGATACGCCGACCGATCTCGCTCCCGAGCCGACCAAGGAGATTTCCGCCGCGCTCGCCGTTCTGCTCGCCGATCTGTTCGCATTGTACCTGAAAACGAAGAATTTTCATTGGCACGTATCGGGCCCGCATTTCCGCGACTATCATCTTCTGTTTGACGAGCAGGGCGAGCAGATCTTCGCTGCAACCGATGCAATCGCCGAACGTGCGCGCAAGATCGGCGGCACGACGTTGCGGTCGATCGGCCAGATTGCGCGTATGCAGCGGGTCTTGGACAACGACGCGGGCTATGTCACGCCGCGCGACATGCTTGCCGAGCTGCGTGAAGACAATAAGCAATTGACGAGCAATATGCGCGAGACGCACGGACTGTGCGATGAGCACGACGACGTCGCCACCGCCAGCCTGCTGGAAAATTTCATCGACGAGGCCGAGCGGCGAACGTGGTTTTTGTTCGAGGCCGGTCGCGGAGGCGCGGCGGCTGAGGATTGATCGACAGACTATGTCGAGCCGGTGCTGGATCAATGCTTCGATGGCTGGGGTGGTGCTGGCGCCGATTGCCATTGCCGCCATCCTGAGCGCCAGCACGGTCGGTGCCGAAGAGGTTACAACGCTCACACCTGAGGCACTGAAAGAAATTGCGCAGGTTGAGGCCGAGATCGAGCGCGTCGAGACACAGACGCTCGAGCGGCTTGCCGCCCCGCCAGATAACCAGGTCCAGCAAGTCGAGCTGCTCGGCAAGCTGATGCTGTATGACAAGAACCTCTCGGTAAACCGCAATGAGGCTTGTGCGTTCTGCCACATGCCCGAGACGGGGTTCACCGGTCCGGTGTCGGAACTCAATCGCACGATCGGATCCTATCCCGGCTCGGTGCGCACACGATTCAGCAACCGCAAGCCGCAAACGCACGCTTACGCGCCGCTGTCGCCGGTTCTGCACTACAACCCCGGCCAGGGCGATCTCGTGGGCGGCAATTTCTGGGACATGCGCGCAACCGGCCGCCGATTGGGCAACCCGGCGGCCGAGCAGGCGCAGGGGCCGCCGACCAATCCCGTGGAGATGGGCCTGCCCGATATTGCCTGTGCCGTCTACCGCGCCTCGCAGCGGCCCTATCGCGCCCTGTTCGAAAAGGTTTGGGGTCCGCAGGCTTTTGCGATCGAGTGGCCTCCCGACGTGCAGCAGATCTGTGACCGGCCGGGACCACCACCCGCCAACGAGCCGATACCGGTCCATCTTGGACCGCTGGATCGCGGCCGGGCCGCCGCCACGTTCGATCAAATGGCGCAGTCGATCGCCGGCTACGAGGCATCCGCCGAGGTAACGAACTTCACCTCGAAGTTCGATGCGGTGCTTGCGGGCAAGGCGCAGTTCACGCCACAGGAGCAGGCAGGTTACGACTTCTTTCGTGGCAAGGCGCAATGCAATGCCTGTCACCGCGATGGCGGCCCCGGCGAGGATCCGCTGTTCACGGACTTCACCGCCAGCAATATCGGGACCCCCGCCAATCCGCGGCTTCCTTACTATGCAGAGCATCGAACTGATGCGCTCG
>VAZG01000266.1 GCA_005885285.1 Alphaproteobacteria bacterium | reverse complement strand
TTTGCGTCCCCATCGGGATTGTCGGCATCTCTGCCAATTGCTGAACTGTGAACACACTTTACAATCCTTTTCCGGGGTCAAGTCCGACTCTTGCTGGATAAACGAGTTGAGGTTGCGGTGACGTTTGCGCTCACGACGGGCGCGGTTCGTTCAGCGTGAGCGCGATCGAGCTCGTTGCGGATGGCGGTCAGCTGGCGACGTTCGAATTCGGTCATGCGCAAGCCGCGCCAGCGCTCGGCCGCTCGGATGAGCGCGGCATACATCAGCTTGAGCACGGCACGCTCGCCGAAGGCATGCGGGATGACTTTGGTGCGCCGCCGTTCCTCGCCGAACAGTCGCTCGAGCAGATTGGTGGTGCGGATCGCGCGCCGATGCGCGAGCGGAAAACGCAGATGGGCGATGCACGCTTCGAAATCGTCCTGCAGACAGGCCAGCGCCGACGGCAGGGCGCCATAGAACTCCATCATGTCGTCGCGCAACAGCCGCCCCAGCGCCGGTGAGGCGGCCTGATAGCAGGCGATCGCGCGCGCCTTGAACTCCGGCCATTGATCCTCGGGCACCTTGCTCTGCAGGTTGCGCAGCTTATGGACCAGGCAGCGCTGGCGTGCCGAGCGCGGGAAGCATTCCTCGATCGCGCGGATCAGACCAGGCGCGCCGTCAGACACAACCAGCAGCGGATCGGGCAAGCCACGCCGGCGCAGGTCCTGGAAGAACTCGCGGCAGCTCGCCGTGTCCTCCTTAGTTCCCGGCGCGAGGTGCAACAGCACCTTATGGCCGTCCGCCAGCACGCCCCAGGCGGCCAGCACCGCCTCGCGTGCTTGTCCGAGATGCAGCCGCTCGGCGATGCCGTCGACGAACAGGTAGATCACCTCGAACTCGGACAGATCGCGGCTGGCAAACGCCTCATATTGCGCCCACAGCCGTTCCGTGATCTCGCTCACCGCCGTGCGGCTCAACAGCGATTGGCCGCCGTCGTCGGCAAACAGCGCTTCGATGTCGCGCGTGGATAGTCCTCGCGCATACATCTCGACCGCCAGCGCCTCCAGCTCCTCGCTCCGGCCGCGGATGATCTCGCGTAGCCGGGAGCGGAACGGCACCGCGCGATCGGAGATCTGCGGCGCGGCGTATTCCACCACGCCTTCCGCAGTCTTCAGCCGACCCGTGCGGTGGCCATTACGATACCCCACGCCTGGCGCAGCACCGCGCCCGTAATATTCTCGTCCCAACGCGTCCGTGGCTTCGCCCTCCAGGCCTTCCTCGATGATCAGCCGCGCCGCAAGGCGCACCAGATCGGAGCGCAAATCGCTCTCTTCTCCATGGCCGCTCATCAATGCCTTCAAGCGCTCGCGTGTCCGCTCGGATGCGGGTATCCTGTCCATCGGGGTGCTCCTTCGTCAGAGGCCGGTCGCCAAACCGAACCTCGTCGATTCGCCAAATCAGGCGACGGTGCATCCCAACCCTTTTTCCAGCAATCCTAGGACTTCACCACTGCCAATCGGTCCCGACCGTACCCAGCTGGTAGGCCGCGAGCAGCGAATTGTTGCCGAGGTCGTAGATCTCGTATTGGCCGTCGGCGCCGTGGCGCAGGATCATGTCGGCGGTGGTGCCGGCGGGCGGAGGCGGGTTCGGCGTGATCGTGAGGAGGAAGCCGTGGGTGTGACCGGCTTCGATGAAGACGCCGGACATCAACCCCGAGTTATTGATGCCCCTTCCCTCGCTCAGTGTGTTGCCCGCCGGGCCGATGGTTGTATAAGTGCCGCCGCTGTAAACATAACCATGATCTTGGCCGTCGGCGCCTAAGTAATGCCCGACTACCTGGCCGAGATCGTTGAAACCGTAGGCAAAGGTGTAGTGCGGGGCCAGCGGATTGTTAAGGATCGTGTAGGTCGCGGTGCTCGGGTTATAGATGAAGGACGAGACATTATTATTGTTGTTGTAGTAATAGTATCCGAGGATCTGACCCGAAGAGTTGATCGCGGTCGTGACCGTGCCTTGGGCCGCCCCGGGCACGTCGATGGTAGTGAAGACGCCGCCCGTCAGGATATAGCCGTGCTGTCCGCTGCCGATGTTGTCGCTGAAATCCCCGACAATCTGGCCCGCAGCGTTAATGCCGAATGCGCTTGTGCTGGTGGCGCCCGGACGATCGATGGTTGAGTAAACGCCGGTGTTCGGGTTGTAGATATAACCGTGATTGCTGGTGTCTCTGTATTGCCCGACGATCAGGCCTGTGGCGTTGATACCTAGTGCAACGCTCCAGGCCGTGGCTTTGGGATCGTCTATCGTAATGAACGTGCTGCCGTTATAAAAATACGCGTGGGAGCCGCCGGCATTGCTATACTGTCCGACGAATTGCCCGGCGTCGTTGATACCAATGGCCCACGTCGTGAACCCGACCTGCGCGGGATCGTCGATGGTGGTGTAATTGTAGACCGGCATGTTGTCGCTCTCCTAGTCAGCGCTATCCCAAGGTCGGGCGCACCGTCCTGGACGCTAGCGAAAGACGATGTTTTTCTGGAAGGGCCCTTCCATGCCGCCAGCTCTTGGTTTTTCTCACGCTGCGTGGCGGCGCGTCACCAATATAGCTTGTATCTCAGGGAACGGCGAGCTTTATCGCTATAGCCGTTGCCTATCGTCGGGCCGCGAGCGTCGGCCACATAGTGCGGCGTTCAAATTGTATTACGTTGAAGGGAAAGCTGTCTTGTTATTTGCTGCTATTTATTTGCTTTTGCGGGCCATGCTGCGGGGGCGTTCCGATGCGCAGGCAGTCCACCATAGCCGCTGACTAATCGTCGTGCCGCTCTCATGGGTGCTGCGGTAATCGTCAGGAAGAGGCTGCTGCCGCTGCTGCTGGTTTATCGCAGACCAGGCTGACTGAAGCCGGTCATGTCCGGTTTTGGCACAAAGCGGACATACCGGGTTTTTCCCCTTTCGGGGGCAAAGCG
>VAZG01000015.1 GCA_005885285.1 Alphaproteobacteria bacterium | reverse complement strand
CCCGAACCATATTCGATGCCGGGGTTGGCGCAAAGCGCGCATGCGCGCAACTTCTAGCGCAGCGGCTTCTTCAACAGCGAGAAGCGGTCGGGATCGAGACCCATCGAGGGCTGCAGCATCGGTGCTTCGAGCGTGCGCGGTTCCATCGGGCGTGGGGCCGTCCGGTCACTGATGCCGGGATCGTTGGCAGCGTCGCGTTGCGAGGTGGCGCCGCGCCAGCGCTCGAGCACCGCGCTGACAAAATGCATGTCGTGACCTGCCGCGACCGAGGGCACCGTCTTGATCGCGGCCTCGCTGCGCGGCAATTGATGCGCCGGCACTTCCTTGAAGCGTAGCCGTGTCGGCAGTGCCACGCCTTCGCCGAACGCCAGCACTTCGCGGGTGCCGAGCGAGGGCACAAAGGAGAGCAGGTTGGCCGCGGCGTCGGAGACCGCCGAGCGCAACAGCGCCTGGTCGCGATCATTGGCGAGCCGCATCGCAAACAGCGTGTTGCATTGGGAAATGATGGTGGCATCGAGCTCGGCCGGGCGCTGGGTCACCAGCCCGAGATAGACGCCGTATTTGCGGCCTTCCTTGGCGATGCGCGATACCGCCTTGCGGGTCGGCCCGAAGCCGATGCTGCGGTCGGCCGAGGCGTAGCGATGGGCTTCTTCGCAGACGAACAACAGCGGCGAGACGCCGTCGCTCCACAGTCCGAAATCAAACGCCATGCGGCACAGCACCGACACCACGGAATCGACGACTTCGGCGGGGAAGCCGGCAAGCTGCATGACCGTCATCGGCTTGCCGTTGGCGGGCAGGCGGAACAGATGACTGATCACTTCCGCCATGGTGTCGCCGCCGACATTGGCGTTGTCGAACATGAAGGTGTAACGCGGGTCGTTGCGCACGGTTTCGATGCGCGAAATCAGCTTGTGATAGATGATGCGGGAAGAACGATTTTCTAATTTTCCCATCCGTTCATCGATCAGCGAGATCAGGTCGACCAGGCGATAGGGCACCGGCGTATCCATGGTGTAGCCGACCGTTTTGGGATCGACCCGTTTCAAGCCGATGCGGTCGCTGTTCTGGTACTGGGTGTAGATGCCCTTCGCGATCGGGATGACTTCGGCGAGGATGTCGAGCTCTTCGGGCACGCCGGGGCGGCCTGCGAACAACACGTCGACGATCTCTTCGAAGTTGAACAGCCAGAACGGCAGTTTCAGATTGCGCGGATTGAGCACCAGCGCCCGCTCGCCGAAACAGCGGCCGTATTCGTTGTGGACATCGAGCAGGAAGATGCGCAGGTTCGGCCGCGACTTGAGTATCTCGTTCAACAGCAGCGAGACGCCGGTCGATTTGCCGACGCCGGTCGAACCGAGCACCGCGAAGTGTTTGGAGAGCATCTCCTCGACATCGACATAGGCGATGACGGAGCGATCCTGCTGCAGCGTGCCGACATCGATCTGGTCCGATCCGCTCGGCGCATAGACCGTGCGCAGCTCCTGATTGCTGATCAGCTCGACAGTGTCGCCGATCGTCGGATAGTTGGTGACGCCGCGCTGGAATTTCGGCCGCTCGCCGCCCAGGATTTCGCCGAGCAGGTCGACGCCGGCGCTGGCGATGTAATTGTCGGAGCTCGGCAGGTCCTCGCAGGTCGCGTCGGTGATCATGGCGACGACGGTGGTGGCGGTGCCGCAGCGGATGCTGACAAAACGGCCGACGGTGGCCCGGATCTCCGCGACGCCCATCCGGCTTGTCGCCAAAAGTCCGACCCGGGCAAGGGATCCGCGCACCGAAATCACACGTCCGAAAGGCGTCACGGCAATTGAACCTGGCAATTCATGAAGTGGGTCGGCGATCACTATGCAGGCGGTTCCTTGGACAAACGGTTAAGCCAGAGCTATTGCCGGTCCGTTAAATCCGCGGTTTTCGGGAGCATTGCGGTAACGGGTGGGGCGTTTGCACGGCTGCCCGGCAGCTTTGCCGTGAAATCCGATGGTTTTCGATCGGCGGCGCCTGTCGGGCGTTAACACCTGGTTTACCAAGCGCGGAAGCAATCTCTCAGATCGCGCGTGTGCGCCGCGGAACCGACAGGGCTGGCCACCACCGCCGCGAACCTGTAAATCTTGACCCAACAAGAAACCGGGCAGGGTGGAACGCATGAACCGCGTCAGCGCGTTTTGAGTGGGGTTGCGCCGCCATTCGCGCCGGTCAAACCCGCCGCACTAGCGCCCTTCCGCATCCGCAATTATCGCTTCCAGTGGCCGGCCGATCTCTTCACCTCGTGGGCGTTCGAGATGGAGACGCTGATCCTCGGCTGGTTTGTGCTGGTCGAGACCAGATCGGTGCTGCTCTTGACCGTACTGGCCTCGCTTAATTATGTGGGCACGCTGATCGCCCCCGTATTCGGCGTGATCGGCGACCGCATCGGCCATCGCGACCTGCTTGCCATGATGCGCGCGAGCTACGCCGTGCTCGCGGCGACGCTGATGACACTGGCGCTGACAGGCCATCTAACCCCTTTCTATGTCATGGTCATCGTGTCGGTCATGGGTTTGGTCCGCCCCTCGGATCTCGGGGTGCGCGGGGCGCTGGTTGCCAACATCATGCCGCACCATCTCTTGATCGGCGCGATCAGCGTATCGCGCACGACGATGGACAGCGCACGGATCGCGGGCGCGCTCAGTGGCGCCGGACTATTTGCAGCGCTTGGGATCGGCCCGGCCTATATCGCGGTCGTCGGGCTCTATCTTGCGGCTACGGTGCTCACACTCTGTGTCGTGGCGCCGGCAAAGCCGCACCCCACCGACGAATTGATTGACGCCACGCTGCGCCGCTCGCCGCTGCGTGACCTCAGGCAAGGCATAGCCTATGTCTGGACCACGCCGCGGATGCGCGCCGCGATGTGGATCGCGTTCCTCGTCAATCTCACCGCCTTTCCGATGTCCAACGGATTGCTGCCCTATATCGTGCGCGACATCTATGGTGCCGGGCAGCCCGCCCTCGGCTATCTCTCCGCGAGTTTCGCAATCGGTTCGCTGATCGGTTCGATGGCGCTGAGCATGATCGGAGGCGTCCGGGTGGCGCGGCTGATGATCGGCGCCACCGTGATGTGGTATGCGATGCTGCTGGTGTTCGCCCAGGTCCAAACCGTGCCGGCCGCGATTGCCTGCCTGATGCTGGCGGGATTCTCGCAAAGCCTGACCATGATTTCGATCGCGGTGATCTTGATGCGCACCGCGAGCGAGCATTTCCGCGGCCGGGTGATGGGCGTGCGCATGATGGTGATCTACGGCCTGCCGCTGGGCCTGTTGGCCGCCGGCAGCCTGATCGACCTGATCGGGTTTGCCGCGACCGGAACGCTTTACGCCGCGTTGGGGCTGGTGCTCATACTGGCCATCGTGCTGCATTGGCGTGCGGATTTATGGCATGTGCACGCACCGGCGAACGCGAGGTAGGCGGCCCGATTGGCTCTTTGATGTCGAGCGGCAAGGGCGCAGTCGCCGGATCGGATAGATCGCCGCGAATCTGGTTTTTCTCGGTTCCAATGGAAAAGGTATTTCTTGACTTGACCTAAAGTTTTGTACATTTGTACAAATGAGGATGGCCAGCAAGTCGACCAGCAATGACTTGGCCGCGCGCAAGCCGAATCTGCGCGAGGCGATCCTGTGCGCGGCGGAAGAATTGTTCGCGACCAACGGCTTCAACGCGGTTTCGGTGCGGGACATCGCGCAAGCCGCCGGCGCCAATCCCGGCAGCGTGACCTATCATTTCAAGACCAAGGACGGCCTGCTGCTCGAAATCTACAATCGTCATTGCGGACCGATGAACCGCAGGCGTTGCGAGTTGCTGGCGGCCGCCAGGCGGGTTCGTGATCTGCAGGACCGGCTTGAGGCGATCGTCCGGGCCTATGTGCTGCCCGCATTCTCGTCGGGCAGCGATCTTGCGGGCGGCGGCGCGCGTTTCACGCGGCTGCGCGCGGTCATGTCGGCCGAGGGAAACGAAGTGGCGCGCCGGATCATCGCGCAGACCTTCGACGATACCAGTCACGCCTTTATCGATGCCATCCACGAGAGTTTGCCGCACATCCCGCGTGCGGAGATCGTCTGGCGCAGTCACTTCCTGCTCGGGGCGCTCTACTACACGCTGGTGACGCCTGAACGCGTGGCTCGGCTGTCGCGAGGCAGCGCCGATGGGGCCGATGCCGGAAATGCGATCGAGCAACTGGCGCGAGCCAGCGTTGCTTCATTTCAAGCGCCGCCGCTCGATCCGTCCGCGCCCTCGCGACGGCGGTCTATGACGCAAAACAAAACCTAGCCGAAGGCTGACATGGCGCGCTGGTGGCGCGCAGTTGGCTGTGACCGTTGAACCAGGGAAGAGGAATGCTACTCGGCAGTCCCGTCCGATTATTCGAGTTCACCTAAAGGAAGTCATGTTCAAGCCGACGATTCCGGGACCCGATCCCGATACGAAAACGCCGAAATTCAAGTTGCCGCCGCTGGCGTGCGATGCGCATTGCCACATCTTCGGCCCGGGCGCGAAATACCCTTACGCGCCAGATCGGCCGTACACGCCTCCCGACGCGCCGCTCGACGCCTTCAAGGCATTACACACGAAGCTCGGCGTCGGCCGCGCGGTTATCGTTAATGCCAGCGTGCATGGCACTGACAATCGCGTTGCGCTCGATGCCATCGCCGCCAGCGGCGGCGCTTACCGGGCGGTCGCCAATATCGATGACGGGATCACCGAGCGGCAACTGCGCGAGCTTCACGACGGAGGTTTTAGAGGCTGCCGGTTCAATTTTGTCCGCCATCTCGGCGGCGTTCCCGATATGCGGGTGTTTGACCGCGTGGTGCAAATGATAGCCCCGCTGGGCTGGCACGTGGATCTGCACTTCGATGCCATCGATCTTCCCCAATATGCCGAGATGCTGGCGCGCCTTCCGGTGCGTTACACGATCGATCATATGGGAAGAGTGAAGGCCGCGGACGGCCTCAATCAGCTTTCGTTCCGAACGCTGATTGAGCTGATGAGGCGCGACGAGAAATGCTGGGTGAAGGTCTGCGGCTGCGAGCGTGTATCCTCGGCCGGGCCTCCCTTTGCCGATGCAGTGCCGTTCGCCCGGCGCATCGTCGAGACGGCTCCTGATCGGGTCATCTGGGGCACGGATTGGCCGCACCCCAACGTCAAGGCGATGCCGAACGACGGCGATCTGGTCGACCTCGTTCCCCTGTTCGCGCCGGAGCCGGAGCTGCAGCAGAAGGTACTTGTGACCAATCCCGCAAGACTTTTCGAATTCGACAATTAGGGGACGCGGATGACTGTTCTCGCGATCGAGAAGCGGCGCACCAGGGCCTGGTGGAAGGAATTGTGGGTGCAGGTACTGATCGCCATGGCGATCGGCATCGCACTTGGGATCGTCCATCCCGACCTTGCAGCCAGGATGCAGCCCCTTGGCGACGCCTTCATCAAGGCGATCCGGATGCTGATCGCGCCGATCATCTTCTGCACCGTGGTGCACGGCATCGCGCATATGGCGGATATGGCTCGCGTCGGCCGCGTCGCCATCAAGGCGATCGTCTATTTCGAGATCATGACCACAGTCGCGCTGGTCATCGGACTGATCGCGGTCAATCTATTGAAGCCAGGCGTCGGGATGAACATCGACCCGGCCACCATCAACGCCGGCGCGGTGGAGCCGTATGTCAAGCAAACCGCCGCCGTCGGTTTCGTGCCGTTCCTGATGAACATCATTCCCGGCACGTTTGTCGGGGCCTTTGCGGAAGGCAATATCCTGCAGGTGCTCTTTATCTCGGTTGTTTGCGGTTTCGCGCTGGTGCAACTGGGCGATCGGGCCAAGCCGCTCGTCGACACCATCGATATCGGCGCCAAGATGATCTTTGCCGTTGTGGCGATCGTGATGTGGGCGGCGCCGATCGGGGCATTTGGCGGCATTGCGTTCACGGTTGGGAAGTTCGGCGTCGGGTCGCTCGCCTCGCTCGGCAAGCTGCTCGCAGGGTTTTATCTCACATGCGTCATCTTTGTGGTTGTTGCCCTTGGTCCGGTCGCGCGGCTTTGTGGAATTAGCCTGATGAAGTTGATCCGCTACATCTGGGAAGAGCTGTTGATCTGCATCGCGACGACGTCGTCCGAAACGGTGCTGCCGCGCATGATCACCAAGCTCGAAGATCTGGGATGCGAGGAAAGCGTGGTTGGCCTCGTCATACCCACCGGCTATTCGTTCAACCTCGACGGCACCTGTCTCTATTTGGCCGCGGCCACCGTGTTCCTGGCGCAAGCGACCAATACGCCATTCGATCTCAGTCAGCAGGTCGGACTGCTGTTGATCCTGCTCGTGACCTCCAAGGGAGCGGCCGGCGTGGCCGGTGCGGCTTTCGTCGTGCTGGCGGCAACGCTCTCGGCAACCGGCGCGATCCCGGTCGCAAGCGTCGCGCTCGTTCTGGGCATCCATCGGCTGATGTCGCAGGCGCTCACGCCGACCAATCTTCTTGGGAATGCGGTGGCAACGATCGCGATTGCCAAGTGGGAAAATGCGCTGGATGAAGATCGCATGAAGCGCGTGCTAAATGGAGAGACCTTGGCGGCGGCAACGGCGTAACGGTCTGCGGCCCGCGCTTTTCGCAACCACGATACAGTCCTGACCATCTGAAGAGGGAGTGCTTATCCCATGAAAACCGGCCTTGTGATCTCAGCCCATCCCGGCGACTTCGTCTGGCGCGCCGGCGGTGCGATCGCGCTGCACGCCAGGCGCGGCTATCGGATGAAGATTGTCTGTTTGTCCTATGGCGAGCGCGGCGAAAGCCAATTCGCCTGGAAAGTGGCCGGCGCGACGCTTGCCTCCGTCAAGGCTGGCCGCAGGGATGAAGCGGAACGCGCGGCAGAATCGTTGGGCGCGGAAATCGAGTTCTTTGATTGCGGCGATTATCCACTGAAGCTCGACGAGCAGCACTTCGATCGGATGGTCGACATCTATCGAGAACTCAATCCCGGCTTCGTGTTGACGCATGCGCTCGAGGATCCCTACAATTTCGATCATCCCGATGCGGCGCATTTCGCGCAGCAGACGCGCGTCGTGGCCCAAGCCATGGGTCACAAGCCCGACGCGAAATACCAGTATTCCGCGCCGCCGGTATTCCTGTTCGAGCCGCATCAGCCCGAGATGTGCAATTTCAAGCCGCAGGTGATCCTCAACATCGACGAGGTCTGGGACATCAAGCGCAAGACGTTTGAAATCCTGGCCGCGCAAAGGCATCTCTGGGCCTACTACGAGCGGGTCGCGCTGCAGCGGGGCATGCAGGGCGGACGCAATTCGGGCAAGGCGATGACCTATGGCGAGGCCTATCAGCGATTGTTTCCGATGGCTGTGGAGGAATTGATATGAAGACGGTAGTCGTCCGCAACATCCAACGGACTGACGCTGCGCTGGTCAAACGGCTCGGCGCGCTCGGCGTAGCGACGGTGCACGAGGCCTACGGCCGCGCCGGCCTGATGAAGCCATACCTGCGGCCGGTCTGGGCGGGCGGCGAGGCGGCGGGGACGGCGGTCACGGCGCTGGTGCATCCCGGCGACAACTGGATGATCCATGTCGCCGTCGAGCAGTGCAAGCCCGGCGATATCCTGGTGGTCGGATGCAGCGCCGACAACGCCGACGGCATGTTCGGCGATCTCCTGGCGACCTCGCTGATGGCGCGCGGTGTCACCGGGCTTGTGATCGATGCCGGCGTCCGCGACGCCAAGTCGCTTCGCGAAATGGGCTTTCCGGTGTGGTCGAAAGCGATCTCGGCCAAGGGCACGGTGAAAGCGTCGCTCGGCGCCGTCAACGTTCCCGTGGTCTGCGCCGGCATCAACGTAATTCCCGGCGATGCCGTGATCGCCGACGATGACGGCGTCGTCGTTATTCCCGGCAAGGATGCGGCCGAGGTCGCAGTGAGGGCTGAAAAGCGTCACGCCGACGAGGACGGCAAACGCAAGCAATTGGCCGCAGGCGTGCTCGGCCTCGACATGTACAACATGCGCGAGCCGCTCAAGAAGGCAGGCCTCGTCTATATCGACGAGCCGGAGGAAGACTGAAGTGGCGATGCGGCTGCGCACCTTGCTCGGCGACCATTCCGGCACGGCGGCGCTGAAGAGCGGCTCGGTCAGGTCCGATCTGGTCAGCTTCGATTTCGTCGACTACTCGCCGACCAACAAGGGCTTCAAGCCGATGGTCCGCGAAGGGGCGTTCGACGTCGCGGAGATGGCGATCGTCACCTATCTGATGGCGAAAAGCGTTGGCAAACCGATGGTGCTGCTGCCCAACGTGGTGGTGGCGCGGTTTCAACATGCCTACGCGCTTTACAATGCCAAGCAAGGCACGCTGAAGCCGGCCGATCTGAACGGCAAGCGCGTCGGCATCCGTTCCTTCACCACCACGACCGGCGCCTGGCTGCGCGGCATTCTCGCCAATGATCATGGTATCGACCTCAATTCGATCGATTGGGTGACGTTCGAGGATGCTCATGTCGCCGAGTACATCGATACGACCAAACGGGCGCCGTCGGGCAAGCAGATCGTGCAGATGCTGATCGATAGCGAGCTCGATGCGGTGCTCGGCGAGAAATCCGACCATGCCGATTTGAGGCCATTGTTTGCCGACGCCGGCTTCGAAGAGAAAACGTGGTTTGCGAAGCACAAGGTTCTGCCGATCAATCATATGGTGGTGGTGAGCCGGGCGTTGTCCGACAAACATCCGGATATCGTGCGCGAAGTTCATCGGCTGCTCGAGCAATCCGGCAACGCCTCGACCGCCGCGCCGCAATTCCACGCGGATGAAATGCATCGCTCGCTTGCGATGATTATCGATTATACCGCGCAGCAGGGACTCATTCCGCGCGCGTTCAAAGTCGATGAACTGTTCGACCATGTGACGCGGGCGCTGCAGTCGTAGGGCGGGCAAAGCGCGTGCCCACCATACAGTGCGTGCACTAAGATTGGTGGGCACGGCGCAAGCGCGCCTTTGCCCACCCTACAACTTTGCGTTAGAGGGACACTGCGATGAACCCGGAGCCGATCTTCGATCTCGCCCATCTCGGCCACGTCGAATTGCTGACGCCGAAGCCGGATGAGAGTCTGAAGTTTTTCGTCGACGTCATGGGCATGACCGTCAGCGGCCAAAAAGGCGATTCGGTTTATCTGCGCGGCTGGGACGATTACGAGCGCTATTCGCTCAAGCTGACGGCGTCCAACACCTCGGGCTTGGCGCACATGGCCCTGCGCGCCCGTAGTCCGCAGGCGCTGGAGCGGCGGGTCGCCGCGCTCAAGGGCTCCGAATTCGAAATCGGCTGGACCGATGGCGATATGGGGCAGGGGCCGGCGTTTCGCTGTCGGGATCCCGACGGCCATATCGTCGAGCTCTATTACGAGACCGAATGGTACCAGCCGCCGCCTGAGCTCAAGCCCGCCTTGAAGAACCAGGCGCAGCGCTTTCCGGCGCGCGGCGTCAACGTCCGCCGCCTCGACCACCTCAATTGCCTCGCCGTCGACATCAGGGCCAACCGCATCTTCTTCGAAAACTATCTGGGCTGCCGGCTGACCGAGCAGATCGTGCTCAACGACGGCACGGAAGCCGCGATGTGGATGACGATGTCGAACAAGAGCTACGATTTCGCCTATACCCGCGACCATTTCGGCAAGCCCGGTCGCTTCCATCACGTCACCTACGCGCTCGACAGCCGCGAAGAGATCCTGCGCGCCGCCGACATTTTTCTCGAGAATGGCGTCTATATCGAGACCGGTCCGCACAAACATGCGATCCAGCAGACCTTCTTCCTCTATGTCTACGAGCCCGGCGGCAACCGGGTCGAGGTCGCCAATGCCGGCGCGCGGCTGATCCTGGCGCCGGACTGGAAGCCGATCGTGTGGACCGAGGAGGAACGCAAGAAGGGCCAGGCGTGGGGATTGAAAACGATCGAGTCCTTCCATACCCACGGCACGCCGCCGGTTTGAAGCAACAGCGATTCCGGCTTGTATCCATCAGGTCGCGCCCCATCTAGCGGAAGGCGTGAACGAGAGCCGGGAGTGACCGATGGCCGCGCGTGTCGATTTCGCCAGCGAAGAATTCTTTCGTGATCCCGCGGCGGTCGTCGCGCGGCTGCGGGCGTCCGCGCCCGTGGTTGCGGCGAAGTTCCCGATCGTGGGCAAGGTGTGGGTCACCACGACGTACGAGGCAACCGCCCGTGTGCTGAAGGACACGGCGACCTTCAGCTTAAGGAAGGACGACGGGGCGGTCGCGGGCTTGCGCTGGTGGATGCCTTCCCTCATCGCGACGCTTGCCAGCAACATGTTGACCACGGACGAGCCCGACCACACCCGCCTGCGCGGCATCGTCGACGAGGCCTTCCGCCGCCGCGCCGTGCTCGAGATGGAGCCGCGCATTCGTGCCATCGCCGATGATCTTGCCGCGGAGCTGTTTGCCGAAGGAAGTCCGACCGACCTTGTTGCGCGCTATGCGCAGACGCTGCCATTGTCGGTGATTTGCGAGCTGTTGGGCCTGCCGCGGGCCGACCGGCCGCAATTCATCGCCTGGGCCAAGGCTGGGGCACAGTTCACGGGCGTCATCGGCTTCCTGCGCATGATCGGAACCATCCGGAAGATGCGGCGCTACATGGCCGAGCGCCTGCAAGCGGCCCGCAAGGAAGGCGGCGAGGGATTGATAGCCGAGCTGGTGCGGGTCGAAATGGAAGGCGGGCGCATCGGCGGCGACGAAATGGTGTCGATGCTGTTTCTGTTGCTGGCAGCAGGCTCCGACACCACGACGCATCTGATCAGCGGATCGGTCTATGAGCTTCTCAAAGCGCCCGAACGGCGCGATTGGCTGGCGCAAGACTGGCGCCGTGCCGGCTTTGCGATCGAGGAGTTCTTGCGCTTCGTCTCGCCCGTGCAGTTCTCAAAGCCGCGCTATGTGCGGCAGGCTCTGGAGCTCGACGGCGTCGGATTGAAGAAGGGCGACAGGATCATGGCCATGATCGTTGCAGCCAACCTTGATCCGGCGGCCAACGACAATCCCGATCGGCTCGATCTGGAACGCAAGCCGAACCGGCATCTGTCGTTCGGCACCGGAATCCATTTCTGCCTCGGCCATCAGCTTGCGCGCATCGAAGCGGCGTGCGCGCTCCAAGCGTTGTTAACGCGCTGGCCAAAACTTCAATTGGCAGTCGCGCCGGATGAGATTCGTTGGCTCAGGCGGCCCGGCCTGCGCTCGATCGAAAAGCTGCCGGTGGTGGCTGGGGAATGAGGGCGTGCGTCACCGCAACTTGGGAAAAATTCACTCGACAGGGAGCGCGGAGACGTCGCAGTGGTGCCGGAATGGAGACTGACCCGAATTCCGCGATTCCGTTTGCGCTGTCTGCTATGGTGGCGATCACGAAACGAGGCCCGCTATGAAGTCCAAGTCTTGGAACAAGTGCTGGATCGAGTCTTGGATCAGCCGGCTCGCTGCGCCGCTCGTCGCTTTTGCTTTGACCGTCGTGCCGCCGATTACGCCGGCGCATGCCGTTGAGGATGCCGGCAAGGTCAGCGTGGTGTCCTTCGGCCTTTTCGGCGATCAAGGCGTGTTCAAAAGCGAGGCGACCGGCGCGGCTCAGGTCGTAGCGAGCCGGTTCGGGAACGGGCCGATCAATGTGCAGTACAATTCGAAGAGAGGCGGAGGTGCGACGATCGAAGCACTGGCCAAATCGTTGCAGGTGGCAGCCAAGGAGATGGACGCCGAGAACGACGTTCTGTTTTTGATACTCACCTCGCACGGCTCCCCCGACGGCCTTGCGGTCAAAGCAGGGCGGCTCACGCAAACGCTCACGCCGTCTAATCTCGCCGAAATGCTGGCGCGGACGGGCGTGCGACACAAGGTGGTGGTCATCTCGGCCTGCTATTCCGGAGTCTTCATCCCTCGTCTAGCGAATCCCGATATGCTGGTCATCACGGCGGCCGATGCCGACCATCCATCGTTCGGCTGCCAGGACAAGGCCAAGTGGACCTATTTCGGCGATGCTTTTTTCAACGTCGCGCTCCGGCAAGCCAAAAGTCTGAAGGACGCGTTTGGTGTTGCGCGCGCGCTCGTCCTGAAACGGGAACTGCGCGAGCACTTCGAGCCGTCGAACCCCCGAATGGCGGGCGGCGCAAACGTGCAGCCGTTGCTGATTGCACGTCCTTGAACGACCAGCCGCCTTTGCCGCGACAGGCCGCAGCCGACAGGCAGTCGCGCAAGCGAAAGTGAATTAGGAACCAAGCGATCGTGTCGATGTTCTCTCCCTGACATGAGCGACGTAACCGCGACGATGCGGAGGGCAGGGTGAGGACAGCTGCGGACTTCGACGGGGTCTATGCGAAGCCTGATCCATGGGGCGTCGCCAAGGAGCCGAGACGCGATAAGAAACTTGCCCGAATCATCGCTCCATACGTCGAAGGCAAGACAGTGTTGGACCTTGGTTGTGGCGAGGGTCATCTGACGGCGGCCGTCTTCCAGGGTGCTGCATGGGTGACAGCCCTCGATATCAGCCCAGTCGCAATCCTGCGAACTCCCAAGCTCCTCAACGCGCGCTTCGCGGCGATCGACTTCATGTCGCCTGACGTGAGCTTCGAGGGGTACGACGTGATAACCGCGCTTGAATGCCTCTACTATCTGTCGCCTGAGGAGCAGGAAGCGTTCTTCCGCAAGCTCTCGCGTCAGCACAGAGGCACCTTCATCATGTCCGCGCCAATCATCGGCCGCGAATACTTCACGCATGAGGGACTGCT
>VAZG01000014.1 GCA_005885285.1 Alphaproteobacteria bacterium | reverse complement strand
CAGGTGCCGACGCAATTCCTCGGCAAGGGCCGCGGCCATCTGCACGAGATGCCGGATCAACTCGCGACGCTGCGAACTTTCGTAAAATGGGCCGAGCGCATCGAATATCCGGATGCCGCGCCGACGCTGGTCTCGCGCGCCTTCCAGGAAATGCTGTCAGGCCGCCGCGGGCCGGTAGCACTGGAAATGCCCTGGGACGTCTTCACGCAGGCCGCGGAAGTCGGCCCGTCAAAACCGTTCGATCTGTTTCCGCCGCCGCAGCCCGATTCCGATCATATCAGGCACGCCGCCGCACTGATCGCGGCCAGCAAGGCGCCGATGATCTTTGTCGGCAGTGGCGCAATCCATGCGCGCGAGGAAATCCTCGAGCTGGCAGAGATGCTCGACGCCCCGGTGGTGGCGTTCCGCAGCGGCCGCGGCATCGTCTCCAATGCGCACGAACTGGGATTGACGATGGCGGCGGCTTATAAGCTATGGCCGAAGATCGACCTGATGATCGGGATCGGAACGCGCATGGAATTGCCGGCCTCGTCGTTCCGATGGCCGTTTCAGCCAAACGGCCTGAAATCGATCCGTATCGATATCGATCCGTCCGAGATGCGCCGCTACACACCCGATGCCGCCGTCGTCTCGGATGCGAAAGTCGGCGCGAGCGAGTTGCTCGCAGCCGTCAGAAAAGCCGGCTACAGCAAGACGAGCGGCCGCCGCGCCGCGATCCGCGAGGCTTCTGCGGCGGCGCTGCGGGAAATTCAGCAGGTGCAGCCGCAGATGGCGTACCTGAATATCCTGCGCGAGGTGCTGCCGCACAATGCCATCGTCACCGATGAGTTGTCGCAAGTCGGCTTCGCCTCCTGGTATGGGTTTCCGGTCTACGAGCCGCGCACCTTTATCACCTCGGGTTATCAGGGCACGCTCGGTTCGGGGTTTCCCACCGCGCTCGGCGCCAAGGTCGCGCATCCGGACCGGCCGGTGGTCGCTATCACCGGCGACGGCGGTTTCATGTTCGGCGTGCAGGAGCTTGCGACCGCGGTCCAATTCAAGATCGGCGTGGTGACGCTGGTGTTCAACAACAACTCTTACGGCAACGTGCGGCGCGACCAGCGCCAGCGCTTCGATGGCCGCGTGGTCGCAGCCGACCTCGTCAATCCCGACTTCGTCAAGCTCGCCGAATCCTTCGGCGTTGCAGCGGCGCGCGTGACTTCCCCAGACCATTTCCGGCCGGCGCTCGAAAAGGCGCTCGCAGACGGCGGTCCTTATTTGATTGCGATCGAGGTGCCCAGGGATTCGGAAGTAACGCCGTGGACCTTCATCCATCCGGCGAGGCCTTAAGTTATCCCCCGAGTTACTCGCGTCAATGCGCCTTGCGGAAGGTCAGATTGATGCGCTGGTGGCCCAGCAAATTGTGTTCGCCGTCGGCGAGCGGCGCCACCCCATGGAAGAACAGCCGCGACGGCCCGCCCCACACGACGATATCGCCATGCTCCAGCCGAAAGCGGCGCGGCCTGTCCGAGCGCTCTGGTCCGCCGAACAGGAAAATCGCGGGCAAGCCCAGCGACACCGAGACGATGGGATTGCCGAAATCCCGTTCGTCCCTGTCCTGATGCAAGGACATCCGCGCGCCAGGCTGGTAGCGATTGATCAGGCAGGCATCGGGTAAAAAATCATCAAAGCCCGCCGCGGCAGCCGCCCGCCCGGCCAGCTCGCGAAAGGCGGATGGCATCTCGGGCCAAGGTTTGCCGGACTGCGGATCGATGCCGTCATAGCGATAGCCGCTGCGATCAGTCACCCAGCCGGCATCACCGCAATTGGTCATCGCCACCGACATCTGATGTCCGCTCCGAGTGGACATGTGGCGGAACGGCGCCTGAGTGACGATGTTGTGCAGCGCTGCGATCAAGTCGTGTTCGACCGATCTTGCGAAAGCGCGCAGCAGCACCGCGCCTTCCGCGATCGATTGCTGGTAGGTGCGGGGATCGGCAACGCTTTCAAACAAATCGGCAGTCAATAGCCCGCACTCACTTCGCGTCGTGGAAGATCACTCCGACCGTATGGCGATGGCCGGAGCGGATGCGGCTGACGCCGTGTCGCAGATTAACGCGGTAGAACCCGCGCGTCCCCTGCACCGGGCGATGGTGCACGGCAAAGGCGACCGCATCGCCTTGGCCGAGCGGCACTACTTCAGGCCGCGACTGCATGCGCGGGCGCTGTTCGGTCAGTACGAACTCGCCGCCGGTGAAATCGCGCCCCGGTTCCGACAAGAGGATCGCGACCTGCAGCGGGAACACATGCTCGCCGTAGAGATCCTGATGCAGGCAATTGTAATCACCGGCCTCATATTGCAGCAGCAGCGGGGTGGGCCGGGTCTGGCCCGCGGCATGACAGCGTTTCAGGAATGCCTCGTGGCGATCGGGATAGCGGATATCGATGCCCATCGCCTCGTTCCAGTGATTGGCGATATCGTAGAGCCGCCCGTAGAGCGCGGGCCGCAACCCCGCGATCAAATCGGGAAGCGGATAGGAGAAATATTTGTATTCGCCGCGGCCAAAGCCGTGACTTCCCATGACGATCCGGCTGCGAAAGTGCGCATCATCACCATAGAGGGCGGAAAGCGCACGACACTCATCGCTCGTGAGCAGGCCACCCAGGATGGCACAGCCTTGGGCGTCGAGATCGCCGGCCGCTTGCGTCCAATCGATCGCGTCAACGCGCGTGACGATGTCAGGCGAAGAAACCGGGTGGATGGCAGTTTTGGCGTTTACTTTCATCACAAGCAATTTGGCTATTCGGGACGCGCTTCACCACCCGATTTCCGACGGAACCCCTTAGCCCAGCACCGGCAGCGCGATCACGTCATAGCCGTGGCGGATGAAGCGGTTGAGAACAGGGTCTTCCAGCTCATATTCGAACCGATCCGCGGAGCGGATGCCGCCTTTCGCTGCAAAGGTACCGCCGTACATGGCGCAGCCGTCGGGCAATTTCCCATCCTTGAAACCCCGCGCGAGCAACTCCTTGACCGGCAGCATGGCATCAAGGGTACCCTCTTGATACAGCACGCGCTTGCCCTCAATCCACGCAAACGAGCGCAGGATCATCTGGTCCCAGTGATCGACGACATCCTCCAGTTCCCATAATTCCGGTGCGATCGACTTGTCACACATCTGCTTGGAAACCGTGACGCTATAGCTTTCGACCTTGCGATCGGTGTGGTCGGAACCACAGCCTACAAAGATGCGGCCTTGCCAGCCGATCAGCACAAACTCAACCTCGCCGCTGGAATCGGTGCCGCAGACTTCGATGCTGTCGGCCATCGTCAGCCGCCGCGCCGCAACCCGATAGTAGATCGGCGTCGAGGCCGGGCGCGCGATGCCGATCGCTTCGAGCTCGGCGATGTGCTTGTCGCGGGCGATGGGATCACGCCCGGTCCAGCCGGCGATGACGGCCTGATCGATCGGCAAGGTCAGCGGCGTCGGCGCGCCGTTATCCTCAATGGTGAAAGTGAGATCAAACACGGATGGCCCCCTCGATTCCGGCGGCGAGTTCGAAGATGCGGCGGTCCGACCCGCCGGATGCCGCCAGCATCAACCCGACCGGCACGTCGCCCTCGCGATGGGCGGGAAGCGAAATCGCACAGCCGTCGATCATGTTGATCAGCGTGCAGTTGCGCAAAGAACGCAGATTGGCCGCGGCAAAAGCCTTGTCGTCTGTGAGGTCGGCAATGCGCGGCGGCGTGTTGGCGGTGGTCGGCATGACCAGGGCATCGTAAGGCGCAAGCCGGGCATGGGCGCGTGCGATCAGCGAGCGCCGCCCGTTCACGAGGTCGATATAGTCGGCGGCGCTGATCTCCGCGCCGCGAAGGATACGCGCCGATACGCGGGGATCGTAGACGTCGCCTTTGCTGGTGAGCAAATAGCGATGCCAGGCATAGCTTTCGGCCGCGGCGAACCCACCCTTGGCGTTCATCGGCGCCACGTCGAGAAATTCCGGCACCTCGACGCGTTCGATCAGCGCGCCCTGCCGCGACAATGTTTGCAGCGCGCGATCGAAGGTCGCCGCTACGGCCTCGTCGAGATCGTCGAGCGCGACCGTGGTCGGCACCGCAAGCCGCATCCCCTTGATCGGGCGGGCTCGCAGGGAAACATTCGGCTCGGCCGCCAGCACCGCATCAAGCACGGCGCAGCACGACGTCGAGTTCGCCAGCGGCCCAAAACTGTCGAGCGAGGATGACAGCGGCACGCCGCCGTCGAGCGGCACGCGGCGCTGCGTCGGCTTGAAACCGACGATGCCGTTATAGGCCGCCGGAATCCGGCACGAGCCGCCGGTGTCGGTGCCGAGCGCGCCACAGGCCATGCGATCGGCGATCGACACCGCCGCCCCCGACGACGAGCCGCCAGGCACATGGCCCTCTTTCCGGTTCCAGGTGCTCTTCGGCGTGCCGTAATGCGGATTGATGCCGATGCCGGAATAGGCGAACTCAGTCATGTTGGTGCGGCCGATCACAATAAAGCCGGCTCGCCGCAGCCGCGCCACCACGGGCGCGTCGGTCTCCGCCGGGGCGGAATCTTCCAATGCCCGTGAGCCGGCGCGCGTCACCTGCCCCCTGATGTCGAACAGATCCTTGATCGAGACGGGAATGCCGGCGAAGCGCGATGGCGCGGCGTTGGCCTTGCGCAGCCGGTCCATCGCCTCGGCGGCTTCAATCGCCGCTGCCTTGTCGACATGGATGAAGGCGCGCCGGCCTTCGCCCGCGGGATCGGCAATTCTGGCAAGGCATTCCTCGACCAGCTTGCGGGCAGAGGTGCGACCAGTTTTTAGATCATCTGCCAGGGCAGCAAGCGTTGGGATGCTTGTCATCGTTATCGTCCACTCTCTTCGTCATGGCCGGGCCTGTCCCGGCCATCCACGTTCTTTCTCAAATGCGCACCAACTAAGACGTGGATGCCCGGGACAAGCCCCGGGCATGACGACTTATGGATCCAACGATGCCTCGATTTCCAGATCGAGCAAGGCCGAACTGAGAGATTTGCCATGCGCATCGAGTGCGAGGGACCGCGTCACCCCGCCTCCGAGCGTCCCCGTCATGACGAAATTGAGCGCCGATATGTTGGGCAGCTCATAACGCACCACGTCGCCTTCGACCACGCCGGCAAAATGCGCCTTCACCCGTTCGCTGGTCACCGCTCGAAGCAGCAACGGATAGTGTTTGGCTTCATAGGCAATCACGGAGATATTGGAGGTATTGCCCTTGTCGCCGGTGCGGGAATGAGCGATCTCGCGCAGCTTCATGCCACGCTCCCGAAAAACCGCACCTGCGGGCTGGCCAGCTCGCGCGGTAACAGCACGGAAGCAACCGCGACGACATCGCGCGCCGACTTCCACGCGCCGCCGCCGGCGGCCGGGCCATTGGTGTAGAGCGTCTCGACTTCATTGCCGATGCGACCCGCCTCGCGCAAGTTTTCGGTGCGGCCGGCGACACGTACGCGCACCTCATAGGGTTCGGCGGTATGCGCTGAGACCCGTGCCCCGTGCAGGGAATCGACGCCGATCAGATCGAACCGCAATTCACTTGTCGCGACGCCGGTCAGATTCAGCCGCTGGCGCACGATCTCGAGCGCCAGCTTTGCGCGCGCCAGCGCGCCGGGACCGGCATAGGAAATCTGTCCCTCGCCGATAAAACCGTCGAGATAGCCGACCGAGACTTTCAGCGTGCCGGTTCGCTTGCTGCCGCGGCCGCCGCTGACCCGCACGCGATCCGGCCCGATCTCCTCGACCCTGACTTGCGAAAAATCCGCAACCACGTCGGGCTGGAGGTATTGCGTGGGATCGTGCACCTCGTAGAGCAATTGCTCCTTGCACGTCTGCGCCGTCACCGCACCGCCGGATCCTGCGACCTTGGTGACGATGAGCGAGCCGTCCTCGCCGACTTCGCCGATCGGAAAGCCGAGCCGGGCGAGATCAGGGATATCCTTGCAGCCGGGATCGGCAAAATAGCCGCCGGTGATTTGCCCGGCGCATTCCAGGAGATGGCCGGCGACGGTGCCCTGCCCCAAAAGATTCCAGTCGTCCATGGACCAGCCGAATGCATGGATC
Source organism: Alphaproteobacteria bacterium (assembly GCA_005885285.1). GTDB lineage: Bacteria > Pseudomonadota > Alphaproteobacteria > Rhizobiales > Xanthobacteraceae > Bradyrhizobium. The sequence goes on along the minus strand of VAZG01000014.1, from coordinate 4,228 downwards.
ATCGGCGCGAGGAACAGCGCGGGATCGGAGGCGCGTCCGGTGATCACGATATCCGCGCCACCACGCAGCGCATCCGTCATCGGTTCGGCGCGGAGATAGGCGTTCGCCGATAACAGGCGGTTGCCGAGCTGCCTGATAGAGCCGTCGAATTCCATGATCGGGAAATCGTCTTCCTTGCAGGCGTCAAGCACGTCATCGCCGACGATGGCGGCTATCTTGAGCGACGAAAACCCCAGCGATCTCGCGATCTCGGCGGCTTTCTTCGCCGCGCCTTCCGGATTAGCGGCGCCCATATTGGTGACGATCTTGATGCCCTTGGCGGCGCAGATCGGAAGCACCGCGCGCAAGCGCTCTTCCAGCAGCGGGTCATAGCCAAGTTCCGGATTCTTCATGCGCGCCTGCTGCGCGAGCGCTACCGTGCGCTCGCCAAGGCATTCGAACACCAGATACTGGATGTCGCCTTTTTCGGCGAGCTCGACCGCGGGCTCGATGCGATCGCCCGAATAGCCGGCGCCGGATCCTATCCTGATCGTTCGCAAGCCCTATGCCTCCCGCACGGCGTCAAACTCATTTTCGTCGGCTGCTTTGTCGCTGATTTTTTCTCGCAATGACGAGCACCCTAGCGCGGGAGCGCGAAGGCATACAAGCGCTCCAGGCGAGCGATTTTGCGCGTGCCGGAATACGCGTCATGCGCCAATCTGTTGGACCGTTGACGACGGATGGTCAAATGTCGCATCAAGCTATGCAGGCCCGATCCCGAGGGGAGAAAACGACAGACATGGCTGAGCCAGCGCGCGCCAAACCGAAACCGACACCCGAAACCCAGCATTTCTGGGATGGCACGCAGGCGAACGAATTGCGCCTGCAGCGCTGCGATGCCTGCGCCAACGTCTATTTCCCGCCGCGCCCGTTCTGCCCCTCTTGCGCCTCGCGCAAGGTCAGCGTGTTCAAGGCAAGCGGCACGGGCAGGCTTTACAGCTACGTCATTCATCATCGCCCTGCCCCGGGCTTCACGCCGCCCTACGCCATCGCGGTGGTCGAGCTGGACGAGGGCCCGCGCATGATGACGAACATCGTCGAGTGTCCGCAGACGCCGGAGGCGCTCGAACTCGACATGAAGCTTGAGGTCGCCTTCGAAAAGCTCGACGACAAGATTACTCTTCCCCTGTTTCGCCCGGCGAAGGGTTAGAGACTATGCGCAGGAACCAGGTTGCCGTCGTCGGCGCGGCCGAGACCACCGAGCTCGGCGTTATTCCCAATACATCGCAGATCCAGTTGCATGCGGATGCCGCGCTGAACGCGATCGCGGACGCCGGGCTGAAATTGTCCGACATCGACGGCTTTGCCACCGCGGTCGAGACGCCGCAGCAGGTTGCGCATTATCTCGGCATCACGCCGACATGGGTCGATGGCACCTCGGTGGGCGGCTGCTCCTTCATGCTGCATGTCCGCCATGCCGCGGCCGCGATCGAAGCCGGGCTGTGCAAGACCGTGCTGATCACACATGCCGAAAGCGGCAAGTCGAACATCGGCCGTACGCCACGCATGGTGGGCCCCGACAGCCTGAACGGACAATTCGAGTTGCCTTACGGTGTCACGACACCCGCGAGCATGTTTCCGATCCCGGTGCTGCGCTACATGAAAACGCACGGCATTACCCATGAGCAAATCGCGATGGTCGCGGTGGTGCAGCGCGAATGGGCGGCAAAGAATCCCCGCGCCACCATGAAGACGCCGATCACGGTTGCCGACGTGCTGAATTCGCGGATGATCGCCTACCCGTTCCGCATCCTGCAATGCTGCCTCGTCACCGATGGCGGTGGCGCGCTGATCCTGACCTCCGCCGACCGCGCCGGGGATTTTCCGAACAAGCCGGTCTATATTCTCGGCACTGGCGAGAGCGTGGAAACGCCGATGGTCAGCCAAATGCAGACGTTTGACAGTTCGCGCGCCTTCAAGGTGGCGGGGCCGCTCGCCTTCAAGGAAGCCGGCATCACCCACAAGGATGTCGATCACCTCATGATCTACGACGCCTTTGCGCATCTGCCGCTTTATGGACTCGGCGATCTCGGCTTCATGCCGCATGAAGAGACCGGCAAGTTCATCGCCAGCGGCCATACCCGCCCCGGCGGCAAGCTGCCGCTTAATACGAATGGCGGTGGCTTGAGCTACATGCATTCCGGCATGTACGGCATGTATGCGCTGCAGGAGAGCGTGCGCCAGATGCGCGGCATTGCGCCGGCGCAGGTGCCCGGCGCGAAGATCTCGGTCTGTCACGGCGTCGGCGGCATGTTTGCCGCGTCCGGGACGATCATCTTTACCAACGAGAGGTAACAACCTTCGTCATTCCGGGGCGCGCGACGCGCGAACCCGGAATCTCGAGATTCCGGGTCTGGTGCTGCGCACCATCCCGGAATGACGAATACAACGGGAGAAGCACCAATGGCCAAATTACTTGATGGCAAATCCATCATCGTCACCGGCGCGGGGCGCGGCATCGGCCGTGAGATCGCGCTGCTCTGTGCCACCGAGGGCGCCAAGGTCGTGGTCAACGATCCCGGCGTCGCCGCCGACGGTTCGGGAACAAGCGCGGCGCCGGCCGAGGAAGTGGTCGAGGAGATCAAGAAGCGCGGCGGCGCGGCGGTGGCAAATTTTGAAACCGTCGCCGAAGCCATTCCCGCGAGCCGGATCGTCAAAACGGCGACCGATCATTTCGGCAAGCTCGACGGCGTCGTCAACAACGCCGGCATCCTGCGCGACATGATCTTTCACCGCATGAGCGTCGAAGCCTTCGAATCCGTCATCAAGGTGCACTTAATGGGTTCATTCTATGTCGCGCACGCCGCCGCAAGGCTGTTCCGCGAGCAAGAGAGCGGCTCCTTCGTCCACTTCACCTCGACCTCAGGCCTGGTCGGCAATTTCGGCCAGGCCAATTATGCGGCGGCCAAGCTCGGCATCGTCGGCCTGTCGAAATCGATCGCGCTGGACATGAACCGCTTCAATGTGCGCTCAAATTGCGTGTCGCCGTTCGCCTGGAGCCGCCTGATCGGGACAATCCCCACGGAAACCGAGGCGGAAAAGGCGCGCGTGGCAAAAATTCAGCAAATGGGGCCGGAAAAGATTGCGCCGATCGTGGCATTCCTGCTCAGCGACGCCGCCAAGGACGTCACCGGGCAAATCTTCGCAGTGCGGATGAACGAGATTTTCCTGATGAGCCAGTCGCGCCCATTGCGCTCGGTCCACCGCGGCGAAGGCTGGACGCCCGAGAGCATCGCCGAACACGGCATGCCGGCCTTGAAATCCTCGTTCTACAAGCTGGACCGCTCCGCCGATGTCTTCAACTGGGACGCGATCTGACCGCCGGTCGAGTTTTTATCTGGAGGCTGGGGAACCCCTGAGATGATTGCGAGTTGGCGCCGCAGTTCTGGAACCACCAGGACCTGGAGCCAACAACTTGGGAGGAAAAAAGATGAAAAACCAGCTTCAAAGCCGCGAGGATCGACCCCAACCGGGGCGTGCATTTGAAAAACTCGATCGCAGAGGTTTGCTCAAGACCGCAGCGGTGCTAGCTGCAACAGCCGTGGGCGGGAAGGCGGCCGCGGCGACGACCGAAGCGCCGTTAGGCCAAACGGGCGCTCCAACCACATCAACCGATGCGCTGCCGTTGGGACCGCTATCCGGAAGCGTTTATCCGGACCCTCACCTCGAGTCCGCCCAAAAGTCGACCAAACCTTCGTTCGGGCCTCCCGGCTTCCCGGCCTTCGCCGGCACCATGGCAGTTGAGCGCGTCGCGACGGGGTTCCGCTGGGCTGAGGGCCCGGTCTACTTCCCGGCTGGCCGCTACGTGCTGTTCAGCGACATTCCCAACAACCGCATCATGCGCTTTTCGGAGGACGACGGTCACTTAAGCGTATACCGCCAGCCGTCGATGAACTCGAACGGCAACACCATTGATCGGGAAGGACGGCTGATCACCTGCGAACACAGCGGCCGACGGGTCACCCGGACCGAACTCGACGGCTCGATCACTATCATCGCCGACAAGTACAATGGCAAGAAGCTGAACTCGCCGAACGACGCGGTTGTCGCTTCCGATGGCTCGATCTGGTTCACCGATCCCGTCTACGGCATCGGCGGCTATTACGAGGGCATCAAGGCCGATCCCGAACAGGAAAAGCACAATGTCTACCGGGTGGATCCGAAATCCGGCGAGGTCAAGGTGGTCGTC
>VAZG01000013.1 GCA_005885285.1 Alphaproteobacteria bacterium | reverse complement strand
TATGGCTATGACTGTTGAATTGCCAGCGGCGCTTGAACAGACCGATCCGATCGCTTCGCGCGCGAAAAGTCCGCGGCTGCGCCGTTATGCGCGGCCGGCGCTCGGGCTGTTGCTGCCGGTTGGGCTCGCGCTGATCTGGGAGCTCGTCGTCTGGCGCGGCTGGTCCAACGGGCGGCTGCTGCCGCCGCCGACGCGTGTCTTTGCGACCATTGTCGAACTCGCGCGCAGCGGCGAGCTGACGCGCCACATCGTGGCGACGCTGTCGCGGATGGCGGCGGGCTTCGGCCTCGGCGTGATCGCGGGCACGGTGCTGGGCGCCATCTCCGGCTATTGGGCGTTGGCGCGGCGGTTGCTCGATCCGACGGTGCAGGCGCTGCGCGCGATACCGTCGCTGGCCTGGGTGCCGCTGTTCATTCTGTGGCTCGGCATTTTCGAAACCTCGAAGGTCGCGCTGATCGCGGTTGGGGTGTTCTTCCCGGTCTATCTCGGCGTGATGGGCGCGATCCTGTCGGTCGATCGCAAGATCGTCGAGGTCGGCCGCATCTTCCGCCTTTCCGGACCGGCGATGATCCGGCGCATCCTTTTGCCCGCGGTGTTGCCGGCTTACGTGGTCGCGCTGCGGGTCGGGCTCGGCCTGGGGTGGATGTTCGTCGTCGCCGCCGAACTCATGGGCGCTTCCGAGGGCCTCGGCTATCTGCTGCTTGACGGCCAGCAGCTCGGCAAGCCCGCGCAGATTTTGGCTGCGATCGTGATCTTCGCCGTTCTCGGCAAGGCCACCGATTGGCTGATCGAGATCGCAAGCGCGCCGTTCCTGCGCTGGCAGGACGCGTTCCGTCAAACCGGAGCGACCTGATGCTGATCCTCGATCGCATCGGCAAGATCTATCCCAACGGCGTCAACGCGCTGGAGCGGTTTTCCGCCGAGATCAGGCTCGGCGAGATCGTCGCCGTCATCGGCGGCTCCGGCTGCGGAAAATCGACGCTGCTGCGTGCCATCGCGGGCCTCGATCGCGCCACCTCGGGATCGGTCACGCTCGACGACGTCGCGATCTCAGCGCCGCATGCCGAGATCGGCATCATCTTTCAGGAGCCGCGGCTTTTGCCTTGGCTCAGCGTCGCCGACAATATCGGCTTTGGCCTGTCGGGTCTTCCAGCGGCTCGCCGCGAGAAAGTCGCGCGCGCTCTCGTCAGGGTCGGCCTCTCCGACAAGGCCGATGCCTGGCCGCGCGAATTGTCGGGCGGACAGGCGCAACGGGTAGCGATCGCACGCGCGCTGGTGCCGCAGCCGGAAGTGCTGCTGTTGGACGAGCCGTTCTCGGCGCTAGATGCGTTCACGCGGCGCGATCTGCAGGACCATCTGTTGGACCTCTGGGCCGATACGCGGCCGACGCTGGTCCTGGTGACGCACGACGTCGATGAAGCCGTGGTGCTCGCCGATCGGGTGCTGGTGATGCGGCCGCGACCCGGCCGGCTGTTTGCGGAGATCACGATCAATCTGGCGCGGCCACGCGACCGCAATTCGCCGCTGTTCGCCAATTTCAAGCGCCGGGTGCTGACCGCGCTCGACCGCTCGCTCGACCGCAGCGAGCCCGACCGCGACGCGAAATCGACCACCGGCGAAGCGATGTGGTGGTGACAAGGGCGCGATTCCGCACTAAATGCGGCCCCACAAGAACCATTCGGGAGAACAATATGGACGCCGCCGAACTCCGCGCCACCCAGGCCCCGATCAAGGAACGCTATAAGTCCGATCCCGCGGCCGCCATCATCACGCTGAAAGCCAAGGGCTCGATCGAGAACGAAGGCATCGCGTGCAAGGTCGAGACCGGCCGCGCGCTGGCGGTGGCCGGCCTGCATCCGGCGTCGGGCGGTTCGGGGTTGGAGCTGTGCTCGGGGGACATGCTGCTCGAAGCACTCGTCGCCTGCGCCGGCGTGACCTTGAAGTCGGTGGCGACCGCGATCGAGGTACCGCTAAAGACGGGCAACGTCATTGCCGAAGGCGACCTCGATTTCCGCGGCACGCTTGGCGTCGACAAGGAGGCGCCGGTCGGCTTTGCCGAGATTCGGCTGCGTTTCGAGGTCGAAACCGACGCGCCGCAGGACAGGCTCGATCTGCTCTCAAAGCTCACCGAACGCTATTGCGTGGTCTACCAGACCATAAAGAACGGCCCGAAGGTTTCGGTGAGCATGAAGCGGATTTGACTCCAGTCGTGGTCATGCCCCGCGAATGCGGGGCATCCGGTAAGCACGGATTTCAGCGATGCATTTGCGGCGGTGAGTACTGGATCATCCGCTTTCGCGGATGATGACAGCCGAGAATGTCCCCCGAACTCACCTTCCTGCTGACGCTCGGCTTGCGCATGGCGATCACCGCTGGCTTCGTGGTGTCGGCGTCGGTTATCACCGAGCGTTCGGGCCCGGCGCTCGGCGCGCTGGTTGCGACCTTGCCGATTTCAGCGGGTCCGTCTTACGTGTTCCTCGCGCTTGATCATGATGCGGCGTTCATCGCGCAAGGGGCGCTGGCAAGCCTGCCGATCAACGCCGCGACGATCTTCCTGGGGCTGACCTATGTCGTGCTGGCGCAGCGCCGCGGCGCCCTGTTCAGTTGCTCTGTCGCGGTCGCGGTATGGATTGCTCTCGCCTTGATGGCGCGGACGATCCACTGGTCGCTCGCGGGTGGCTTGCTGGTCAACGCGATCGCGTTCGCGATCTGCGTGCCGCTGTTGCAGCGTTTCCGTCACGTGAAGATGCCGCTGATCACGCGGCGCTGGTACGACATCCCGCTGCGCGCCTCGCTGGTTGCGAGTTTGGTCGCCACCGTCGTCACGCTGTCGGGCTGGGTCGGACCCGTGATCAGCGGTATCCTCGCGCTGTTTCCGGTGGTGTTCACCAGCATGATGCTGATCCTGCATCCGCGGATCGGCGGGCCGCCGACCGCGGCGGTGATCGCCAACAGCGGCTGGGGCCTGATGGGATTTGGCCTCGCGATCGCCGTACTGCATGTCGGAGTTCTTCACTTCGGCCCCGCGATCGGACTAAGCCTCGCGCTGTTGACCGGCATGGGGTGGAATCTTGTGTTGTGGTGGAATGGGCGGCGGGTCCGTCATTCCGGGATGGTGCGTTAGCACCAGACCTCAGATGCGCAATTGCGCATCGGGGAATCTCGAGATTCCGGGCTCGCCGCTGACGCGACGCCCCGGAATGACGGCTAAACCTTCGGCAATTTCGCCTTCAACGCGTAGAGCGCTTCCAGCGCCTCGCGCGGCGACATCTCGTCGGGGTGCAGTGCCTTGACGGCGTCAACCAATTTTTCCGCTTCGCTCGCTGGTGCGGGCTCTGCGCCGGCGCGCGAGGGCACCGCGAACAGCGGCAGGTCGTCGGCCAAAGCGCGCGCGGTCTGGCCGCGGTCCTGCGCTTCGAGTTTGGCGAGCACCGACTTGGCGCGGGCGATCACCGGCGGCGGCAGGCCGGCGAGCTTGGCCACCTGGATGCCGTAGGAACGGTCGGCCGAGCCGGGCAGCACCTCGTGCAGGAACACCACATCGCCCTGCCATTCCTTGACGCGGACAGTGGCGTTGAACATCCGCGTCAGTTTTGCCGACAGCGCGGTCAGCTCATGATAGTGGGTGGCGAACAGCGTGCGGCAACGGTTGCTCTCATGCAAATGCTCGATCGCGGCCCAGGCGATCGACAACCCGTCGAAGGTCGCGGTGCCCCGCCCAATCTCGTCCAGGATCACCAGCGAGCGTTCGCTGGCCTGGTTGAGGATGACGGCCGTCTCCACCATCTCGACCATGAAGGTGGAGCGGCCGCGCGCCAGATCATCGGCGGCACCGACCCGTGAGAACAGCCGGTCGACGATGCCGATCCGGGCGCGCGTCGCCGGGACATAACTTCCGATCTGCGCCAGCAGCGCGATCAGTGCGTTCTGGCGCAGGAAAGTCGATTTACCTGCCATATTCGGACCGGTGATCAACCAGATCTGGCCCGCACGCACCCTACCCTCCCCCGCTTGCGGGGGAGGGTAGGGTGGCGGTACCGGTGAAAGATCGCAGGCGTTGGCGATGAAGGGCTGACCGTTGCGCTTCAGCGCCTGTTCGACCACGGGATGCCGGCCACCTTCGATCGCGAAACCGAGGGACGTGTCGACCTCGGGCCGTACGTAGTTGTCGTCGACCGCGAGTTTCGCCAGCGCGGTCGCGACGTCGAGCCGCGCAAACGCGAGCGCCGCAGCGCGGAGATCGTCGCTGGCGGCCAGCGCCTTTGAGGCGAGCCGCTCGAAGATCTCCAGCTCCAGGCCGAGTGCGCGGTCGCCGGCGTTGGCGATCCTGGCTTCGATCTCGCCGAGTTCTGCCGTGGTGAAGCGGACTTGTCCTGCCAGCGTCTGGCGATGGATGAAGGTCGCGTTCAAGGGCGGCGCCATCAATTTGTCGCCATGCTGCGCGGTCACCTCGACGAAATAGCCAAGCACATTGTTGTGCCGGATTTTCAAGCCTCGAATGCCGGTATCCTCGGCGTAGCGCGCCTGCATCGCCGCGACGACGAGGCGCGAAGCGTCCCGCAAATTGCGGGCCTCATCCAGCGCGGCCTCATAGCCTTCGCGCACGAAGCCGCCGTCACGCTTGATCAGCGGCAGTGCTTCCGAAAGCGCGCGCTCGAACTCGCGCGCCAATTCGCGTGAAGGCTTGCGCAGCGCCTCCATGACATCGGTGATTTCGTGCGGCGGACGGTCAAGCTGGTCGAGCCTGCTCAACACCTGATCGGCCGCGATGATGCCGTCGCGTAGTCCTGCAAGATCGCGCGGGCCGCCGCGCCCGACCGATAATCGCGCGAGCGCGCGCGACATGTCGGGTGCGCGGCGCAGGATGCTGCGGATATCCTCGCGCGTCGCGTTGTCGGCGACGAACGCACTGATGGCATCGAGCCGCCGCGCGATATCAGCGGCTTCGGTCAGCGGCGCCGCCAATCGTTGGGCGAGGAGCCGCGATCCGGCCGGCGTCACGGTGCAATCGATGGCATCGAGCAGCGAGCCGCGCCGCTCGCCGGCAAGCGTGCGCGTCAATTCGAGATTGGCGCGGGTCGCTCCGTCGATCGCCATGGTGGTCCCGGCGGCTTCGCGCGCGGGCGGCGACAGCGGCGGGCGTCTGCCAACTTGCGTGCGGTCGATATAAGTGACGGCGGCGGCCGCGGCGGTTGCTTCCAGCCGCGACATCGCGGAAAGCCCATCCATGGTCGCGACCGCGAAATAATCGCACAGCCGCCGTTCGGCGGTCGCACTATCGAAGACGTCGCGGGTCAGCGGCGTCACCGCCGGCAATTCGCGCAACAGAGGACCGAACTCGGGATCGCCGTAGAGCGCGTCAGTGACGATGGCTTCGTTGGGATTGATGCGCGACAGCGTCGCCGCAAGTTCGCCGCCTGCGCATTCGGTAACCATGAATTCCGAGGTTGAGATGTCGATCCAGGCAAGGCCGATGCGGTCGCCGCCGCCGCTTGATGCCCGCGCCCTCGCGATGGCCAGCAGATAATTGTTGGCCCTCGCGTCCAGCAGCGTATCTTCGGTGAGCGTGCCGGGGGTGACCAGCCGCACCACGTCGCGCCGTACCACGCTCTTGTTGCCGCGGGCGCGCGCCGCCGCCGGGTCTTCCATCTGCTCGCACACCGCAACGCGGTGGCCTTGCGCGATCAGGCGATGCAGATAGTCGTCGGAGCGCTCGACCGGCACGCCGCACATCGGGATATCCATGCCCTGATGCTTGCCGCGCTTGGTCAGCATGATGCCGAGCGCCTTGGAGGCGATTTCGGCGTCCTCGAAGAACAATTCGTAGAAATCGCCCATCCGGTAGAACAGCAGCAGGCCCGGATTGGCGGCCTTGATCTCCAGGTATTGTTCCATCATCGGCGTGACGCGCACCGCTGTCTCGGCAGGTTGCGCGGTGTCGGGCGGCACGGGAATGGATGGCTGAATTTTCATCGGCTGGCGCAAACTACAAAACTTTGGCCCCTGGTCCTATTCCTTTGCCGTGGCAAGCCGCGTTTTCCACGCCCAGGCGGGCCGTCTTGCAGCCGCGCGGGCATATCCGCCCTCACGCGAATGCGCCAGCCGAAACGCAGCCATCAATTGACCTGCCGCGAGGCCGCTCCTAAAACCCGTCATAAATACGGTTATTCAACGTGGGAAAAACGCGGCGTTCGGAGGAAATCAATGGGTGATGTATTTGTCTGCGATGCCGTGAGAACGCCGATCGGCCGCTTCGGCGGTTCGCTCGCCAAGGTGCGCACTGATGATCTCGCCGCAACCCCGATCAAGGCGCTGGTGGCGAGGCATCCCGATCTCGACTGGTCGGAGGTGGACGAGGTCTTTTTCGGCTGCGCCAACCAGGCCGGCGAGGACAACCGTAATGTGGCGCGGATGGCGCTGCTTTTGGCCGGCCTGCCGGAGACGGTTCCCGGCCAGACGCTCAACCGGCTCTGCGCCTCCGGCCTCGATGCGGTCGGCGCGGCGGGCCGCGCGATCCGCGCCGGCGAGATCGATTTCGCGATTGCCGGCGGCGTCGAATCGATGACGCGGGCGCCGTTCGTGATGGGCAAGGCAGCCGAGGCGTTTTCGCGCTCGGCTGAGATCTTCGATACCACCATCGGCTGGCGCTTCATCAACCCCGTGCTGAAAGCGCAATATGGCGTCGACGCGATGCCGGAGACCGGCGAGAACGTCGCCGAGGAGTTCCAGGTCTCGCGCGCCGACCAGGACGCGTTCGCGATCCGCTCGCAGCAGCGCGCGGGGGCGGCGATCGCGTCGGGCTATTTTGCTGAAGAAATCACGCCGGTCTCGGCGCCCGGTGGCAAGGCGGGGCCCGTCACCGTCGACAAGGACGAGCATCCGCGCCCGGAAACCACGATCGAGGGCTTGGCAAAACTCAAGCCGATCGTGCGCAATCCCGGCACGGTGACGGCCGGCAACGCTTCCGGCGTCAATGATGGCGCCGCCGCGATGGTTCTGGCGTCCGAGCGAGCTGTGAAGAAGCACGGCTTGACGCCGCGGGCGCGCATTCTCGGATTGGCGTCGGCCGCGGTGCCGCCGCGCATCATGGGCATCGGCCCGGTGCCGGCGACGCGCAAATTGATGGAACGGCTGGGCCTCAAGGTCAGCGATTTCGATTTGATCGAGCTCAATGAAGCCTTCGCCAGTCAGGGGATAGCCTGCCTGCGCCAGTTGGGGATCAAGGAAGATGCCGATTTCGTCAATCCGCATGGCGGCGCGATCGCGCTCGGTCACCCGCTTGGCATGAGCGGCGCACGGCTCGCGCTGACGGCGGTGCACGGCATGGAGAAGCGCGGTGGCAAGCGCGCGCTCGCTACCATGTGCGTCGGCGTCGGCCAGGGCGTCGCCATGGCGATCGAGAGGTTGAATTAATTCGCCGGACCTCATCCTGAGGAGCACGCGCGCGTGCGTCTCGAAGGATGGGCCGCATTGGGGCCTCGTGGTTCGAGACGCGAAGACGCGCTCCTCACCATGAGGAGATAGACGGGAGGTTTTGGATGACATTGATCTATCCCACCGCCAGCAACGCAGCGCATCCTGCGCGGCTGTCGCCGGCCTATCGCAGCACGATCAAGCGGTCACCTTCGAAGCCGCTGATCCCGATGCGCCACACGCTGTCGGAACTGACCGGTCCGGTCTACGGCCACGAGACCGTGCGCGAAAACGACAGCGACCTCACCATCCAGCACAAGGGCGAGCCGCTCGGCGAGCGCATCATCGTGCACGGTCATGTGCTCGATGAAGACGGCCGCGGCGTGCCGAACACGCTGCTCGAAATCTGGCAGGCCAATGCCTGCGGCCGCTACGTCCACGTCGTCGACCAGCATCCGGCGCCGCTCGATCCGAATTTCACCGGCGCCGGCCGCGCGCAGTCGGATAGCGAGGGATACTACAAATTCGTCACCATCAAGCCCGGCGCCTATCCCTGGGGCAACCACCACAACGCCTGGCGGCCGGCGCACATCCATTTCTCGGTGTTCGGCCATTCCTTTGTCTCGCGGCTGGTGACACAGATGTATTTTCCGGGCGATCCGCTGTTTCCGTTCGATCCGATCTTCAATTCGGTGACCGACGAGAAGGCAAGGCTGCGGATGATTTCCGCCTTCGACCTGGAAAACACCAAGCCGGAATGGGCGCTGTGCTATCGCTTTGACATCGTGCTGCGTGGGCGCAATGCCACGCCGATGGAGACCAAATAGTGCAAGACACGAGGAAAGAAATTGCGAAAGGGATCACGCCCTCGCAGACGGTCGGTCCGTACTTCGCCTACGGCCTTACGCCGTCCGGCAAATATGCCTGGAACGACGCTTTCTCCAACAACCTCGTGACCCCTGATACTTCAGGCGATCGCATCAGGGTCGGAGGGAGGGTGTTCGACGGCGACGGTCAGCCGGTGCCGGATTGCATGCTCGAGGTATGGCAGGCCGATGCGCAGGGCCGCCTTGCCGATCCGCAGGACAAGCGCGCCTTGCCCAATTCGACGTTCCGGGGCTTTGGCCGCTGCGGCACCGACGCCAACGGCGCCTATTGGTTCGACACCATCAAGCCGGGGCCGGTCGCCGATCCCGACGGCAAGCCACAGGCGCCGCATATCGTGCTCGCGGTCTACGCGCGCGGCATGCTGTTGCATCTCTATACCAGGATCTATTTCGACGGCGAGGCGGCGAATGCGGCCGATTCCGTGCTGGCGCTGGTGCCCGCCGACCGGCGCTCAACCCTGATCGCAACGCGCCAGGCTGGCGCGGCCGGCGTCTATCATTTCGACGTGCACCTGCAGGGCGACAACGAGACGGCGTTCTTCGACGTGTGATTTGGAAATTCGTCATGGCCGGGCTTGACCCGGCCATCCATCTCCCTTGAAAACCATTCTCATGAACATTGATGGGTACGCGGGTCAAGCCCGCGTATGACGAGCTGCGACCGGGCGCGAGCCGCGCCTTATTCGATCACCGCGTGTTCCGGTCCCGCCGTCTGCTTGCGCAGGGCGGCCTTGGTCGAGCCGATCATGATCGCGAGCGGGATCGAGGCCAGGATAAACAGCATCACCAATTGGTAGTCCTGCGAAAACGCGATGATCTGAGCCTGCAGGCTGACCATCACATCCGCCATGGCGCGGCCTTGGTCGGTGTTCATGTTGATCATGCCGGTCACGCTGGGCATCTGCATCGCATGATTGAACGGATTGATGTGCTCGGAGAGAACCGCATAGACGCGCCGCGATCCCTCGGTCAGTTGTGCGATCACGATGGAAATGCCGACCGAGCTCGCGACGTTGCGCATCAGGGTCAGCATCGAGGTGCCGTCGGTGCGCAACTGGTTGGGAAGGGTGAGGAACGCCACCGTGGAGAGCGGCACGAATACCAGGCCAAAGCCGAAACCCTGGATGATGCTCCAGCTGACGATCTCCGGCACCCCGGTCTGATCGGTCCAGCCGGTCATGTAGAACAACGACAGCGCGGTTAGGCCAAGGCCGGAGACGATCAGCGTGCGTGCCTCGATATAGCGCATCAGGCGCCCGACCAGCATCATGGCGACGAAGGTGCCGCAGCCGCGGCTCGCCAGCAGCACGCCCGCGGTGATGATCGGGTAGCCGATCACGTTTTGCAAATAGGGCGAGGCCAGCGCCATGGTCGAGTACAGCACGAGACCCATGACGGCCATGAAGATGCAGCCGGTGACGAAGTTCTTGTCCTTGAACAGCGCAAACTGAATGAACGGCTTTGCGGTCGTGAACGAATGCGCGAAGAAATAATAGAAGCCGACGGCGGATATGATGAATTCCGCAACGATCTCGTTGGATTCCAGCCAGCCGAGCTGTTCGCCGCGGTCGAGCGCGAGCTGCAGCGAGCCGATGGCGACCGCGAGCGCCGCGAAGCCGAACCAGTCGAAACGCAAATTGAGGTCCTTCCTGGTCTCGTCCATGAAGACCATCAGGCCGAGCACGGTGAAGAAGCCGAACGGCAAATTGACGAAGAACACCCAGTGCCAAGAATAGGTCTCGGTCAGCCAGGCGCCGAGCGAAGGTCCCATGATCGGGCCCATCATCACGCCCATGCCCCAGATCGACATCGCCTTCGCCCGCTCATGCAGCGCGTAGGAATCGAGCATGACCGCTTGCGACAGCGGCACCAGCGCCGCACCGAACACGCCCTGCAGCAGGCGGAACAGCACCATCTGGTCGATGTCCTGGGCGAGCCCGCACAGCACCGAAGCAATGGTGAAGCCGCCCGAGCACAGGATGAAGATCCGCTTGCGCCCGAAACGGTTGGCGATCCAGCCCACCGGCGCGGTCATGATGGCGGCGGCGACGATGTAGGAGGTCAGCACCCAATTGATCTGGTCCTGCGACGCCGACAGCGTGCCCTGCATATAGGGCAGCGCGACATTGGCGATGGTGGTGTCGAGCGCCTGCATGATGGTCGCGGTCATGGCGCAGATCGTCACCATGTTCCGCCGTAGGCCGGGTGCTAAGGGAACCGACGCCGGACCGGCCATGATCGTCAGTCCTGGTTTGCGGCCGCCGGCGACAAGCCGAGCAGTGCGGCAAGCGAGCGGCGATGGCCGGTGTCGATGGTGGCATAGACGCTCATGCCGGCCTTCAGCTTGCCCACGAACTTGTCATTCTTGTCGAAGTAGATCCGCACCGGGACGCGCTGCACCACCTTGACGAAATTGCCGGTGGCGTTCTGCGGCGGCAGGATCGCAAACTGCGCACCGGTGCCGGGCGAGAGCGAGCCGACATAGCCCTTGAACACGTGGTTCGGGAACGCATCGACGTCGAGCGTGACCGGCTGGCCGACCGCAACATAGGTGAAATCGGATTCTTTCGGATTGGCGTCGACCCACGGGTTGGCCACATCAATGATGGAAAACACCGGCGTGCCGGCCGCGATGAAGCGGCCCAGCTGGATCTGCTCGACCTGGGTCGCGACGCCGGCCATCGGCGCGCGCATCACGGTGTGATCGAGGTTGCGCTGCGCCATGGCGAGCGCCGCCTTGGCCTGGGCGTAGGGCGGAAATTGCTCTAGCGGCAAATCGGGATTGCCGAGCAACTGGGCTTTTGCATTGGAAAGCTGCTGCCTGACGAATTGCGCTTGCGCGCCCGCGGTGACGAGGCTGGTGGCCGAATTGTCGAGGTCGAGCTGCGAGCCGACATTGTTCTTGACCAGCGCCTGTTTGCGATCGACGTCGCGCTGCTTCAAGTCGACGCCCTGCTGCGCCAGATCAAGCATCTGCCCGTAGATTTTGATGTTGGCGACGAGGTTGTCATAGGTGGTCTTGGCCTGCTCGAGCTGTGCCTTGGCCTGGTCGACCGCAAGGCGGAACGGCTCCGGGTCGATCATAAACAGCACGCCGCCTTCGTTGACATGCTGGCCTTCCTTGACCACGACCTTATCGATTTTGCCGGAAATGTCCGGCGTGATCAGAACCTTCTGCGCGCCGACATAGGCGTCGTCGGTGGTCACGTAGCGGCCGCCATTGAGATAGAACACCAATCCGGCGATGACGGCCGCGATCGGCAACACCACGAGCAACAGAAAGCGGCGGTAGCGCCGCATGCCGGCCATCAGGCGCCGCCGCGGCTCCGCGGCGATCTTGATCCGCGGCTTGGCCTCTGGACTGGTCTTTTGTTCGGGCGGAAACTTCAGTACCGGATCAGCCATAACGCTGCTCCTTCTTCGGAGGCTCCGCCGGCGTATTTTGAATGGCGTTGCGCACGTTTTCCTTGATCATTTCGAGCTGGGCGAGCAGGCGATGCGCATCGGCAGGGTTGATGCCTTCGAGCGCAGTCGCGGTCAGCTCCGACCGCAGCCCACTCAATTTTGCCAGCAATTGCCGGCCAGCCTTGCGCAAATAAAGGCGGTTGACGCGGCGGTCGGTATCGTCACCGCGGCGTTCGATCCAGCTGCTGTCGCAAAGCTTATCGATCAGCCGCGTCAGCGTGATCGGCTGCATCTCCATCTGCTCGGCGAGTTCCGACTGCTTCATGCCCTCGTTGCGTTCCACCTTGGCCAACACCGCCCATTGCGCTCGGGTAATGCCAAAGCGCGCGGCCTCCTTGTCGGCGTAGGCGCGCACCAGGCGCTGCACCTCGCCGAGCGTAAACAGAAAGTTCATATCCACGGAACCACGCATCTGTGTCGCCCCATCTTCCTAAGCTTTGGATTTGCTCCGTAAGCTTTAGATATAATAAGCTAGCTTATTAATTTTTGATGGCAAGTGTATAGAAGGCTGCCCCGCTCTCAGAACATGGCTGGAACGAGTTCCGGCTGGGCTTTGGGATTGCGAGGCAAACTGCTACAAATCGCCGCGATGACCCGTTTGAAACCCGCTTTTCCAGCACCCGATCATGATCACGGCCGTTGCACCGCGGACGCCTTGATGCATGCCGAGCGGGTCTGCAAGGCAAGGGCGCAGAAACTGACGCCGATCCGCCGCCAGGTGTTGCAGGCATTGCTGTCCAGCCACCGCCCGCTCGGCGCCTACGAGGTGATCGACGATCTTGCGAAGTCGATGCAGCGGCCGGCGCCGATCACGGTCTACCGCGCGCTCGAGTTCCTGATGGCGAACGGCCTCGTGCACCGCATCGAGAGCCGCAATGCGTTTCTCGCCTGCGCGCACGACCACGACGCGGCCGCGATGGTGGCGTTCTTGATCTGCGAGCGCTGCGGCTCGGTCGGCGAGATTCCGGCCGTGCCGGTGGCGCAAAGCCTCAACTCGGCGGCGCGCGCCACCGGCTTTGCACCCAAATTATCCGTCGTCGAAATCACCGGCACCTGCGCGCACTGCCAGAGTGCATCATCGAACTAATAACAACACGGCGGCAAAGCCGGCATCGGGGAGATATGTCATCTGATCGATTGAGTCCTTCCGCGCGGCCGCTCAGTGCAGGGGCCGTCGCGCTGATGCTGATGTTGTGCCTGTCCTGGGGCTTCAACCAGATCGCGGTCAAGCTGGTGCTGCCGGACGTGCCGCCGATGCTGCAGGCGCTGAGCCGTTCGATTGGAGCGTTGCCGGTCCTGCTCATCATCGGTTGGGTGCGCGGCGTCAGATTGTTCGCGCGCGACGGCACCTTGTGGCCGGGATTAAGCGCGGGCCTGATCTTCGGCATTGAATTCGTGCTGATCTATCGCGGCCTGCTGTTGACCTCGGCCTCGCGCGCGGTGGTGTTTCTCTACACCGCGCCGTTCTTTGTGGCACTGGGTTCCTATCTGTTTCTCGGCGAGCGGCTGCGGGGGTCGCAATGGGGCGGGCTGGCGCTGTGCTTTGCCGGCGTCGCGCTCGCGATCGGTGTTCCCCAGGCCAATGTCGATGCCAGTGTGCTGCTCGGCGATCTCCTGATCGTCGGCGGGGGCGCGCTGTGGGCGGCGACGACGCTGCTCGTGAAGGCGACCGCGCTGATCAAGGCGCCCGCGGAAAAGGGCCTCGGCTACCAGGTCGCGCTTTCGATCCCGATCCTTGGGCTGGCCGCCTGGATCACAGGTGAAAAGATCACCCACGCCCCTCACGTCTTGTCGCTGTCGCTGTTGGCCTATCAGGCGTTCTGGGTGGTCGGGCTGACCTTCACGCTGTGGTTTGCATTGGTGAAGGCCTATTCCGCCAGCAAGTTGTCGGCCTTCACCTTTATCACGCCGTTGTTCGGGGTAGTGGCGAGCTACTTCATCATGCATGACACCTTGACGCCGGCCTTCGGCGCCGCGGCGCTGCTCGTGATCGCCGGGCTCTATCTCGTGAACCGGCCCGAGATGACCGGGCCGAAGGTCGTTCCCGATCCCAATGTGCCGGCGTGATCGAAACAACCTAACCCGTCTCGATCGGCAGCGATTCGTCTTTTGCCCACTCGCTCATTGAAGCGTCGTAGAGGGTCAGATCGTCGTAGCCGAGCCGGCGCAGCATGAACAGGTCGATGGTAGCCGAAATGCCGCCGCCGCAATAGGCCACCACGCGCTTGTCCCTTGTGATGCCTTGCGCCGCGAATTTCGCGTCTGCGTCGGCGAGCGGGACGAACGCCTTGGTCTGCGGATCGACCAGCGTCGCGGCGGAAACATTGACGCTGCCGGGAATGCGGCCGGGCCTTCCGTAACGGCTCGGCTCCAGTCCCCCATGCAGTTGCGGGTTGAGCGCGTTGACGACCACGGTGTTGCGATCGGTGCCGGCAGCAAGGACGTCGTGCTTGCCGACGAAATATCCTGGTCGTGGGTTCGCGGTAAACGTCGCCGGCGGATAGCCTTTCGCGGGGCCGGTCTCGAGAGCGCGGCCCTCAGCCTTCCATTTGTCGAGGCCGCCATCGAGCACGGACGCGTTCTCAAAGCCCAGCGACTGAAGCATCCACCAGAATCGGGTCGCCCACATGGCCGTGCCGATCGAATACAGCACCACGCGGCTACCCGTTCCAATCCCGTGTCGGCCGAAGGCGGCCTCGAGCTGGACGACCTCTGGCATCATGAAATGAAGCGTCGCGTTCGGTTGCGAGAACTCGCCCTGCAAATCGAGAAAATCCGCGCGGGGAATGTGGCCGGCCTCGAACGTGCGCTTGCCGGACACGGCGATATAGGGAACGTCGCTGCCTTCCGGCTGGTATTCGAGATAGGTGGTGCAATCGAACAGCCGAAGCTCGGGCTGGCCGAGCACGCCGGCGAGTTCCGCGGTAGTGATGAGCCCGTGGTGACTGGCCATTCCGCCTTCCTCCCTATTTGTTGTTATGGCATGCCGCCAAGCATGAAAGGAATCCGACCGGGCAAAGCTAACCCTTTAATCTCCGGATTGAAGTCCAATATAGCGCTTAGGCAGCGTGCGCCGGAGGCCCTGGAGCGCTCCTGGTAGAGTATTGAATTAACTGGATAAAAGTGCGATGCGACGGCCATCAAGTGCCATTTTCGCGCCCCGAGCCGCCCCCTTGGTGAATGTCACCAAAACCTGATATTCGGTTGACCCATGAACAAGCCCGAAAAACGGTTACCCGACGACGTCGCCGGCCCCAGCGCCCGGCATAAGACCACGCAAGTCATGGTCGGCAGTGTCGCCGTCGGCGGCGGCGCGCCCATCGTCGTGCAGTCGATGACCAATACCGACACCGCTGATGTCGAAGGTACGGTGGCGCAGGTCGCAGCCCTTTCGCGCGCCGGATCCGAGTTGGTGCGCATCACGGTCGATCGTGATGAGGCCGCCGCCGCCGTTCCCCATATCCGCGACGGGTTGCGCAAGCGCGGCATCACCACGCCCTTGATCGGCGATTTCCATTACATCGGCCACAAGCTGCTCGCCGAATATCCGGCCTGCGCGGAAGCGCTCGACAAATACCGCATCAATCCCGGCAATGTCGGTTTCAAGAACAAGCGCGATACCCAATTTGCCGACATCATCGAGATCGCCAACAAGAACGACAAGCCGGTGCGCATCGGCGCCAATTGGGGTTCGCTCGATCAGGAATTGCTCACCAAGCTAATGGAAGAGAATGCGGCCTCGCCGAACCCGCGCGACGCGCGCGCGGTGACGCGCGAAGCCATGGTGCAGTCGGCGCTGCTGTCGGCGGCGCGGGCGCAAGAGCTCGGGATGCCCAAGAACAAGATGATCCTGTCGGCGAAAGTCTCCGCGGTGCAGGATCTGATCGCGGTCTATCAGGAACTCGCCGCGCGTTCCGATTACGCGATTCATCTGGGCCTCACCGAAGCCGGCATGGGCTCGAAGGGCATCGTGGCGTCTTCCGCCGCGCTCGGCATCCTGCTGCAGGATGGCATCGGCGACACCATCCGGATTTCGTTGACGCCCGAGCCCGGCGGCGATCGCACGCTGGAAGTGCAGGTCGCGCAGGAACTGCTGCAGACGATGGGTTTCCGCACCTTCGTGCCGCTGGTCGCGGCATGTCCCGGTTGCGGCCGCACCACTTCGACCACGTTCCAGGAATTGGCGCGCTCGATCCAGGATTTCATCCGCGACGAGATGCCTGCCTGGAAGACGCAATATCCGGGGGTGGAGACGCTCAACGTTGCGGTGATGGGTTGCATCGTCAACGGCCCCGGCGAATCCAAGCATGCCAATATCGGCATCTCGCTGCCCGGCACCGGCGAAGCGCCGGCAGCCCCCGTGTTCGTCGACGGCAAGAAATTCCGCACCCTGCGCGGGCCCACGATCGCCGCCGATTTCAAGGCGCTGGTGATCGACTACATCGACCAGCGTTATGGCAGCGGTGCCAAGCCGACTGCTGCGGAGTGACGCAGGAATCGTAGGGCGGATTAGCGTTAGCGTAATCCGCCTTATTTTTGCGCGAGAAGTGGCGGGTTACGCTTCTGCTAACCCGCCCTACCTTGCTACGATGGCCCAAAACAAGCCGGGAGCAATCGCATGTCTTCGCTGTCAGGCAAGCAGGGACCGCGCTATCGCCATCTGGCCGGCGACACCGAGCCTTATGAGACCATCGGCGTCGAAAAGCTCACCCCGGTGATCGGCGCGGAGATTTCCGGCGTCGATATCGGCAGGCTGGTCTCCGACGACAAGCGTTCCAACCGCCAGTTGGACGAGATCCATCGCGCGCTCGCCGAAAACCTCGTGATCTTCTTCCGCGATCAGCATATCAGCCCCGAGCAGCATCTCGCCTTCGGCCGCAAGTTCGGCGAATTGCATATCCATCCCGCCGCGCCGCATGAGGGCGACGATCCCGCGCTGATGAAGATCTATGCCGACAAGGATTCGCCGCGCGCCAATGGCGAGGGCTGGCACACCGATGTGTCCTGCGACCTCGAGCCGCCGATGGGCTCGATCCTCTATATCAAGCAGTGCCCGCCGCGCGGCGGCGACACGCTGTTCGCCAACATGTATGCGGCCTATGAGGCGCTATCGGAGCGGATGAAGGCCTATCTCAATGGCCTCACCGCGCTGCATGACGGCGAATCCACCTATCGCGGGCTCTACGCTAATTACGGCGTCGCCGACCGTGCGGCCTATCCGCGCGCCGAGCATCCGGTCGTGCGCACCCATCCGGTGACCGGCAAAAAAGCGCTTTACGTCAATCGCGGCTTTACGCGTTACATCGTCGGCATCCCCAGGGACGAGAGCGACGCCATGCTCGCCTATCTCTACCAGCACGCGGAGAACCCGCTGTTCCAGTGCCGCTTCCGCTGGACCGAAAACGCGATTGCGTTCTGGGACAACCGCTGCGCCCAGCACCGCGCGATGTGGGATTACTGGCCGCACACCCGCGCCGGCACCCGCGTCACGGTGAAGGGGGAACGGCCGGTGTGAGCTGCGTTGACGGCCCGTCCGGCCTGCGTCAAGCTTGCCCAACCCAATGATACCCCCCGAGGATCGTCCATGCTCCGCGCAGAGGACAACAAATTCCTGACCGAGAGCGGCGCTGGAACGCCGATGGGCGAATTGCTGCGCCGGTTCTGGATCCCGGTGCTGCTGTCGGAGGAATTGCCGGAAGCCGACGCGCCGCCGAAGAAGATCGTCGTGATGGGCGAGGAATTGCTCGCCTTCCGCGACAGTCGCGGCGTGGTCGGCGTCATCGACCAATATTGCCCGCACCGCGGCGCCAATCTCTGGCTCGGCCGCGTCGAGGAATGCGGCATCCGCTGCGTCTATCACGGCTGGAAATTCGACACCGAGGGCCGTTGCGTCGACATGCCGACCTCCTATCCCGATCTTGCCGCCAAAGACAAAATCCGCATCAAGTCCTATCCGGTGCGCGAATGGGGCGACATGATCTGGGCCTATATGGGCCCGGCGAACGCTGTGCCCGAATTGCCGGCGCTGGAGATGGCGCTGGTGCCGGCCTCGCACCGCTACGTCTCGAAGAAATGGCAGGACTGCAACTGGGTGCAGGCACTCGAAGGCTCGATCGACACCGCGCATTTCACCTTCGCGCATCTTTCTTTCGAAAAAGAAGAAAACGAGATCCTCGATATCAAGCGGCACTTCATCAATCCGATCGCGCGCCCGGCTCACCGGCGGCGACAACATCTATTGGCGCATCGCCCAGTTCCTCATGCCGGTGCATTCCTATGCGCCGAGCGCCATGCCGGGCGAGAATATCTTTGGCCAGAGTTTCGTGCCGGTCACCGACACCAATTGCTGGATCTATACCTATGCCTGGAATCCGGAGCGGCCGCTGACGCAAGCCGAGCGCGACGCCTACAATGCCGGCAACGGCGTGATCTCCGAGGTCGACGACAATTACGTGCCGTTGCGCAACAAGAAAAACGACTACCTGATCGACCGCAAGCTGCAGAAGACCAAAAGCTATACCGGCATCAAGGGCGTGTCCGAGCAGGACGCCGCCGTGCAGGACAGCCAGGGTCCGATCGCCGATCGCAATCGCGAGCATCTCGGCCCCACTGATTTGGGCATCCTGCATTTCCGAAAAACGGTGATGGATGCGGCCCGCGCGCTGCAGCAGGGCGAAGCGCCGCCGCATTTAAAACATCAGGACCGCTACACTGTGCGCTCCGGCGCCTGCGTCACCAACAAGGCCAAGGATCTATCCGCGGTCATGATCGAGCGCTTTGGCGACGTGGCCGGTTTTGTCGGTCGGCCGAGGATTGCTGCTGCGGGGTAGGGGGATTGCTTTCATTGGGGAAAAAATTCGGCTGGGCAAGCCTTAGCCTTTGGCCCCGCCGCTGCACCATCATCGCCGCGATCGCGGCATTGGCGCTGCTGCCGATCGAGGGCAGCAATGCCGGCCGGCTGCAGGAGATTTTCAAAGGCGCTCCAAAGCACGGCAAGTCGCCAAAGCACGTCGCCTCGCGGAAGCCAGCCAAATCGGCAAAGCATGCCACGTCGCCAAAGCCCCACGCTGTAAAGCTTGCCGCTTTGGGGCCGGTCGCCTTGAACCCTCCCGCTTCAAAACCGGCCGCCACCATGTGCGATCCCTCGAAATTCCGGATCGTTGTGGATGTGGGACATACCGCCGAATCGGAAGGCGCGACCAGCGCCCGCAACGTCGCCGAGTTCGTCTTCAATCTGCGCCTTGCGCGGCGGATCGAGGAGAAATTGAAGGCCGAAGGTTTTGCCGAGACCAGGCTTCTGGTGACGGCGGGCAAGGCCCGGCCCAGCCTATTCAGGCGTGTCGCTGCCGCCAGCGATCTGCACGCGAATCTCTTCCTGTCGATCCATCATGACTCGGTGCCCGACAAGCTTCTCGAGAACTGGGAATTCGAGGGCAAGAAGAGCCATTTCAGCGACCGCTTCAGCGGCTACTCGGTCTGGGTCTCCCGCGAGAATGCGGATTTCAAGACCAGCCTCTTGTTCGCCGAACTGGTGGCTAAGGAAATGAAGGCTCAGGGGCTGGAATACGCCCACCAATATACCCAGCCCATCATGGGCCACTACCAGCACCCGCTGCTGAACAAGGAAACCGGCGTCTATAGCTACGATCAGCTCGTTGTGCTGAGGACGAACCGAATCCCTGCTGTCTTGCTGGAGGCGGGCTCGATCATCAACCGCGACGAAGAGCTCAAGATGATCTCGCCGGAGCGCCAGGACATCATTGCTGGCGGCGTCACGGCGGCCGTGAAGGAATTTTGTGATTCTCGATGGGCCATTCTCGGTCCGCTCTGATGGCCGCGAGCGGCGGCACCTGATGCCAAATCGACGCGTTTGATCCCACAGCAGATGTCGTCTGCATACCAAGAGCGGCCAGGGAATTTAGTTCTTTGTCAGCCCCGAGAAGCTCTTTCCCTGAGGATTGGTAAAGGTACCAGTTTGCTTGCAACTTTCGCCAGCGCTCGCGCAGGCGGCTGCGGACCCTGGAAGATTCTTTTTGCAACGCTGGACGGCTGCGGAACACGTCGACCCACCACCACCAGTGCCGCCGTGAGACACACCGGTGACACCCCCTCTATAGGTTGGATCCTTGCCCGACATCGCGCCTTCGACCGCGTGGCCGTCAAATGGAGCGGTGGCAACAAGCAGGATAGTCAGAAACACGAAAGCTGCGACGCCAGTAATGCTTTTCATCCAACTCTCCCAAAAATAACTGTTACCATAGCTAGGCGGAAACGATGGCTCATCTCACTCCTTACGTGCGCGTTGAGTCAATGGTCACTTCCGCTTTCGTGACCCGCAGCGGAAGCCCGGGATCGGCGAGTGTCTGGGTTGGTGACATCATCCTGTTGCGGTGAAGAATAGGCGAGACCGTTGGGGCGCGTTCCATGGACAGCGGCCCGCGGGACCCCTACGCTTGTCTCTTCCGGAAAGGAAAAGAGGTCAATTGTGTCTGCATACTTTGTTGTCCAGGCCACTATCGAGGACGAACCTCAATATCAGAAGTACCGCGAGGCCGTCGTTCCGTTCATCGCGGGATTTGGCGGAAAAATAGCCGCAAGAGGAGCAAAGGTGGAAGTGCTCGAAGGCGAGCATGATACGCGGTCGGTGGTCATGTTTGAGTTTCCCACTATGGAGGCAATCCGCGCCTTCTGGAACTCTCCGGACTATGTGCCGATCAAAAAGCTCCGCGAGGGTATCGCTACAATAAATGTTTGGGCATTTCCCGGCATCTGAGCGCCAGCTGAGGAGCGGACCGGCGCCCCGGCAGGCGGTCCGAACCAAGTGGTCAGCGCGTCAGCGAGCCCCAGTTGGGTTAGGTCACCTACCCAAGCCACATATCCGTCGGGCCGAATTAATACGGCGTTGGGAGATGTGACCGCGCCAAGCACCGGAAGCTCCCACGTATCAACACATCCAGCGTCGATCAACTGGACCCGATGCGCCCACGGAGTGATGTCGAGGCCGCCCGGCTCACCGAGGTTGAGCAGGATTGGCACGGCATCGTGGAGAAGGGTGAAGAGCCGTAGTGGGCCGTTCGCGGTGACCAGGTCGAGATCGGGCATGCGGCGCCCAAGCAGCGGGTGTCCGTCACCGAGGTCGTATCTGATGTCGAGACCCGACATCATCGCGGCGAACCGCTTGCGAGGTTCATCCATGTTGAGAAGCTCGGAAATGGTGTCGCGCAGTGCCTTCGTGCGGTCGTCTTCGCGGCGAAGAATGATCGACGCCATCGTGTTGCGCAACACGCGGGCAGCGACCGGGTGGCGCTCGGTGTGGTAGGTATCCAGGAGGCTTTCCGGCGACGCCCCCTTGACCACCTGGGCCAGCTTCCATCCCAGATTGACAGCATCCTGCACACCGGTCTGGAGACCCTGTCCACCGTCCGGCGGATGCACGTGCGCGGCGTCGCCGGCGATCAGCACCCGTCCCTTGCGGTAGGCCACAGCCTGCCGCGCTGCATCGGTGAACCGAGAGATCCAGATGGGGCTGTGGACCCCATAGTCCGTCCCGCATGCGGCGATGAGAGCCGCGCTGAGATCGCCCAAGGTGGGTTCGGTCGCGGCGCTGACGTGCTGTTCGGTTACCAGGACCCCCACCGGTCCCCGATCCGCGTAGACTATCTTGCCGTCGACGATCTGGTATTCCTTCCTGCCGAAGGAATGGACACCAAAGGCACTGCGGTGGATGCCCCATTCGGGTGTCTCGGCCATCTCGACCTCAGCGATCAGGCTGCTGGTCGTCGGATCCGATCCCGGGAACGCGATGCCCGCGGCCTTGCGGATGAGACTGCGTCCGCCATCGCACCCGACGAGATATTCCGCCCGCAGTGACGAGCCGTCGGACAGCTCGACGTCAACGCCCGTGTCGTCCTGCGCGAAACCCGTCACCTCATGTCCGCGATAGATCGGCACCGCCAGTTCGCCGATCCAGCCGGCGAGGATGCGCTCGATCTGGTTCTGCCACAGCCCGAGCCCGTAATTGTGCCGGGTGGGAAAATCGCTGATGTCCAACCGGACCCCGGCGAACCCCGCGACCTGGGCCACCTGTCCCTCCGAGAGGAACCGATCGGCGATTCCGCGCTGATCGAGGATTTCGATCGTCCGCGCGTGCAGACCGCCTGCACGCGAGCCGGCGAGGTCCTGGCTGGCGCGCCGCTCGACAATGGCAACGTCAACGGCCGCCAACGCCAACTCGCCAGCCAACATCAGCCCCGTCGGACCTCCCCCGACGATCACCACCGCATGGTCGATCATCGCCACACTCCGCTCCTTCTCGCGGCGACCAACTCGGCCGCGCGCGAACCGCACGTCGACAACAACACGCACATTTCTCGCGCCTCCGTAAGGTTGTGGCTTCGGTCGGCGTTTCTACCGGATGACCCGGGCCTTGAAGCAAGCCCGTTGCGAGCCACATATTTAAACTGGGGAGAAGGATGGACTGCTTTCCGGTTATTTCGGCGCCACAGCGGAGAGTTGCATTCGGGCAACATCTTTTGGGAAAAGATGACCATCTGCACTATTGGCCATTGCGCGTTGATATCTTGACCTGAAAAATCAGCGCCGTCGTATCAGCCTTGGAGGCGACGGCATCATGAACCCACGGCGATTTGCGACTGTGGCGGCGATTTGCGGAACGGTTGTTCTTGCGGGTTGGGTCGTCGCCTGGCTTGCCGGCTTCGGTTTGACCGGCATCGAGCACGGGGATCGCCGCGCAGCATCTCTCACCGCCGACGCGGAGTTCGCGGACGTGCCGCAGGCAACCGCATTGGGCAACGCCGCCGTCGAAAAAGCCGGCACGGCGACGATCTCCAATTCCCTGACTGCGACCGACCAGACGGCGACCGACAAGGCGGTGGCCTCGGACGAGCTGGAACCGGTCGTCAAGACCGCGTCGGCCGATTCGTCGCAGATGCTGCCGCGCGAAGAGCCATTGGCGCAGGCGGCGATGGCGAGCGCGCCTGATCCGATGCCGGGCGGCGCGAAGCAGGGTGTCAGTCCGATCGAAATCGTCGACGAGTGCCTGGTCGCGGATATCTGCATCGATCGATACTTGTGGGAGTTCTACCGGCGGACCCTCAAGGAGGACACCATCAAGGTGCTTGAGCGGCGGAAAGTGACGGTCAAGAAGAAGGGCAAAACGGTCGCTGTCACCAAGACCTTCACCAAACTCGTCGATGAGGATTTCGCGTGGAAGGATCCGAAGGCGGCGGAAAAAGCCGGCCTGCCGATGATGGACTACGTGATCGGAGGCATGGATCGGAGCTTCAAACTGAAGCTCTTTCACGCGCTTTACGCGGCGGAGGAGGCCGGGCTGTCACCTGGCATCACCAGCGCGTTCCGCGATGACTACCGTCAATCGATCGCAAGCGGTCTCAAGGCGGCGACTGACAGGTCGTACCATGGCGGGAGTTTCCGCGGCGGCTATGGCCACGGCCTTGCGGCCGATGTCGTGAGCATCAAAGGCGGGACGCGGGCGCAGCGATTGGTTTCCACTGAAAACCTCTGGAAGTGGCTCGACGACCACGAGAGGGAGTTTGGAATCGGGCGGCCGTATCTCGATAAAGATCCGCCGCATCTGGCACCGCTCGACGGCAAGGAATATGCCGCTCACCGCGGGACCACAGTTCCTCGCGCGGGATCGGACGTCAAGAAGCGCAACCGGCTGGCTGTGCGGGACGACCATAGCGTGGCGAAAAGAACCGCAAGATCGTCGAAGGTCCGAACCATCTAACTCGGTTGAAGCGCGCATTTGGCGGTCCGAAGAATGCCGCCGCCCCTGGTCGTGTGGGAGCGCTGGCCGCAACACGAATCAAGGAAACTGATTTCTGGCCGCCCGACTACGGCTGCACTCAAGGTGCCCTGTTTTGCAAAGCTGCCAGGAGCGCCGGTGGCCGAATGTTAGAATCGTGTCGGGCGCGCCACTTCGGTACAGGTCCGTTCCGGACACATAGGTTACGTTTCATATCGGAGACATGGGTAACACTTTCGGCTCGAAGGGGTCTGCGAGTGGTTCGAGCCTGCATGTCTCATCGTGGAAGTAGCCCAATTCATAATCCATGAGACTGATGCCGACGGTTTGGCCGGCAAAGACCCGACTGAGATCCATCATTGGCCGATTTTGCATAGCGTACCGTTCTGGTCGGGCTCAGACTACCGTTGCGCGGGAGCAGTGGGCTCGTCCAACCGCGTACGTATGCACGAGTGGCCTATGAAGCGTTTCCTACAGCTCATTACGCTGGTCCTGCTGCTGCCCAACTCGGCCAGCGCCGCATCCGATCAAAAATCAGAGAACACCCTGGTCTCGCAACTCCGCGAGGAGATGTGGGCAATTCCGTCACCCCTCCCGATGTTGGCATACATGATCCGCCCTGCGGGGGATGGTCCCTTCCCCCTTCTGGTGATGAACCACGGAGTTTCCCTTGATCCAAGGGAACGGAGCTACTTTCCCGTGATCGAGTTTCGCGACGCCGGACTTTGGTTCGCGAGGCAGGGTTATGTGGTCGTTGCGCCTGTGCGTCCAGGTTACGGCGCGACAGCGATCGAAAAGCCGGAGCGAGGTCTGTTCGGGCTCTTCTTCTCAGCTGTCGGCAATTGTTCGGATGCCAACTTCCGAGATGCTGGACTAGCGATTGCATCGCTTGACATGTGGGTCATCGACTACATGTCGGTTCAGTCATTCATTAAGCAGGGTGAAGTCATCGTTGTCGGTCAATCCGGTGGCGGCTGGGGCGCGATCGCACTTGCCAGTCAGAATCCAAAAGCAGTGCGCGCTATCATCGGCTTCGAGGCTGGTCGCGGCGGCCATTTCAATGGCAAACCCAACAATAATTGTGCGCCGGACCGTTTGGTCGAAGCGGTGGCCCAGTTCGGACGAACGGCCCGCATACCAATGTTATGGATTTACACCCATAACGACAGTTATTTCGGGCCCGATCTCTCGAAGCGATTGGCTGCAGCTTTTCAAGCTGCTGGCGGCAATGTCGAGTATCACCTGCTGCCGGATTTCGGAGAAGACGGCCACTTTTTGATCGACTCTGCTGATGCTGTTCCAATCTGGGCCCCACTGGTCAGCGAATTTCTAAAGAACCATCGATAGAGAGCGACCCGCCTGTTTGTCGGAGGTGTTCTGCGATGAAGCTTCACACCGTTCGATCATTTGATGGTCCGGGAGTGCGCCGGTCGATCGCGGCCACGTCCATCGCAATGTTTATCTCAATGGCCGGGACAGTTAGCGGCGCGCAACAAGTCGTCCCGTTTGGTGATGTGCCCGCGACGGGCGATTTTTCCGAGGCCGAGATCGCGGCGCGGGGACAACAGAAGCATCCGGACCTTACCTACTCTCGCTGGAAGAAATTGTGCTTCCGGGGTGTGCAGGGTGCAGATACGAACATGGTTTGCCGCACAACCATCGAAGGCAAATCCGATCTGGGTCAGGTCATCCTCAGGGTCGACTTAATCGAACGAGAAAATGCGCCTGCCGCAAGGCTGCAAGTTTTCATACCGTCAGAATTCTTTCTCCAGCCTGGCATCAAGCTGACGGTCGACAAGAGCGCCTCAATGCAGGTTCCTTACACGATTTGCTTCGCCAACGGATGCGTGGCCGCGACTGTCGCCGACCCGACTTTCATTCATCAACTAGACTCCGGCCGAATGCTTTCCGTCGAGGGGGTGAATTTCAACGTCAGGACGGTGATTGCTTCGCTCCCGCTGCAGGACTTCGCGACAGTTCATCAAGGTGTTGCCGAGCAAATTTTTGAGCAGAAGCTGGAAGGAAAGTGGGAGCAACCCTCCGGTGGAGGCAACACAAAATAGGTTTCGCATATTCGAGCGCTCCGATGCGACGAACGGACATAGCCCAGTCCTGGCGCTTCACTCCAATCCGGGGAGCGGCAAGGTCGCTATCGAAGGGCAACCGGATGTCGGGAAGACGTAATTCCTGTCGCCGTAATCCCGGAGCTTAGCTCGTGGTGCAGCATCTGCTATTGTAGGTTTTTCATTGTTGAATATCAGCCGATGGAGCACGCGAGATGCCAAACAGCAAGGAGTCGCACAAACCGGTGCCGCAGTGCTATGTGCTTGGTGCCGGAGAGGGTGAACACCTGATCCATTTTCGTGATGGCGGCAATATCTTCATCAAGGTCGACCCCATAACGGGGTCCAATAATCTTGGACTGGGCACGCAGCAGCTGCCCAAGGGCTCGGGCATTCCGGTTCACCGACACCTCCACAAAGACGAAGCCTTCTACGTTCTGGAGGGCAGTGGCACGGTCACACTCAACGATGTGCGTTGCTCTTGCGAAAGAGGTGGAACGATTTTCATACCCAAGAACACGTGGCATGGTTTCAGTAGTCCGGACCAGGAACTGGTTCTGCTGTGGATCATGGTACCCCCAGGCCTCGACGGCTTCTTTCGCGAAACCTGCAGCCGGCCCGGCGAACCGCGAAAGGAATTGACGCGGGAGCAGATCAACGCGATCGCTCTCAAATATGGGCAAGAATTCAGATAGGCCGGCTCAAACATTTCTCACGAGAACTAAGAGGCAGAGTCCGGAATTGGCCCATCACGCCATTACCGGGATTGATCGAAATGACCGCAATCGAAGGGCAGCCGGACCATCCGAAATCGGGAAGGCAGGCGAGGCGTAGCGCAAGATCGCAGGCCGTCGCAGCTTGTGCGGCCCGAGCGCTTGGTTGGCTGCCGTCTCATAGCGCCATGGCGAAACTATAGTGCCCATTTGCATCGGCCGTCGTGCGCCACTGTACGATTTTGCACGATGTCGTTGCCGAGGCGTTCGAAAAAGCCGCCGAGGGCCGCACGAGATTCTTGCGGTCCGTCGACTGGACCGGAAGCATTGCTAATCCGCAAGGCCGAAGACGAACGCCAAAGCAATTCCGAGCCGGGCCATATCCTGGTTGCCGAGACGCCCGATCTTCTGCCCGATCCGTTCACGCCTCACGGTGACCGGCTTGTCGGCCATCACCTGAGATTCGAGCCGCAATCCATTTTCAGGCTTTGGCTCGATAGTGATGCGAAAATCCGGAGCGTCCGCCAACTCGGACGTCAACTGGCAGACCACCACAGAAGCATGGTTCTCCGGAAAGGCGTCCGTCTGCACGATGACCGCCGGGCGGGGCTTGCCATAGTCGCCCGCCGCGGCAACAATCACCACGTCACCGCGTTGCATCTGTGTCAAACTCGGAGACTGACTCGATCCAGTGCAGCGCGTCGCGCTCGCGATCAGGGTCGAGACCGGCGACCTGCTTCGCCACTCGTCGTCGCACCGCCCGCGAGCGGGCATCGGCCACCACGAGACGCAGTTCGCGCAGGCCCCGTGCGCGCCTCCGCTGCCGCATCATCCTCATCCTCTCGGCTGGCGCCGCCATTGGATTTCTCACTCCGTAACGCGTTACAACGTAACGCGTTACAAACCAGAAGGCAAGGGTCCAGAACTCTCCCGGGCGCGCAGGGCGCTTCGGGCGAGCGAATTACGGTGACAGAGAATTACTGCAGTCCAGCACTGTCACCGTATTTCCCGAAAATGACTCATGGCGGTCAAAGAGGTAGACGACCAAACGATGATTGCCTGAAAGTAGAGCGTCGAAGTGAATCCCATGGTTTTCTGGACAGCGAGTGTGGTTGGATGGGCGATCGCTTATCTCTTCGGTTCTACGCCCACGGGCTATCTGGCGGGGAAACTGCTCAAGGGCATTGATATCCGCGAGCATGGCTCCAAATCCATTGGGGCAACGAACGCGTTGCGAACCCTGGGGAAATGGCCGGCGTTGGTGGTACTCCTGGTGGACGTGCTGAAAGGAGTGGGGGCGATCGTCTTCGCGCGCTGGTTTTATCATTGGTTCTACACATTGCCGTCCGTCACGCCACCGACAACATTTGATCTGCAAACCTGGGTGCCTTGGGCGGTTTGCTTGGCCGGACTTGCCGCGTTGTTGGGGCACAGTCGTTCGATCTGGTTGAATTTCACAGGCGGCAAATCCGCTGCGACGGGGCTAGGCGTGTTGCTGGCGATGTCTTGGCCAGTAGGTTTAGGTGTGCGACGGCTTTTGGCGTTGTGCTGGCTATTTTTCGGATTGTTTCCCTTAGTTCGATGGTAGCGGCGTTGACTGCGATCGCCCTCATCTGCGGCTTGGAGCAACCGTTGCCCTATCGGTTACTGGTGATTGCAGGCAGCATTTACGTGATCGTGCTCCATCGTGCCAACATTCAGCGGCTACTGGCTGGGACAGAGCCACGCCTGGGGCAAAGTAGCCCGAAATCGAAAGCAGAATCGAAAACGAAATCGCAATTTTAGTGCGCGCACGCTGGGACCGTCGTGATCGCCAACATCGACTGCTTGTGGCCCATCGCGACATTCCGCATCACCGCAAGACTTGCCCATTTGGACGAGCAAATCGAACAACGATGCTGTTCGCTGCGCAGCCAGTGCGGCGGTTTGATTCACCCGGTCGCAAATCGCGCATGCGTGTCATGCGTAATTTGCCCGTCGTGTTAATCTGTCGCATGGCGACGGCATTGCCGAACACCCCAAATCAGCACCATGTTTCCGCTTGTCCCGTGCCCACAAGAGGGACGTATCGCGATCGTCACGGACGTTGGGTGCGGGATGCGATGGACGCGTTGGTGACGCAAGACGAGCGGCACTGATGCGTACGGCAAAGCTGTGTGGTCCTGACGCCCCGATGCTGGCGTCAAGTTTGCGGGTGAACAATCCGCAAGCGACGGTGGCAAAAGAGCCCGGTCACCGGGGAGAGCGCAGAATAAGCCGTAGAACCATTGCGCAGGGAAGGCCGGATTGTTTCGGTGAACCTGTGGCGACTACGCTCGTGCGCTTTTTGTTTGCGCGCGAGGCTGCGGGTGCATCGCGCACCCGGCTTTCCCTTGCGCCCTCTTATTTTCGAGGAGCGACTCTGGATCAACCCGGGCGCGTCGCGCCGCGGAAATGCGGAGTCGTATCCTCTTGGCTGTTTGACATTCGAATCCTCACCTCACAACGGTATCTTCCGATACTCGCGGTTGGCGAGGCTCGCTTCCTCCAGATCGAGATCGCGCTCGATCCGCCGCCTGATCTCGTCGGTGATCTTGCCGTCGCGCAGCAGGACGTGGATGAATTTTCGTTCCGCCGATATCAATTCCCGAGTCAGCGCCATTCCGGTCGCGGTGACCTCGTGCGCGTCGGGGTCAAGCGAATCCGGCAACTGGTTGACGCGGATCTCGTGGCGCGCCCGCAACAGCTTGACCACCTCGTCGGATAATGGCTTCCGCGACGCCGAGCCATCGCACCACCGCCGGCAATCCCAGCCCCAGTCCGACCAGGGTGATAATGATGACGCCGAAGGAAACGAACAGGATCAGGTCGCGGTAGGGAAAGGCCTCGCCGCTCGCCAGCGCCAATGGCAGCGCCAGCGCCGCGGCGAGCGAGACGGCGCCGCGGACGCCGGTGAACGACAGGATGAAGACCCATTGCCAAGGCGGCGAGGGGTCGCGCTCGCGCAAGGCTCTGCTTATCATCCGCGGCAGGTAGGTCGCCGGGTAAACCCAGGCAAAGCGCGCGATGACGATGATCACTACGACCAGGGCGGTGACCGAGAGGATGTCGTCAAGCGGAAACGCTTTCGATTTCTCGAACAGCGAGCGCATTTGAAAGCCGGTCAGCAGGAACAGCAGGCCTTCAATCAAATAGATCACGAGGTCCCAGAAGAAGATGCCCTGCAGCCGCGTGGCGGAAGAGATTAACAGCGGCCCGTTCCAGCTCATGTAGAGCCCGCAGGCGACGGTCGCGATCACGCCGGAGCCGCCGAAATGCTGGGGCAGCCAATAAGCGATATAGGGCGTGATCAGCGACAGCGTGATCTCGATTTGCGGATCGCAGGCGCGATGGCGAGCCCGCAAAGAGAGCCAGCCGACAGCAACGCCGAACAGCACTTCGCCGGCGACGATGCCCAGGAAGGTGCCGGATGCTGTCGACAGCGAGAATGTGCCGGTCGAGATCGCCACCACCGCGAAGCGATAGAGGATCAGCGCGGTGGCGTCGTTGGCCAGTCCCTCCCCCTCGAGCACGACGAGAATACGCCGCGGCAGGCCAAGCTTGCGCGCAATCGCGAGCGGCGCCACCACGTCCGGCGGCGCGACAATGGCCCCCAGCAAAAAGCCCGTGCCCCACGGCAGGCCGATCAGATAATGCGTCGCAGCCGCGACCGCGAACGCGGTGAAGATTACGCAGCCGACAGCAAGCAGGATAATGGGACGCAGATTGTGCCTGAATTCGCGCCAGCTCATGGCGACGCTGGCCGAATAGATCAAGGGCGGCAGCACCACCAGCAACACCAATTCCGGCGGCAGTTCCAAGGAGGGCATGCCGGGGACGAAGGCGAGCGCGATGCCGGCTACGAGCAGCAGGATCGCGGGCGCGATGTTGACTCGTCGGGCGAGCAGCGCCGTGCCTGCGAGCACGCCGAGCAGGATCAAAAATATCTGGAACTTGGCTTCCACGGCCTCGAAAACCTCCGCGGCTTCCATTGGCGCGGAAACCGGGCGAGGTCAATCTAGCGATCCTTATTCGCGCAGATCGTAGCGGTAGGATTTCGAGACGATCTGCCAGCCGTCCTGCAATTTCATCGCCACCAGATAGTCGGTGAAATATCGCGGCGGCAACTGGCAACGCGCCTTGATAAAGGCGGTGTTATCATCGGAGCGGTCGATGGTGACGATGAAATCCTCGCGCGGCTTGCCTTCCGCCTTGGCCGAAGGCCGCTTCCTGATCCAGGCCAGCCAATCGGGCACGGTGAGAATTTTCAATTCGCCCTTCTCCACCCAGCGCAGGTCGGCCGTGGGGTGAAACACCTCGCCCATCTTGTCGGCATCGCCTTCGTACAATGCGTCGAAATAGTGCTGGACCACGGCTTCGGCGGTCGATCGGTCATGACTCACAGCCAAGTTCTCCTGTTCGCGTCAAGGTCACATCAAGAACACGCCTTTGCCGTCGACCTGCTTGTCGAACAATTTGTAGGCCTCCTCCGCCTGATCGAGGCTCCATCGATGGGTGAAGAGTTTGTCGACATCGATGCCGCGCTCGACGGAGAAGCGTGCGCAATCGGCTTGAATGATGTTGGAGAAGGTCCATGACGCCACAAGCGTCAATTGCCGGCGCAACAGATGCGGGCTGACGTCGATGTGGACGTTGCCGCCTTCGCCCACGAAGCACATCGTGCCCCACACCTTGGTAGAGCGGATCGCGTTCAGCCGCGCATCCGGATTGCTGGAGGTGTCGAGCGTCAAATCCGCGTAGCGCCCATGGGTGAGATCCTTGATCGCGGTGACCGGATCGTTCGAGCCGGGATCGACCACGGCGTCGGCGCCGAACGCCTTGGCGCGCTCGAGCCGCTGTGGGCTGATATCGAGGGCGATCACCCGGGCGCCCATCGCCTTGGCATATTGCGTGGCGGCGAGCCCGACCGGGCCCTGACCGAAAATCGCGATGGTGTCGTTGCCCGAAAGGTTCATCCGGCGCAGCGCACTATAGGCGGTGCCCGAACCGCACGCGATCGCTGCACCCGCCGAGAACGACAACTCGTCCGGCAGGGCTACCAAGGTGTTGGCCGGCACTTTCAGGTAGTTCGCATGGCCGCCATGGGCGTTATTGCCGTACACCTTGACCGGGACCTCCTGGCAGAGTTGCTGCCAGCCGGCGCGGCAATGGTTGCACTGCGTGCAGCCTTGATAGTGATGCACCATCACGCGCTGGCCGACCCGCGCCTGCTTGGCATCGACGGCCGCACCGATCGCGACGATGACCCCGCAGGGCTCGTGGCCGGCGATGACAGGGCCCTCGCGCATCGGAATGCCGCTCGCCTGGGTCTGGCCTTTCGGGCGGCGATATTGATGCAAGTCGCTGCCGCACATGCCGGACGCCTTCATTT
This sequence comes from Alphaproteobacteria bacterium, assembly GCA_005885285.1. GTDB lineage: Bacteria > Pseudomonadota > Alphaproteobacteria > Rhizobiales > Xanthobacteraceae > Bradyrhizobium. The sequence goes on along the minus strand of VAZG01000013.1, from coordinate 6,940 downwards.
CGACGATGACATCGTGGGCATCGGGGGTGGGGTCCTCGAACTGCATCAGTTCCAGTTCGCGTTCGCCGTGAAAGACAACGCCGCGCATCGCTCACCTCCCTGCGGATTTTCGGTAGTCGGCCCATTTTGAACCGAAAAAACCTGATAGCAAAGGGCGAACCCCAAGCCGGCCGGCGGATACCAATGTAACAGGTTCCATCGTCTGACCGGTCGAGATCCCGGTTCGTGATCCGGCTCACAAGGCCGGCAGCCGGGTTCTGGTAGGTAGGCTCTCGTACTATGAAACGTCGGGGAAGTGTCATGATCAATTCGCCTGGATTTGCGAGGTGGAGCGGATTCTTCCTTGCCGCCGCGCTGCTCTTGGTGTGCGAGCCGGCCTGGGCGGGAAAACGGGTGGCACTGATCATCGGTAATTCGGCCTATCAGAACGTGCCGCCGCTCGCGAACCCCATCAATGACGGCGCGATCATGGCGGCCACTTTGAAGGGTGCCGGCTTCGACGTCGTCGATTCCCGCCACGATCTTTCGGCCGTCGAGGCGCGCCGGGCGTTGCGCGACTTCTCCGATGCCGCGCGCGACGCCGACATCGCCGTGGTCTATTACGCCGGCCACGGCATGGAGGTCGATGGCGCGAATTATCTGATTCCCGTTGACGCGAAACTGGAGCGCGACACCGACGTCTACGACGAGGCCCTTTCGCTGGACCGGGTGCTGGTCGCGGTCGAACCCGCCAAGCAGCTTCGGTTGGTGATCCTTGACGCCTGCCGCGACAATCCCTTTGCCAAGCAGATGAAGCGGACGGTTGCCTCGCGCGCGATCGGGCGCGGCCTTGCCCAGATCGAACCGACCAGCCCGAACATGCTGATCGCCTATTCCGCAAAGGCGGGTTCGACCGCACTCGACGGCGATACCAAGAACAGCCCTTTCACGATCGCGCTTGCAAAACATCTGGCGACGCCGGGCCTCGACATACGCCGGGCGTTCGGCTTCGTGCGCGATGACGTGCTTAAGGCTACTTCCAACCGGCAGGAGCCGTTCGTCTATGGCTCGCTCGGCGGCGACGACGTGCCGCTGGTCCCGGCACCGGCCCGCGCGGCGTCGCGGGCGTCCGAGCCCGCGCCGAACCCCCAGGCCGACGCGCGCCGTGACTACGAACTGGCGTTGCAGATCGGCAACCGCGCCGCCTTTAATGCCTTCCTCGCGCAATATCCCGACGGCTTCTATGCAAGCCTCGCCAAACTTCAGCTCGACAAGGTCGCGGCTGAGGATGCCCGCGTCGCCGCGACCGAAAAGGCCAAGCAGACCGAGCAGGAACGGGCACGGCTCGCCGCCGAGGGCGCGAAAAAGGAGGCGCAAGTCAAGGCCGAAGCCGACGCGAAAGCCGCCGAGCAGGCGCGTCTTGCCGCCGAAAAGGCCAAACAGGTCGCTCAGGATCAAGCCGCCGCGGCCGAACGCAACCGCGCCGACAAGGCGGCCGACACTCAAATTGTCGCGAGCAATGCTGCCACGGGTGGGGACAGCCGCGCAGCCGCCTCGTCGGCCCCCGACAAAGCCACCAACGTCGCGGCGCTGACCGCAGGCCGGACGCCGGCCGATATCACGAAATCGGTGCAGCTCGAGTTGCGCCGGGTCGGCTGCCTCTCCGGTGCCGCCGACGGCGACTGGAACGCGGAATCGCAGCGTTCGCTATCGTCGTTCAACCGCAACGCCGGAATGAAGCTCGACGTCAAGACCGCGAGCACCGACACGCTCGACGTGATCAGGCAAAAACAATCGCGGGTGTGCCCGCTAGTCTGCGAGCACGGCTACAAGGCCGATGGCGACCACTGCACCAGGATCGTCTGTGCCGACGGCACATTCCTCAATGATGACAATGAATGCGAGAAGCGCCGCGCCAACAAGCCGGTCGCTAAGCGCGACAGGCCGGAAGCAAGGCAATTTCCGCAAGCAAAGCAAGCTATTGTCAGGCGTTCTCAAACGCCGACTGGTCCAGCGCAATCGTCTACAGGCCGGCCGCTGACGGGTTCAGAACGTGCGGTGGGTTGCAATTCATACCAGGCCATAATGTCGGGTGTGTGCCCCTAGACACAGCCGCCAGCGAAACCCATCCTCGTTCAGGCAAGCACGATGGGTTCGTGGCTTGTCCGCAGTTAGGTCGAACGAGCGAAGGCCGAAGCGCTCGACCCGTTCTACGGCACGGCCTCAGATCGCGCTCGCCGCGATGTTCACCATCAGCGCCAGCAAAGCGGTGTTGAACACAAACGATATCACGCCGTGCACGGTCGCGGTGCGGCGGATGATCTTGTCGGTGATGCCGACGTCGGAGACCTGCGCGGTCATGCCGATCACGAACGAGAAGTACACGAAGTCCCAATAGTCGGCATGGTCGTGCTGGTCGCCGCTCGGAAACTGCAAGCCGCCCGGCTTGGCTCCGCGGTAGTACTCATGGGCATAATGCAGCGAAAATGCCGTATGCACGATCGCCCATGACAACGCGATCGTCACCGTCGCCAATGCAAGTTCCGGCACGCCATGATGGGACGCGCCAAGCTCGAACACGATGGCCGCGAGGCTCGCGAAGGCGCCAAGCGCGGTGACCAGCAGGATCAGGAAGCGGCCGTCATCCTGCAGCGCGGCATTGCGCTTGATGTGCGCAAGACCGCTGCGCGTCACCATGATGAAGACCAGCACCAGATAGAGGACTGCGAAAATATCCCAGGCGATCAAGAGCCGCGTCACTAGCCGCTGTGAACCCGGCAGCAGAAAGAACACGGCGATGCCGGTCGCAATCGAAATAAAGGTGCGTGGCCGTGCATAGACCACGCGGACCGGCCGCGACATCTTGCGGAAGCGGACAAGACGAGGATCCTCAGTTTCCCGGTCCGCCATCGGACGCCTTCAGTTCTTGCGATCGGCGACAAACCGCGCGGCGGCGCGCAGCACATCGCCCCTGGCGCCGAAGATCGACAGCGCGGAATCGGCGCGGCCCAGGAGATCGCGGACGCGCTGTTTGGCGCCCTCGATCCCCAGTTGGGTGACGAAGGTGGTCTTGCCGAGCGCTGCATCCTGCCCGGTCTGCTTGCCGAGCGCCGCCGCGTCGCCCTCGACGTCGAGCAGGTCGTCGGCGATCTGGAAGGCTTCGCCAAGCGCCCGGCCGTAATCGTCCAGCGCCTGATATTCCTGCCGTGAGGACTGGCCGAGGATTGCGCCCGCGACGCAGCCAAAGCGTAACAACGCGCCGGTCTTCATCTGCTGCAGCCGCGCCACGTCGACCGGCTCGCGGTCGCCGAAGCGGCCTTCACCGGCGAGGTCGAGCATCTGGCCGCCCACCATGCCGCCAATTCCTGACGCCCGCGCCAGCGCCCGCGTCAGCAAAAGCCGCACCGTCGGGTCCTGGTGGATCTCGTCGCGGGTTACGATGTCGAAAGCGAGCGTCAATAGCCCATCGCCGGCCAGGATCGCGGTGGCGTCGTCGGTTTTCTTGCGCAGCGTCGGTCGGCCGCGGCGCAGGTCACTGTTGTCCATCGCCGGCAGGTCGTCATGGATCAGCGAATAGCAGTGGATGCATTCGAGCGCGGCGCCGGCAAGCAGCGCCGCCTCGTGCGCCACGCCGAACACGGCCGAACTCTCGACCACCAGGAACGGCCGCAACCGCTTGCCCCCGCCGAGGGTCGAATAGCGCATGGCGTCCATCAGCCGCTTCGGCCTCACGATCTCGTCGGGCAATGCGGCGTCCGCAAGAAGCCTTGCCAGCAGGGCTTCGGTGTCCTCCGCGGTCTGGTCCAGTCGCTTCGCAAAATCGGGTACGGCAGTCACGGTCATCAACAAGGCTCCAGATCAATTTGGCCGGACAATCCTTTATGGCACAGGCTTCGTCAATCGCGCGTGGAAGATCGCCGGCGCCTTAAAACTGCTTGAAAAAGTCAGGAAAAATCATGGAGATGTCACTTCTATCCCGGTCCATTACGAGGCTGCGGCTTTAGGATTTCGAACGCGAAACATCGAATTTGCGCCTTGCCCGAAATTTGCTGCTGATTTTGCTGGCTGCGGTGTTGCTGCCCTATCTTGTGACGCCCCTTTATCGTACCGGCCATCCGGTCTCGACGCTTATGTTGTGGCGCTGGACGACGCGCAAGCCGGTCGCGCGGCAATGGATCGATTTCAATGCGATTTCGCCCCCGCTGCCAAGTTCGGTGGTTGGGGCGGAAGATGCTCATTTCTGCAAGCATCACGGCGTTGACTTGGGTGCCTTGCGCGAGGCGATCGAGGATGCGCAGGATGGTGGCGAAATTCGCGGCGCTTCCACCATCACCCAACAGGTCGCGAAAAATCTGTTTCTGTGGCCGATCCCTGGTCCGATCCGCAAAGTACTGGAGTTTCCGCTGGCGCTGTGGATCGATTTCGTGCTGCCGAAGCGGCGCATCCTGGAAATTTATCTCAACATCGCCGAGCTTGGCCCGTCCGGCCAGTTCGGCGCCGAGGCGGGCAGCGCTTACGCCTTTGGCCATCCGGCCTCGAACCTCTCGCCGCGCGAGGCGGCCCTGCTGGCGGCGATCCTGCCCAATCCGCTCAAGCGCAGCGCCCGCAATCCCGGTCCCGGCGTGCGCCGCCTTGCGGGGACCTATATGGCGCGGGCACAGTCGGCCGGCTTGGCCAGATGCTGGAGCGAAAATCACGGCTTTTGAGCCGATTTTCGCGCGCTTTTGCCGCGCCGGACCCTAGCTTTGCGTAACTCCATCCTCTATAAGCGCGGCCTTGATCGGCATCCCGGCTTGCGCTGTCAGGCGCTGAGCCGTCCGCTTCGCGGACGATGCCCCGAAACACCCTTGAGGACACCGATATGGCCGTTCCCAGAAGAAAAACATCGCCCTCGCGGCGTGGCATGCGCCGTTCGGCGGACGCGTTGAAGAAGCCGACTTATGCCGAGGACAAGGATTCCGGCGAACTGCGCCGCCCGCATCATCTCGATCTCAAGACCGGCATGTACAAGGGCCGTCAGGTCCTCAAAGCGAAGAAAGAATCCTGATCGGGCTGGACCTTCCGGATTGTGGATGCGTTGTTGGGATCGACGATCCCCGCCCCAATCCGGCCAACGCGTGAGGTAAGACGGTCCCCGGCGGCGAAGCGGATGGCGCGCCGCCTGTGAAGCCCTGCTTGAGAGAAAGCCGCGCCGATGATCGGTTTCCCGCTGCTTCTGATTCCGCTCGCGATCTACAACATCATCGTCTTGTTGATGCCCAGCGTCTCCTTCGCCGATCCGCTGGTCAGGTTGACGCTGGTCTCCGGTAGCGAATGGTCGGTGACGCTGAGCGACCTGTTGCTGGCGCTCGGCATTCTGATGCTGCTGCTCGAGGTCTTCAAGGGCGCGCGTCCCGGCGCGAAATATCTTACCGATCATCTGCTGTCGCTGATCCTGTTCGGAGCGGCAGCGGCCGAATTCGTGCTGTGGCCGAAGTTCGGCACCTCGACCTATTTCCTGCTCGTGCTGCTCGCCATGGCCGATTTCCTGTCCGGCATTACGTTGCGCGCGCGGCGCCCCGTGCAGGTGGCGCAAGGTGCCGGCGTTCCCCGGCAACGCGCACGGGCGAAGACGATGGCGCCTGCAGCGGAACCTCAATTCGATCGGCCGCCCGAGCCGCCGCCAACGCCGCCAGCAACTTCGGTCGCCGAATCGATCCTGCGTGACCATCCCGAGCCGAGCCTGCCCGAGCCGAGCTTGCCCGAGCCGAATCTTCCCGAGCCGAAACGTCCCGAGCCGAGCGTTCCCGAGCAACGCCATCCCGAGGAAAGCCGTCCCCAGCCCGCGGGCGCTTCTTCAAATGCAGCCTCGCCGGAAGTCCCATCGCCAGAGCTGCAACCGGGCAACGGTACGCACCCCTCGCCCGAGGGGCCGTCGCGTTAATCCGGTGGCTGGACGACTCTGTTGCTAGATGACTTGCCGGGTCTGGAACCCAGTGCCCGGGTGCTGATGCCGGCTCGGGGCGTAGGCCAATTGTGCGTCCGCCGGTGTGGCCCGGCGACAGCCGCATGGCTGCGGCAGCCGCTCGGCGCTCGCGATGAGATGGGTAATGAAGGTCGGGTCAGGCCGCGGCAGCGGCAGCTTGGACAACCATTGCACCGGCGCCGCAAGAGGTACTAAAGCGACGCAGACGGGCTCCACGTCCTCGAAGACGCCATCCTCTATTCGCTGGTCATTGACGCCGGACATTGCAAACCGTCACATTTTGGGACGCTTAGCCCCGTTACGGTTTGAACCTCGCAAGTCCTATACCGTTTCCCGCCGGTTTGTTCCTGGTGCCTGTAAAAACGTGGTTTCCAGATTATTTATGAACTTCACTTAGGGTCAGCCGTGCAACGGGCCCTATTCTGAAGCTTAAGGAATCACCCGGCCATGTCTCGAAACGAGGCGACCGTGACAACCGCCCTGCCGCAGACCTCGGCCATCCTGGCTTCGCTCGGCCAGGCCGCCTTTGTCTGGGACATTGCGACCGATGCGATCAACTGGAGCGATCATGTCGGCGCGGTGTTTGCGGATATCCCCCCTGCCTTGCTGTCGAGCGGGGCGGACTTTGCCAAGCTGATCGAGCCCAGGCGCTCGATCCGCTCAGAGGCGCTTTCCCAATTGCCGCCGGTGCATGGCAGCGACGGTGCGCCGTACCGGATCGAATATGGCGTGCGAACCAGTACGTCGGCTCCCGTGATCTGGATCGAGGAGTCCGGTTGCTGGTTTGCCGGCGCCGATGGCAAGCCGGCGCGCGCCCAAGGCATTGTCCGCATCAACAACGAACGCCATGCTCGCGACGAACAGCTCTTGAAGCTGGCGCGGCACGATCCCTTGACCGGCGAACTCAACCGCACCCATTTGATCGCCTCGCTCGCCGAAGCGATCGAGGAAACCACGCGCTTCCGTACCTCCAGCGCCTTCATGCTGATCGGGATC
>VAZG01000282.1 GCA_005885285.1 Alphaproteobacteria bacterium | reverse complement strand
CTCGCTCTACCAGAACCCCGATTACCTGAAGGTCGCGCCGTTTGCGAAGCTGACGCTGGCGTCGATCGATGCAGCCGATCCGAATAACCCGACCGTGAAGCAGGTGCCTTATGTCGGGGTGCAATACGCGGCGATACCGGAATTCCAGGGAATCGGCACAACCGTTGGCCAGCAGTTTTCGGCGGCGCTCTCCGGGTCTTCCACGGTCGACGCGGCGCTTGCGGCGGCGCAATCGGCCACCGAGCGTGAAATGAAACGCGCTGGCTATATCAAGTAGAACGCGTCACGCGCTTGCGGCGATCTTCTCCCGACAAGCCGCCAAACTGGCTGCCGTCCGCCTGAACTCGACGGCAGCCGTCATCGAATTTCCTCATCGAGTTCCCTTCATGGAGTCCTTGGGGCGGCAGGAGGCGGCGATGACAACCCAGCAGGTGATCGCGACCCAGCAGACACAGGTGATGGCAACCGAGCAGACACAGGTGCTCGGGCGGGCCCTGCTGTCACCAGCCGTTGTCCTGCTGTTCATCTGGATGATCGTCCCGCTCGCGATGACGATCTACTTTTCGACGCTGCACTATACGCTTATGGATTCGGAAAACTGGAGCTTCGTTGGACTGGAAAATTTTCGGTATTTCCTGACCGATCCCGCCTTTCTGACGTCTCTGCGGAATACCCTCGTGCTGGTCGGTTCGGTGCTCGCCATCACCATCCTTCTTGGCACACCGCTCGCCCTGCTGCTGGATCAGCCAGTGATCGGGCGCAGCGTTGTCCGGCTGATGGTGATCGCGCCGTTTTTCGTGATGCCGACCGTCAGCGCGCTGGTCTGGAAGAATCTGTTGATGCACCCGGTTTCCGGACTGTTCGCCTGGATCTCGAATTTGTTCGGCGTGACGCCGATCGATTGGTTCAACGATGCGCCGATGCTTGCGGTGATCCTGATCGTCGCCTGGCAATGGCTGCCTTTTGCCACCCTGATCCTGCTCACCGCCCTGCAATCTCAGGACGAGGAGCAGAAAGAGGCGGCCGAGATGGACGGCGCAAGCGCGCTTTCCACCTTCATCTATCTCACTTTGCCGCATTTGGCGCGGCCGATCACGGTGGTCGTCCTGATCGAAACGATCTTCCTCCTGACGGTGTTCGCCGAGATTTTTGTGACGACAGGCGGCGGGCCGGGCCTGCAGACCACCAACATCGCGTTCCTGATCTACTCGCAGGCGCTGATCCAATTCGATGTCGGCAACGCCTCCGCCGGCGGATTGGTCGCGGTCGTGATCGCCAATATCGTGGCCTTCTTTCTGGTGCGGATCATCGGGCGGAATCTGGAGGTGTAGCGATGGCGCGCAAGGTAACTTCGAGACACGTGTGGGTGTCGACGGCCGCCGCCTGGCTGTTCGGGTTTCTGATTTTCCTGCCGATCCTGTGGATGTTCCTCACCAGCTTCAAGAGCGAGCTCGATGCGTTCGCCATGCCGCCCAAATTCCTGTTTTTTCATTGGACCACGGAGAACTATGCGACGGTGCAGGAGCGCAGCGACTACGTTCATCATGCACTGAATTCGATCATCATTGCGGGCGGTTCGACGTTGATTGCCATGCTCATTGCTGTTCCTGCCGCATGGTCGATGGCATTTTCGCCAACGAAGCGGACCAAGGACGTGCTGCTCTGGATGCTCTCGACCAAGATGATGCCACCCGTCGGCGTTCTGGTTCCGATCTACCTGATCTACCGCGACTTCGGCCTTCTGGACTCGCGCGCGGGCCTGGTCTTGATCCTGTGCCTCGGCAATCTGCCGATCGTCATCTGGATGCTGTTCACCTATTTCAAGGAGATTCCAAAAGACATTCTCGAGGCGGCGCGAATGGATGGTGCAACCATCGGACGCGAGCTGATTTATGTGCTGACGCCGATGGCCATTCCGGGGCTTGCGTCGACGCTTCTGCTCAATTTCATTCTGGCGTGGAACGAGGCGTTCTGGACGCTTAACCTTTCAACGCTGGAAGCGGCGCCGCTCACGGTATTTATCGCATCCTATTCCAGTCCCGAAGGCCTGTTCTGGGCGAAGCTGTCTGCCGCATCAACGCTCGCCATTGCCCCGATCATCATCCTCGGCTGGTTCACCCAGCGGCAGCTCGTCCGCGGGCTGACGTTCGGCGCCGTCAAATAGACAAGCGAAAGGACAGCATCATGGGCCAGATCACGCTGCAAGGAGTGCGCAAATCGTTCGGGCCGGTCAACATCATCAAGGACGCCAATCTGAACATCGAGAACGGCTCCTTTGTGGTTTTCGTCGGACCGTCTGGTTGCGGGAAGACCACGTTGCTGCGCCTGATAGCCGGTCTCGAGGATGTCACCGGCGGACAAATTCTGATCGACGGCCGCAATGTGGTCGACGTTCCCCCGGCCAAGCGCGGCCTGTCGATGGTGTTCCAGTCTTATGCGCTCTATCCGCACATGAGCGTCCGCGGCAACATTGCGTTCGGCCTGAACTTTCCGGCGGACAACGGCAGCGCGTCGCGATCGGGCGCGCGATCGTGCGCGAGCCGAAGGCGTTTCTGTTCGACGAGCCCCTGTCTAACCTCGACGCCGCGCTACGTGTCCAGATGCGCCTCGAAGTCACCAAGCTGCAAAAGCAGCTCGCCACCACCGCAATCTACGTCACGCATGATCAGGTCGAAGCCATGACGATGGCCGACAAAATCGTGGTGCTGAACGCGGGTCGCATCGAACAATACGGCTCGCCGCTGGAGCTCTACGAGCACCCCGCGAATCTTTTCGTTGCTGGCTTCATCGGGTCGCCCAAGATGAATTTTCTGCCGGGCGAGGCGGCCGGCGAGGCCGACGTCGCCATCATCGGCATCAGGCCGGAACATCTGAAAATCGGCAAGGACGGCGAAGGCTGGCCGGGGACGGTGTCCGTCGCCGAGCATCTCGGCAGCGATACCTTTCTTTATGTCGAGGGCGGAAAACTCGGCACGCTGACGGTGCGCTATGTCGGCGAGCTCAATTTGCAGGCCGGCGACCGCGTGTGGCTGTCGCCGGATCCCGCTCGCCTGCACCGCTTCAACAAGGAGGGGAGCGTCATCAGGACTTCGTGAGCGCTGCGCGCCATTTGCGCGACGCGCCGAATGCCCGATAGGCCAACAGGAAGACCACCGCGATGTATCTGGAAAAATTCAGGCTTGATCGAAAAACCGCGCTCGTGACCGGCGGTGGTCAGGGAATTGGCCTTGCGTGTGCGGAAGCGCTCGCGGAGGCAGGAGCGAGAGTCGTGATCGCCGATCGCGACGGCGGTATCGCCCAGGCAGGTTGCGAAAGCCTGAAGGTGAAAGGACTGAACGTCGAGATCGCCGTCATGGACGTAACGAATTCGAGCCGCGTCAGCGAGGTGGCGGACCAAGTGGCATCCCGTTACGGCACGATCGACATCCTCGTCAACAATGCAGGCATTGCCCGGAGCGAAACGCCCGCGGACAAAGTGACCGACGAACACTGGCTTAACGTTATCGACGTCAATCTCAACGGCACGTTCTGGTGCTGTCGCGCCTTCGGCAAGCACATGCTGGACGCAAAGTCGGGTTCCATTGTGAACATCGGTTCGATGTCCGGCTTCATCGTCAACAAACCGCAGGAGCAATGTTACTACAATGCCTCGAAGGCTGCAGTGCACCATCTCACGAAATCGCTTGCAGCCGAGTGGGGCGCCCGGGGGGTGCGCGTCAACGCCGTGGCGCCAACTTACGTCACGACGCCCCTCAATGCGTTCGTCAAAAACAACCCGCAGATGTACGATGCCTGGATCGGCGGTACGCCGATGGCCCGGATGGGAGAAGTCGACGAAATTGCCTCTGTCGTCCTGTTTCTGGCATCTGATGCCGCAAGCCTGATGACAGGAAGCGTCGTTGTCGTCGACGGAGGCTATACGTGCTGGTAGATCACGCTGATCTTGAGCGGGGTTGGAATGAGGCAGGCATTTATTGGCATCGATGTCGGAACGTCGAGTGCGCGTGCTGGAATATTCGACGAGAAGGGTAGCTTGCTGGCATCCGCCCGGCATCCGATCACGGTTTGGCATGAAGCGGGCGGCATCGTCGAACAGTCGTCTTCGGAAATCTGGGGAGCGTGCGCCGCTGCGGTGCGTACCGCGATGGAGGAGGCCGAGCTGGCGCCTTCCGCTGTCCGGGGCGTCGGTTTCGATGCGACGTGCTCGCTTGTGGTGCTCGACCCCACCGGTGGTCCGTTGACAGTCAGCGGGTCCGGCGACGAGCGACGGAATGTCATCGTCTGGATGGACCATCGGGCAGTAGCTGAAGCGCGAGAGGTCAACGACACGCGTGACGACGTGCTTCGTTATGTCGGCGGCTCGATCTCGCCAGAAATGGAAATTCCAAAGTTGCTGTGGTTGAAGCGGCACCTGCCGTCGACCTATCGTTCGGCCGGTCATTTCTTCGACCTCGCCGACTATCTTTCCTTTCGTGCCACCGGATCGACGGCGCGTTCGATCTGTACGCTGGTCTGTAAATGGAATTTCCTGGCGCACGAACAGCGCTGGAGCAAAAGCTATTTCGAACGCATCGGTCTCGGCGATCTCGCGCTAGAGGCCCGCGCGAAGATCGGAACGGAGATCGTCGCGCCGGGCACGCCGCTCGCAACAGGCCTGACGAAATCTGCCGCACGGGATTTCGGCCTACTTGAGGGGACGCCCGTCGGCGCATCGCTGATTGACGCCCATGCCGGAGGCGTCGGCACGATCGGCGGGCGTGAGAAGTCGGCCGGGCCTGTCGATGTGTGCGGCCGCCTTGCCTACATCATGGGAACCTCGGCTTGCATCATGGCAACGACGTCCGAACCTCGCTTCGTCCCGGGCGTCTGGGGTCCCTACTATTCGGGGATGGTTCCCGGGTTCTGGCTTAACGAAGGCGGCCAGTCGGCAGCCGGCGCGGCGATCGATCATCTCATCAGGTCCCACCCTGCATATGACGAGGCGGTCGTGACGGCGCGTGACGCACGCATGGAAATTCTGGAATTTCTCGAGCAGCGCATCATCTCGCGTTCGGGAAGCCTGGGCGATGCGGCATTGTTGGCCCGCGATACCCATGTTCTGCCCGAGTTTCTTGGCAATCGCTCGCCGTTCGCCGACCCCGACTCCCGGGCAGTCGTGGCTGGAATCGATCTCGACACCGACATCGGCTCGATGGAACGGCTTTTCGTGGCCGGCCTGTGCGGGCTGGCCTATGGGCTAGCGGACGTCGTTGAAGCGTTTCGGTCGCACGGCGTCGACAGCGATCTGATGGTGATCAGCGGCGGCGCAGGACGAAGCCCGCTGGTGCGCCAGATCATGGCGGATACGACCGGCCTGACCGTGGCTGTCCCCGAAACGCAGGAACCCGTCCTGCTCGGAGCCGCCATGCTGGGCGCAGTCGCGGGGAGATCTTGCGGATCGATCGGCGAAGCAATGGCGTCGATGTCGGCGATCGGCCGGCTGAGCGAGCCGACAGGGCCGAGAATGGCTGACTTCCACCGGACCAAGCGAAGGGTTCATGGACTGATGAGAAAGCTGGATCGGGAAACCCGCGAAGCGATGCGGGAGATCATCTCGATCGCTGGAGTTGATGCAAAAAATTAGAGCCATGCTGCTGAGTTGTGGAGATGCCTTGGTTGATTTCCTGCCCGTTAAATCCGTGGATGGCCGCGACGCGGCCGTACCTGTGGCTGGGGGATCCTGTCTCAACATCGCCGTCGGCATCGCGCGTCTGGGCGCACCGGCGGGCTTTGTGGGCGGCATCTCGACTGATTTGTTCGGCCGCATCATAGCCGACCATGCGTTGGCCTCGCAGGTCGAACTTCGCTATGCGACGCGCAGCGATCACCAGACGACGCTCGCGTTCGTCCGCGACGTTGGGGGCGAGCCGCAATATGCCTTTTATGACGAGGCGACGGCGTCCCGAAACTGGATCTATCAGCGCGGCTGCATTCCCTTCGATCAGGTCGAGGCGATTCACGTCGGGTCGACGACGCTTGCCAATGAACAAGGGGCAGGCGAGGCGCTCGCCATGGTCGAGGACGCCGGCGGATCAGTCACCATCTCCTTTGATCCGAATTGCCGGCCCAATCTGGTCAGGCACAAGGCCCGCTACATCGATCAAATGCATGCGTTTGCCAATGCTGCCGACATCGTGCGGATGTCGGACGTCGACTTTGAATTTCTATATGGCCGTAGCGATCATGCGGAGGCAGCCAAGTCGCTTATCAAGGCGAGAGCAGGTCTTGTCGTCATTACGCGCGGAATCAAGGGAGCTCAGGCATGGCATGGAGAGGCGGGCACAGTCGAGGTCCAGGCGCCTACCGTCGATGTCGTGGACACAATCGGGGCCGGTGACAGCTTTCAAGCCGGCCTGCTGTTCGCCTTGCGGGCCATCGGGAGGATCGAAGCTGAAGCGCTCGCGCAGATCAAATCCGACGAGCTCGCTCGCGCTTTGTCATTTGCGTCAAGCTGCGCGGCCTTCACATGCGGGCGCGCTGGTGCCGATCCACCGCGACAAGCTGACGTTCGCGCCGAATTGTCTCGTCTCTTCTCGGATACGCTCGAATAAGGGCACATGCCAGGGGATAGCCGCGGGATCACTGGCTGGAGCTCCCTTAAACTTGCTCATGATGGATTGGAACAAGAATTTAGCTGTTTCAACGAGTTAGAGGGGAGCGTGTACACGATGAGTGCACCGGGCGTTCCCTGGTTGCCTTCTCCGGGCCATTGATCGGCATTGGAACCTCGCGCCGAATCCAGGCATCGCGATGCGTTAAGCGCAAGATGGCAAATAGTAAAATAATATGACTAGTCGTTGCGTTGGTTCGGTGGAATACTTGTCCGGAGCCCGCAATGGGCCGCCGGAAGGTGTCATAGCACCGCAATTGGGAAACGCGACAGCAGGAGCAAAGCCATGACGTCGCGCGTCATCGTCATACCGATGCGACGCGCCCATTCCAACCACGCGGAAGTGGCGCGCAGCATCGGCGTTGACATCATCGCCGGACGCTATGACGAGGGGGTGCGGTTGCCCGGCGACGCCGAACTGACCGCGATGTTTGGCGTGTCGCGGCCGGTGCTGCGCGAAAGCGTGAAGACGCTGGTTGCCAAGGGGCTGCTCACCACCAAGACGCGGGTCGGGACCGTGGTGCGGGAACGCGGCGCCTGGAACATGTTCGATGCGGACGTGCTGGCCTGGCATCTCGATGCCGGCATCGACAAGCGTTTCCTTGGCGATCTCGCGGAGATTCGTCTTGCCGTCGAACCTCGCGCGGCGGCGCTGGCTGCTATGCGACGCACCGAAGCCGATATCGCCGAGCTTCAGGCCAGCATGGACCGGATGCGGCGCGAGGCGTCCGACTCGGTCGGCTTCGCAGACGCCGACCTCGCCCTGCACATCGCCGTCGTCAACGCTTCCGGCAACCTGTTCATGTGCTCGATCGGAAACGTGATCGAGGCGGCGTTACGTGCATCGTTCCTGCTCAGTGCGCCGGTCGAGCGGGAAGATCGCGAGACGGTATTGCTGTGGCACCAGCGCATCGTCGATGCGATCGCGGGCGGGGATGCCGAAGCTGCTGCGGCCGCCATCGTCGAGGTTATTCACAATGGTATGCGTCGGCGCGAAGGACCGGTGGCCACGCAAGCAGCAACCGGCGCCAATGTGAACGTCGAATCGGTAGACTGGCCATGACGGCGCTGCGCGTTGCCATTGTCGGCTTCGGCAAGATCGCACGCGATCAGCATATTCCCGCGATCGGCGCGACCGATGGCGTGAAGCTTGCCGCGATCGCAAGCCGCAACGCATCACTTCCAGGTTTGCCGCATTTCAGCACCCTTGAGGAATTGCTGCGCGATGGTCCGCCGATCGATGCGGTGGCGCTGTGCACTCCGCCGCAGGTCCGGCGCGCCCAGGCCGCGGCAGCGATCGCGGCCGGAAAGCACGTGATGCTGGAAAAGCCGCCGGGTGCGAGCGTAAGCGAACTCGATCCCTTGATCGCCTTGGCTGCGCGCTCTGGCCGAACGCTGTTCGCGACCTGGCATTCGCGCTTCGCGCCAGCGGTCGAGCCGGCCCGGCGCTGGCTCATAGCGCGTCGCATCGCTTCAGTGAGCATCAGCTGGAAGGAGGATGTCCGCATCTGGCATCCGGGACAGAGCTGGATCTGGCAACCGGGCGGGCTTGGTGTTTTCGACCCCGGCATCAATGCGCTCTCGATTCTCACCCGCATCCTGCCGCAACCGCTGTTCGTGACAGCGGCCGAGCTTTATTTTCCCGCTAATCGCGAAGCACCGATTGCAGCGCGCCTTTCGCTAGCCGATGCGGCAGGTCTGCCGATCGACGCTGCGTTCGACTTTCGGCAGACCGGTCCGCAGAGCTGGGACATTCGCGTCGAGACGGATGCCGGGCCGCTGGAGCTCTCCGGTGGTGGTGCCCGCCTGGTCGCGGGCGGCGAGGTCCTGGTCGACGCGGCCGAAACGGAATATCGCGGGCTTTACGGCCGTTTTGTCGAACTGACGGCGACCGAAGCCAGCGATGTCGACCTGACGCCACTTCGGCTTGTCGCCGATGCTTTCATGCTTGGCCGGCGCCAGATCGTCGAAGCCTTCGAAGATTGATCATGGTTGATGCAGCGACAAATGTTGCAAGGGATGTGTTCGGCGTGTTGCCGGACGGCAGCGCCGTCGAGCGCGTGATCCTCCGCGCAGCAAACGGCTTCGAGGCACGTATCATAACCTATGGCGCTGCGCTCCAGGCGTTGATAGTGCCGGACGCGGAGGGTCGCTGCGACGACGTCGTGCTCGGGCATGACGAGCTTAATGACTATCTCGACAATCGGAAGTTCTTCGGCGCGACCATCGGTCGCTATGCCAATCGCATTGCCAATGCGCGTTTCGTGCTCGAAGGCGAGGTGGTGCAACTCGCCGCAAATGACGGTCCGCATGCGCTTCATGGCGGGATCGATGGTTTCGACCGGCAACTCTGGCAGATCGTGGAAATCGAGGAGGGCGCGCAGCCTGGCGTGACCCTTGCCCATGTCAGTGCCGACGGCGAGGAGGGTTATCCCGGCCGGCTCGACGTCCGCCTTACCTATCGTCTGATCGGTCCGGCCGAATTATCGCTTAACTTCGTGGGGCAGGCGGACCGTCCCACGATCGTCAACCTGACCAATCACAGCTTCTTCAATCTTGAGGGCGCAGCGTCGGGGGCGGACATCCTCGACCATCGTCTGACGGTCGCCGCCGAGCATTTTCTCGCGATCGATCCTGACGCGATCCCCCTACTGGAGCCCCTGCGCCCCGTTGCCGGCACGCCGTTCGATTTCCGTACCGCGACAACGATCGGTGCCCGGATCCGCCGCGACGACGTCCAGCTGCAGCATGGCAGAGGGTATGACCACAATTTATGCCTGGATGGCGCTCGTGAATTACACCTCGCGGCGCGGCTCGAAGCACCGCGATCGGGACGAATCCTCGAACTCTTGACCG
This sequence comes from Alphaproteobacteria bacterium, assembly GCA_005885285.1. Taxonomy (GTDB): domain Bacteria; phylum Pseudomonadota; class Alphaproteobacteria; order Rhizobiales; family Xanthobacteraceae; genus Bradyrhizobium. Next base: position 38 of record VAZG01000282.1, on the reverse strand, counting down.
ATCAGCCCGGCCTGCAGCTTTATTCGGGGAACTACCTC